>CAZNGI010000223.1:0-1616 GCA_964572505.1 uncultured Methanotrichaceae archaeon | reverse complement strand
GGTGAGGGCGATCCCGCAGTCCCTCAGCTTCACCAGGGAGTTTACGAAGTTGGCGTCGTGGCCGATCGCCTCCAAAAAGCCCTTGACCGCCGAGATGGTGACGGGCTTTGTGTCCTTCTCGGAGACGGTGCCGCCGTAGACGATCTCCAGCTTGTCGTACCCGTCCTCACCGAGCTGCGCCACCAGGCGTCCCATCTTCTCCACCAGGTCCATGTAGGGGCTCATCACCGCCATCGTCTCGGCAGATATGGCGGGCATGTTCAGGGCGTTGGGGGGAAGCTCTCCTCTCGCCACGGCCAGGATCTGGTCTGCCACCGCCACCGCCACGTTCACCTGGGCCTCGGCGGTGGAGGCTCCGAGGTGAGGCGTTACGACTATGCCGTTCTGCTCGATCAGTGGGTTGTCGGTTGGCGGCTCCTTGGTGAAGACGTCGACGGCGGCTCCTGCGACCCTTCCCTCGGCCACGGCCTTGGCGAGGGCCTCCTCGTTTATGATGCCGCCGCGGGCGCAGTTGATCAGCCGAACGCCCGGTTTCATGATCTTGAAAACTTCCTCATCGATGAGGTTTCGGGTCTCTTTGGTCAGAGGCGTGTGGACTGTGATGAAGTCGCTCTCTTTGAATATCTCGTCGAGGGATACGAGCTTGATTCCAAGGTCTGCGGCCCTCTCCTCGGTCACGAAGGGGTCGAATGCGAGGATGTGCATCCCGAAGGACTTCATCCTGGATGCGATCTCGGCCCCTATCCTGCCCAGGCCCACGATGCCGAGGGTCTTGTTGTAGACCTCGACCCCGGTGTACTTCTTTCTGTTCCACTCTCCGGACTTGAGGGAGTTATTCGCCTGGGGGATGTTTCTTGCGAGGGAGAGCATCATGGCGATGGTGTGCTCTGCCGCAGAGATGGTGTTTCCGCCGGGGGTATTGACGACGATTATGCCTTTCTTGGTGGCGGCATCGATGTCTATGTTGTCGACCCCGACGCCCGCTCTCCCTATGACCTTCAGCTTTTCTGCGGCGGCGATCACCTCGGCCGTCACCTTGGTCCCGCTACGGATGGCCAGGGCGTCGTAATCTTTGATCTTCTCTATGAGCTCTTCCGGGGAGAGGTTGGTGATCACGTCAACCTCGGCCTCTGTCTCCAGCTTTCGTACGCCCTCTTCTGATAGAGAGTCGCTGACAAGGACTTTCATGACATTCTCCTCCATTGACGTGCAGAGATGTACAGGCATTTTACCTTTTCGACGGGGATACCAGTCGAATTGTGATACCGAAGTAGGCTGGAGTTTCTAGTGCCTGCCCAAAGGACGTGATCTTATAAAAAATCAAAGCGAAGAACTCTCTGGGACAAGCGGTATTTTATAGCGCCTTATTCTCAGGCGGATCTGAATTCCAATCCATAAAGTAATTACGACCCTCCAGGATAGTATGGACGTATAATAGGTTAAGATTCAGGTCGAGATGTCTTAGTTTATTGTTCTAGACTTTCTGGAATCTACAAGACGGCATTATTCAGATAGATTTAAATATTTGTATTAAGCTATTGATACTAATTGCAGCTAAAATTCTGGTAACTATTCAGCACCCAACAACCAGCATCGGCAAACTCAATTGATGAGAT
>CAZNGI010000222.1:0-1749 GCA_964572505.1 uncultured Methanotrichaceae archaeon | reverse complement strand
AACTACTTACACACCCATATTATATAACATCAACCGGATAAACGGTCACCACCCTGTCTTATATGCCACCTCTACCCCCTGTCGATCAAAAGTACATATAAGACGGTGCCCGTCCTCTTCGGCTACGATCTCCGATGTATCTGGAATGGGATCAACTTGGCCCCTTTCCACCGTGGACTCAGCCAGAAGACCACGCCGTCCAGAAACTCTTCGCCACGGCTCGCCCTCACCTCCTGGATCGGGAGGTTGCGAGGTCGAAAGCATATAATCATCGGGAAAAAGGTCCGTTTCGGGGTATGGATAAGAGGCTAAAAGACGAGGTCTTCCAGAAGGATCTTGAGGCCTATCCCGATCAGAATAAGCCCGCCGACGATCTCGATTCTGTTCTCGAAGAAGCCTACGAAACGGTTCCCGATGTAAACCCCGAGAAACGAGAGGACAAAGGTGACGACGCCGATGATCGCCACGGGGACTATGATTGGGACCTCGAGGAAGGCGAAGGTGACACCGACGGCCAGGGCGTCGATGCTGGTGGCGACGGCCAGGAACGTGAGGACCCGAAGGTCTAGGAGGTTTGCCACCCGCTCGCCCGGCTCGGTCGCCACCGACTCGTGGATCATCCTTCCGCCTATCAGCGCCAGAAGGCCGAAGGCTACCCAGTGGTCGTACCCGGTGACAAAGTCTCTGAACTCGGACCCGCCAAACCAGCCGATAACGGGCATGACGGCCTGGAAGGCGCCGAAGAAGAAGGCGGCCGTGAGGGCGCTCTTGAGCCTGTCGTGGGTGACCGTCACGCCGCTGGTCACCGATACCGCAAAGGTGTCCATGGCGAGGCCGAGGGCGATCAGAAGGGTGGATATGCCGTCCATGAGGATTCCCGCATAGCAGAATCGGCGGCAGCCTATAACCTTTGTCGTCGAAATTCGGGATTCCGGAGGCGGCTCCCGTCTCTAAATAGAAATTGTATATCCGCAGAAGACCTCCTCTCACAGAACCGCCACGCTCTGTCCCGTGGCCGTGTGATCTCGCTGGATAAAGTTTCGGGCGTTCACCGCCCATAACATTCTGAAAGCTTAATATTAATCTCTGCTTTCAGATCGTCATCAACTTCTCCGAGGATACGGATAATGAGCGACCTCTCGATCGTTGCAAGTTTGTTGAGCATTAAGACGGAGTCGGTTATCAGTCCCGTCCGCTTGAAGGATGCACACGTTCTTGATACAAAAACATCCATTGGCGAGAGGTTTGAGGGCAATACTGATGAGATATAAGCCACTACAACATCGTTTTTCATGGATCATCGGTTAAGGCAAGAATCGCGATGTGGCAGCGATCTCGGTAGCAAGTCCGGTGAGATTGGCTTGATCAAAGAGGTTACAGCAAGCCATTCTTGAAATCGTACCTCGTTTATGCAACGCGTAATTCGTGTGAAAAACTGCAAGATTATGTAGCTCAAAATCCTTAACCGATGACCAATGCATCGTTTTTGTATTCGTGAAGGACCAGGGCGGGCCTCAGCTTGTAGTTACTCAAATCTGTGAAGGGGAAGGGGATTACGACGATCTTTCCTTTCATCAGTAGAGGTCCGGTTCTTTGTCTGCATATTTAGACAGCGCCCGCTCCGAGAGTCGCATCAATGCCCTGGTGATCTCGGTTTCGTCTTCAGGCTCCTCCAGATCGTAGGGGAGATCGCTGGGGGGGCGTTTTGCCTCTTTTGACGTGGCGCGCGCGCACATAAGCATAATTAAG
>CAZNGI010000221.1:0-1804 GCA_964572505.1 uncultured Methanotrichaceae archaeon | reverse complement strand
GCCCTCATTTTTCGGCCTTCTGGTGGGGTGGCGCAGTATCTAGGCCAGGTTCTTCTCGGAGGGAAAAGCACCGTAAGGAGGGCGATCCGAGCCGACGCGTTCCGACCACCGAGGCGAGGGCGGCGGCGATCGGTTGGGATGCGGGGCTGAGGCGCGTCTATGGTGGGAATATTCCCGGCGAGGACGAGGACACGGGCTGTCCCCATGGCGGCGGAGATGTTTGTCAAGCGCTTCGCCTTCAGGGTGGCTAGAGGCGAGGTTAGTCGAGGGGCGGGTCCGAAAGGCGGAGTGTCGGGTCTGATGATCCGGCGATGGACAACTTTGAGAGACCTCTAGCAAGACCCTTTCATTCCCGGCCAAAGGCAAATTCCATCATAAATTCACCACTTGTCCTTTTGGATCATGTCCCTCAGAGAAGCCGTGTCCAGCACGTTATATCTCTCAGAAAAGTTCAAGATGTATCTGGCAAAAAATGTTTGAAACTCCATCCCACCGATTACAAAGGAGTCCTCGCCCCGTTCAATCGCCAGATTGTAAGCTTCTCGGAGATCAGCCAAGGTGGCCGGCTCTGTGTCCTCACCTCCGCTCTCCTTGGTCTCCTCCCCTTCGATCTCGTCAAAGACGTGATCTGCTATTTCTTCGAAGTCTATGCGGTCTAAAGAATGGCAGAGAAGGTCGCCAAAGATACCCCGCGCTGTAGGGAAGAGGTCGCCAGCCTCCAGCATATCCTTGGCCTCGGCCCCCAACGCCTCTTTTAACGACTTCGCGAAGGTGTGCCGATCGCCGGCTGCTTTTGCTCCCTCGTAGAGCCTGGTGAGGCTATCCGAGTCGTACCTCAGCCAGCGATCGATCACCCACGTTTGATAATTTTTCCACCCACGGTAAGTCTCGTCCCCGGTCATCTTCTCACTCCCTTGGACAGAGGCCATCACGGTCTACAAAAAATGTTTCTATGCGGCACCCCCCCCTTCCCGGCTTCTGGGTGCCAGTGACGTCATCCCGCGATCGGTCGTTGATAAAAAGATGGATATTATCATCAGTGGGTGCCCATTACGACATCAACACCAGTCTTTTTTCTGATGGCCTCAGCTATCTCTGCGGAGTACTTGCAAATCGGCTCAGATGGTATCGGTTTTATCATGCAAGTTCCCAGGAAGATCACCTCAGCACCTCTTCGCACCATCTCTGCTGCCTGGCGGACGGCATCTCTGCCTGGACAACCTCCACAGGGTACCATTCCTATGATTTCTATTTCTTCGTCTGAATACTGAGCAAAGCTTCCGGTTTTCTCTCTTATCGCCCTGAAACAGGATGTTCCGGGGCAAATTCTCATAGCGCCTTCACATCTGACGAGCCCTACTTTGACCAACTATATCACCTGCATCATCGTTTTCCCATCTATACCTAAAGGTGTCGCCCCTTCTGGCTTATTCTCGAAGAGTCACTGGCATGTTGATCCTGTCCCTGGAAAACGTGGTCGGCGTGGTCGAAGGACTCACCCCCCTCTTTATCTCGAGAACAGGAGTTAGAACTATGACTTCGCGGCACTTCACGGTCTTCATCTTTTGGGGTCCCTCTGAAATGGGTGGCTCCCGCGTTGCTGGATGGAAAATATCCGTAGATGGGGCGATCCGAGCCGACGCGCTCCGACCGCCGATGCGAGGGCGGCGAAGATCGGGAGGGATGCAGGGGCTGAAGCGCGTCTACAGCAGAAATGCCTCGATTCCCAAAAAGTATTTTAGGATAATTCTCACAATGTTGGATCTATGAAAGCATGGTTGGTAACATGGGAATGGTGTGGGGA
>CAZNGI010000220.1:0-1896 GCA_964572505.1 uncultured Methanotrichaceae archaeon | reverse complement strand
AATGAGATAGGACGTAATAGTATAATAACATCAACTCACTGCTGGTGCACTACCACGAATCGAGGTGGGAGAGGAGCGGAAGGTAGAGGGCCACGAAGGGGACGTTCGAGATGAATTGGCTCAACAGGACGCTGGTGGCGAGGATCACGGGAATGGAGGTCGCCTCGAGGCTCGAGCCGTTTAACGCCTGCTGGAAGAAGCCCGCGTCCCAGACGCTCTCCATCAAAACGAACATCGATGCGAAGAAGGTCAGCGTTCTCCAGTCGACCTTCCTTGCCATCTCGAGCCTCCTGGGGCTGAAGACGAGGATGGGAAGGGCCGATAATAGAGCGATCTCGGTCAGGCCGAAGGGGGATCCAAATCCGAAAGAGACCGAGACGATCTTGACCGCGATCAAAATCACCACCAGGGCGAGGGAGACCCTGGACAGATGCGCAAGGTGCCGGTCCTCCACCGACTCCCGGCCGTGGTTCAGGACCCGATCCCCAAACTCCTTCCCGAAAAAAAGCCTCAAAATTCCGTAGGCGATGAAGAGGTTGATGACGGTGGGCAAGGCCAGGTACCGGAAGAAGGTGACGAAGGGATTTGGGACCCCTCCGCCCAAGGCTATCAGCAGGTTCTGGGGGTTTCCGATGGGGCTTGCGACGCTTCCGATCGTCACCCCGAAGGCGAGGGATAAGAGGAGGAGCTTGGGCGAGATCTCGTACTTCTTCGCGAAGTGGAGGAGGAGGGGGGTTCCGACGATGGCCAGGGTGTCGTTCATCAAGATCGCGGAAAGGGCCCCGGTCCCGAATAGTATCGTCAAAACGAGCCGGTCGACGCTTCCGGCCCTTTTGAAGAGCCGGTAGGAGAGGCTCGCGAGGTAGCCGCTCTCTTCCAGGGCCACCCCGACGACGAACATCCCCGCGAGAAAGAGCATCACGTCAGGGTTGATCGCTCCCAGGGCGTCGGTGGGGGATATCGAGCCTGCCAGGAGGACGGCGACGGCCCCAGCGAGCATGATCTGCCAGATCATCACCCTCGTCCTCAGAAGCTGCCTTCCTGCTATGGCGACGAGAACCGCCGCCAGGACGAGGAGGGGAAAGTTCCCGGTGGGCGAGATCGTTTGAATGAGGATTTGGGCGTCGTACATGGGGAAGGGGCTCTCGGTCGGTTTCGGCTCTATTTCAAGGCCGCTCACTGAAGCGATCCGGGATATATACGCCTTTCTCTGGAGCGAGGCGCATTTGCTGTCCCGACCCTCACGATTTCAGTCAAACTGGCGGCGGCTTCGATCCACCATCAAGAGTGAGGAACTTTACCGCGATTCTCGGCGGCCTTAAAGGCTGGTCGCAGGCCACCTGTCCTGTGGTGAGGTAGGGGATGGACCGAAAGACACCCCGTTTCATTTAAATGGAAGTCTAAAATGTTGCTAGTTATCGTTTCACGTTATGTTTTAGAATCCCTCTTTGCTATTGCATTTTGGGCAGATGTCGGGATTTTTCCGTATAATTCTTCTATCTTTTTCGGTTGTGTTATCATCAAATCAACAATCATATTTAGTCAAACTGGCGGCGGCGCACCCCGCTGCAAGCAGCGGGGCATATTCGCGCCGCCGCCCTGTTAAGCCGATAGACCGCAAATAGCATCATTATTAAGCCAATCATATGCTTCCCGATACCCGCCACTTAGATTATCCGTGGCCCGATTCAAACTGTTGAGTTGATTATTTGACCATCCCAACCGCAGCAAGCTGCGGGGTATTCAATTTAAAATAAACGACGTTGCTATGCATCTGGAGATGATAGACACTTAATTATTTCTATTAAATAGTTCAGCCATTTCAGCCACCATACAACCTATATATCCGATCCGTGAGATACTCCCTGACGAAATTATATGGAGACGTGGAAGAAT
>CAZNGI010000219.1:0-1944 GCA_964572505.1 uncultured Methanotrichaceae archaeon | reverse complement strand
GGGAGTCTTCGCGGCCCCTTCGGAGCTAAAATTGGATTGTTCGATTTTCGATGGGAATCAGCCGCGTCTCCGATTCCATCCATCCCTACACATCCGTCCACTTCATCCGCACTATCCGCACGATCCGCACCATCCATCCCTTCACTTCAATTCCATCCACCCCATCCGCTCCAATTTTTGCTGCGACCCGCGTCCGACAATTTTATCATTTGATCAGAGGATCTCAATGCGGAGGGAAGAAGAGTTGGCGGCGCCTGGAGAGATCGCAAAGCTGGTGGAGCGGTTCGAGCGGAACGTCGAATCCTACCGATCGGGATTGTACAACGAGACCCAGCTCCGGCGCGAGTTCATCGATCCGTTCTTCAAGGCGCTGGGCTGGGACGTGGACAACGAGCGGGGCTACGCCGAGGCCTACAAGGACGTGATCCACGAGGACGCCATAAAGGTGGGAGCCTCCACCAAGGCTCCTGACTACTGTTTTCGGATCGGCGGTGCCCGGAAATTCTTCGTCGAGGCGAAGAAGCCCTCCGTCAACCTCAAAGACGACATCAGCCCCGCCTTCCAGCTGCGCCGCTACTCCTGGTCTGCAAAACACCTCCCCCTGGGAATCCTGACAGACTTTGAGGAGCTGGCGGTCTACGACGGCAGGATCAAGCCGGTCAAAAGCGATAAGGCGTCCAAGGCCCGGGTCAAGTACTTCACCTACAAAGAGTACGTCGACCGGTGGGACGAGATCGCCTCGATCTTCTCGCGGGATGAGGTCCTCAAAGGCTCCTTTGACAAGTACGTCGAATCCACCAAGACAAAACGAGGGACGGCCGAGGTGGACGCCGCCTTCCTCAAGGATATCGAGAACTGGCGGGACCTTCTCGCCCGAAATATCGCACTGCGGAATCCTGACCTCACCACCCGAGAGCTGAACTTCTCGGTTCAGCGGACCATCGACAGGATAGTCTTCCTCCGGATCTGCGAGGATCGGGGCATTGAAAAATATGGCTGGCTCCAGTCCCTCCTGGATGGATCGAGGGTCTACCCGAGGCTCATCGAGTTCTTCCGCCGGGCCGACGAGCGTTACAACTCCGGCCTCTTCCACTTCGAAAGCGACCCCGAACGCGAGGAGCCGCCCGACGAATTGACCCTGAGTTTGGAGATCGACGACAAGATCCTCAAAGAGATCATCAGAGACCTCTACTATCCCGACAGCCCTTACGAGTTCTCGGTGCTGCCGCCAGAGATCCTGGGGCAGGTCTACGAGCAGTTTCTGGGAAAGGTGATCAGCCTCACAGCAGGTCATCGGGCCAAAGTCGAGTACAAACCAGAGGTCAGGAAGGCTGGCGGCGTCTATTACACGCCATCTTACATCGTGAACTACATCGTCGAAAACACCGTCGGAAAGCTCCTCGAAGGCGCGACCCCCGCCGCCGCCTCAGACCTGCGGGTCCTGGACCCCGCCTGCGGCTCGGGCTCGTTTCTCATCGGCGCGTACCAGAAGCTCCTCGACTGGCACCGGGACTGGTACGCAGAGAAGCTCGTACCCCTCCTGGAGGCGGGAAAGACCGTAGCCTCGAAGGAGGTTTTTGCCCTGCTCCCCGACGATTACGCCACCAACACTACCAACACCACAACCGGAGCTGGGAAGGGAAAGGGGAAGGGAAAAGGAAAGAAGAAAAACCAGTCGAACGAGAACCACTTTCCCATCTTTCAGGCCTCGGGCGGCGAGTGGAAACTGACGACCGAGGAGAGGAAGCGAATCCTCCTCAACAACATCCGCGGCGTGGACATCGACCCCCAGGCCGTGGAGGTGACTAAGCTCTCCCTTCACCTCAAGGTCCTGGAGGGCGAGAGCGAGGAGACCCTTTCAAAGCAGCTGAAGCTCTTCCAGGAGCGGGCGCTTCCAGACCTCGGCGAGAACATCAAGTGCGGAAACTCGCTGATCGGCTGGGA
>CAZNGI010000218.1:0-1986 GCA_964572505.1 uncultured Methanotrichaceae archaeon | reverse complement strand
CTTTTCCGGGATATGTTGAATCTCTGAGCCGATATCCTGAGACCTTTCTCAAAAAGACTATTTTCGCCTCTATGCCTTGGCCCATCCCCGCAGTACCTCACCAGGCTTGCCCCGATAACCTGACTCGATCACCGTTCCAGGATATATCGATGTGTTGATTCCGGTCTTGACATCGTCGCCCATTATCACTCCGAGCTTGTGTCTTTCGCTGTTCACCTTCTCTCCCCTGATGTAGGACCGGATGTCTCCGCGGTCATGACGGAGATTTGCCACTATCGTTCCAGCCCCGAAGTTGCAGTTGGACCCGATGACGCTATCTCCAACATAGCTCAGGTGGGCAACGTTCGTATTCTCCATGATCGTGCTGTTCTTGATCTCTACGGCGTTGCCTACGCGGACGTGATCTCCTATGCACGTAAAAGGCCTGATGAAACAGTTGGGCCCGATGTCGCAGTTCTCCCCGATCACCACCGGTCCCTCGATGTAAGAGCCAGACCTTATTCTCGTCCCACCGCCAACAGATACTTTGCCAGAAAGCGACGCGTTCGGCTCCACGTCACCCAGGACGGAATATTGCTCAAAACCGAGCAGCTTTTCGTTAGCGTTCAATAGGTCCCAGGGTCTGCCAATCTCGATCCAGTCCTCGATCTCAGTCACCCGTATCTCTTCTCCACTCGATACGAGGGCGTTCAAACCGTCAGTGAGCTCGTACTCACCCCTCTCAGAGACTGGAACGTCTCTCAGCACCTCAAAGATCTTCTCGTCGAGAAGATATATTCCCGCGTTGGCCAAGTCCGATGGAGGTGACCGGCTCTTCTCCTTCACGGACTTAAGCGCTCCTCCATCGACCTCGAAGACGCCGTATCTTGAAGGGTCCTTGACCCTTTTGGCAGCCACCGCGAGTCTGCCAGTCTCCACCACCCTCTTCAAAGAGGACGTATCTGTCAGAACGTCACCATTGAGAACCAGAAACCGGTCTTCAGCCGTCTCTTCAGCCATCATAAGGGCGTGGCCGGTGCCTCGTTGTTCTTTTTGGACTGCATACTCTATCTCTGTCCCGAAATCACCGCCGTCTTTGAACTTCTCCATGACGGATTCCGATCGATAGCCTACGACGAAGATGAACTCGGTTATTCCGGCTTTGGACGCTCTTTTGACCATATGTTCAAGAAAGGGCTTTCCACCTGCGGGAAGCATGACCTTGGGCCGCGAAGAGGTGAGCGGCCGCATTCTGGACCCTTCGCCTGCTGCTAAAACGATTGCCTGCATGAATAGATCGGCTCCTCGTATCTCATTTTGAGCGTCTTCACCCTTGAGCCCTCATCCCGATCCGCCGACCGTCGCCTCCTCTATGAGGAGGTGGGGCGAGCCGTCGCTGACCGGGACGAGCTGGCCGGACTTTCCACACCTGCCGCTGTTGAACTTGAGATCGTTTCCGACGACCTTAACCCTCGCCAGGATCTCGAGGATGTGGCCCGAGAGGGAGACGTCCCTGAGAAGCGAGGTCACCTCCCCATTCTCGACGAGGTAGCCGCGCTTGGCGTTGAACTGGAATACGCCCTCGGCGGTGCTAACCTGGCCGCCCCGGCTGCCCAGAAGGTAGACTCCGTCTCTCATCTCATCCAGAATCTCCTCGAACTTCCAGCCGTCTTTTCCAGGGGCGGTGTAGGTGTTGCTCATCCTCACGACGGGCCTTGCGCACCCCTGGGCCCGGGCGTTTCTGGGGACCCCGCCCAACCGGCCCGCCGTCTCCCGTGTGTGTAGGTAGGACCTCAGAACGCCGTCTTCGACGAGAATCGTCTCGCCTGAACTGCTCCCCTCGTCGTCGAAGGGGTAGCGTCCGTAGAGGGGGAGGCTGGGGTCGTCTTTCACCGTCACAAGGTCTGAACCGATCTTCTCGCCGATCTTTCCCTCCAGGATCGATCCACCCTCGAGAACTATGTCCGCCTCGGTGGCGTGGCCCACGGCCTCGTGGACGAAGACGCC
>CAZNGI010000217.1:0-2095 GCA_964572505.1 uncultured Methanotrichaceae archaeon | reverse complement strand
CAAGACGGCATTCTGATGCGAAGCTCGCCCAGATCGAGGTCCCGTCGTCTTCATACGCTTCCATTCTCGGTACTTGTTTTTTTGAACGAAGGTCCAGAGCTCGTCAAGCTCGACCTTTGAGACGACGAGGTCCTTCATGAGAGCTTTGTTCGCCTCTTCGCTGTGCTCTGCAGCCCTTGAAAGCCACCGTCTCACTGTATCAAGTTTGACTTCTAGAACCTCGGCCGCACCACGAAGGCTCATGCCCTTAGGGATCATCTTCAATGCAGTGAGGACCTCATCTTCTTCTGTCCTCAGATCGTAAAAGACGCTGTTAGTCCTCCCGCGGAATATTCGAGTTACCGATAACGTTTCCTTTGCCGGTCGCCCCATACAAAGTACAATCTTCGTTAGGAGATGACACATCTGTGAACTTTGGCTTTGGGCCCCCTTCTTGCCATCTTGCTATCTCCAATTAAAATAGTAAATTACAATTATAAAAATCAACCTATTAGAAGGTCACGACCGGTTTACTGGCTGGCAGTGGTATTCACCCGGTAATGCACCCTCCGCATCGACGACGGGGACATCCTCTTCCGGCGGTTCTCCATGGTCCAGCAGCGGCTCAGGGGCTTCGATGCCGGGAACGGCCCCCTCCGGCAGCGCCGAAGTGACGGCCGTCTCCAGCTGGCTGAAGGGCTACAACGTGGAGGTTGACGGCTTTCAAATTGGCACCGAAGGGACCGGCTCAGATGCTGGTGGAAGCTATACTGCCAATATCGATATCCCAGGCAGAGTTGTCCCGTCGGGTTGAGATGGGACGCTCAGTTATTTCTTTTTAAAGGATTCTGCATTTTAGGCCACCATGCCATCTCTATATATCCGATTCGTGAGATATTCACCGACGAAGCGATCTGGAGCCGTGAAAGAATGAAGAAGATCGAGATCATCGCCGCCGTTTTTCTGACGATATGCATCGCGCTATCAGCCACAGCATCGGCCGGGAGCCTTCCGACCCTTCCCAGCGGAAAGGAAAATCCCCTGCCCATACTCTACCCCGAGCTGAACTCGAAGCCCGCCCCCTCGTGGGTGACGGAGGGGCTTAGGGCGACCTACTACGCCACCGTCGACAAGGGTGTGAACCAGCAGGGTCGGCCCGAGGCGGGCGAGGCCATTCTCCAAACGGACGTGGTGGCCCTGGAGGGCTCTTTCGCCGCCACCTCGACGTCCATGTACGTCCAGGGCCCTCTTGGATATTTGCGACCTATGGCCGGGGGTGGCTTCGGGTCGATCGTGCCCGCTGGTTGCGGCGACTTCTGGTGCAGCCCCGAGGTTCTGGCGAAGGCGACTGAGAGGAACGACGATGACGTCACGATAATTCGCGGTCCTGTCGAGGTTGCTGGAACGGGTTACCAGGCGATCAGGTTCGAGGTCAAGCACCAGGGCCTCAAGTACTCCATGACCTACGACGAGAATACCGGCCTTCTCCTCCATCACCGGTACGACATCCTATCAGCCGACGGCGCCACCCTTGAGACCGGCATAATCGATTTCAGGAACAGACAGCAGGTCGAGATCCCCTGGGCCGGCGGCGCAGCCCCAACTTGGCTTCGTCCAGGTCAGATGACGACCTACCAGGGCCAGACGGTCTACCAGATCCCAGGGACTATGGCCTCGCCCTTCCCAGTGACTCTCCAGGCTGAGGTAGTCTCCGTCCAGGCCAAATCGTCCATCGTCAAGTGGACGTTCGTGGGCCAGGGAGCTCCCTCGATCCCGGCGTACACCGCCAGCGGCGCACGTCAGCTTTTGGGATTCTGGCTTCCCGAGGTGGCTCTCGAGATCGACGAGGTTGGAGAAGTTGACGCGGACCCAGATACCGGCATCACCATAACCGTGATCCAGAACGATCAGAACGGGATCGTCTTCGAACAGACGAACGACCGGGACTATCAGAGGCACCTCACCTACGACAAGGCTACGGGAAAGCTCATCCAGAGCTACGAGGAGCAGCTGACGGAGGCGATGACGAACACCGTCCAGAAGACCTTGCTGCAGCTTGCATCTTAAGATGGTTTGAGGTGGGGGGACCGGCTTCGTCCTGGCGCGGAATTTGGAC
>CAZNGI010000216.1:0-2174 GCA_964572505.1 uncultured Methanotrichaceae archaeon | reverse complement strand
TTCATCATCACTCGAGCTGATATCATCTCTCCATAGCCCTTCGCCTCAGATCCGCGGGCATCTTCTCAATGGCGTACCGCAGAGCGGTTCGTGACATCTCGCCCTTGTTCTTCATGACGTATTCGAAGACGTCTTGCTGGTGCTTTTTGCTCGCCTCTTTCAGCATCCAGCCGTAGCCCTTCTGCACCAGGTCGTCCCCGTCTTCGAGGAGCAGGTCGGATATCTCGAAGACCTCCTCCAGAAACTCGCCCTTCCGGGCCGGGAGGATCAAGGTCACCGCCGATGCCCGCCGAAGCCACCTGTTCTCCGATCCCGTCCAGCCCTTGAGGTTCTCCAGGTATTCGGGGTACATCTCGATGAAGGAGCCGAGGGCGTGGTTGCAGAGGGTGTCGCACTTGGCCCAATTGTTGACGCGATCAGAAAGCCACCTCTCGAAGACGAAGAAGTCGGCGGGCTTGTATTGCCTTCTCAGCGAGTAAGCCCACTCGAAGGCGATAAAGGCCTCCTCGCTGTAATCCGACTTCAAAAGCTCCTCGCACAGAGAGAAGATCTCCACCTTCTCCAGCGACTTTATCTCCCGGAAACGCCTCTTGGCGATCTCTCTCACGATGGATGCCTTCACGCCGTGAAGCAACGCCGCCTCTTTGAAGAACCGCTGGCCGCTCTCCCTCGCCTTCTCGTCCGCGTTCTCTTCCAGCTCTTTTCTCACAGCAGAGATCACGTCGCCCTTCATCTTCTCATCCAACCCCATCCTTCCACCAAAGTCCCTGTGAAAAATCACCTTGAGATTATAGCTTATGATAATTTTCCTCGTAAATCGAGGCTGGGTCTTAGAAAAGCACTTGAATGCTCTAACGTCTCGTCATTCTCTCCCCTGGTAAAATCTCCAGATCCTCACGCATGGCTCGAACTTTCATCTCGTCTGCCTTTTCTCTTCGGGGCTTGAAGCTCTGTCTCACCACCCTCTGGATCTCGATTCCGTACCAGGCCTCCGACCAAAAGCATTTAAAATCGTGAAAAATACATATACAACAGGGTATTTTCCAGGAGGAAACTCATCTTCCTCGAAAGGCTCAACATTTGTGAGTTCGCCCGCGAAAATGGAAAATCGATGAATTTCAGCATCTCAGGCTTCGATTTTCAGGATTAAATGGGGTGGGGATAGTTGAAAGCAAGTACATCAATCTATGTCGTATTGGCGTTCATCGTGATATTTTCAGCCTCGGTTTATGCTGCGGAAGCTCCGTCCATGCCGCCCGTCGGACCTGAATTGGAGGATGGACCCGACCATCCGGATGGATCGATCAGCGAGCCGTCGTCCTCAGGAGAGGCGACTTCGTCGAGGCCCTACATCAGCTTGCAGCCCGCACTTACGCCGTCGGCCTCCTCTGGAGAAGCCGCAACCCAGCTATCTGAGGGGGAGGCTCTCACATACAGCCAAGCCAGCTCAATCGGAGGTGGCGATCGCGCTCTTGTCTCCATGCCAGGTCTCCAGGCCTTCATCCTTTATAGCGGGACGTGGACCCAGGATGCTTCAGGCTACTGGTCCGGCCAAAGAACGAACCTTCTCGTGAACAACGATCAGCCGCAGCAGATCTGGTCGTACGAAAGACATCCGAACGGGCGCGAGGAATGGGCATCCCTGGGATACATGTGGGAGGGTTATATCAACGGCTGGTTTGAGGCCGGTGATCCTGGATGGCACCAGCTAGCGGTTTATGGAGAAAATTCGGGATGGAGCAACGTGCTTTGGATCTACGTCTGGCCGGATGGATCTTCAGGCGCTAAACCCGACCTTCAGATCGTGACCCAGGCCGTGGACCCCGCGACGAACAAAGTCTACTACTCCTACAACTCATACGGACGGCAGGTCTTCAGTATCAAGGTCCTGGTCACAGGGCTCGACAAGTTCAACGTCCGCTCCGTCCATTACCAGCTCCATCCCACCTTCAGCCCCTCCGAATATACGAGCTACGATCCCTACAACGACTTCGAGCTGGAGCTTTGGACCTGGGGCGCCTTCGATATGCCCATCACCGTGACCATGAAGGACGGGAGGATCTTCGAGTACGACTACTACTTCACCTTCGGAGATCAGCTGAGGGACGCCCAGCGGAGGGGGGTGCCCTTCGTGCAGGTGAGGTGAGGCTCTCCACCAAAACCTATCTTTTTTT
>CAZNGI010000215.1:0-2262 GCA_964572505.1 uncultured Methanotrichaceae archaeon | reverse complement strand
TCCACGGGAGGGTCACCTTGTCTGAAATATATATTACATCTATTATATTCAGGATCGAACCTATAGCAATCTGTATAGATCTTGATGAAATTGTACAACATTTTGTCCTCTGTAGAGTAGAACCTTCCTAGAATAATATATACATCTATTTGGTCGTTTAACGCATCTACCCGGTAGGTCCAATCGCCATAGGGGCGCGTAGAATGAGTTTCTAGATAGGATGCAAATGTTTCTTTAACTTCTTTATCATTCTGTCCGAAGATACTGTCATCTACATAAACGACAAATGTCACTATAGCAATTAATAATATTAATAATAACATAATAGATCCTAACGTCATAGTCGTAATTTTTGTTGCCTTTACTAATATGTTCAGAACTCTTTGAGGTTTGTCCAACTAAATCCCCGAAAGTCCTATAAGTTTATTGCCTCGATATATCTCTTTCTACAGTTAATTATGCGCTTTATATTTTTATATTATTTTTATATCAACCAACTTTAAAGACTAGGAATTAATTGACACATCTTAAACACCTAAGCAGAAATTTTGGATATTAAGCAGTTAACTTTTGGTTCAGCTCGTCCATGATCTCGTCCAGCTCATCCCCGAACACCTGACGCGCCCGGAGGAGCCCGCCCCGCTCCTGGAAGGGCGTGTAATCGAAGTCGTCCTCATCAAATCCCAGGCTGGTTGCGATGTGGTTTTTGATCATCTCCAGCCACTCCATCTGCTCGGGAGTAAACTTGCGCCCCTGGATGTCAAGCCACCTCTTGAAACTCTCGTTCACGGACTCGGTGAACGGCTCGAGAATTTCGCTTTCGCCGGTCGCAAACCTCAGCAGCGATACGATATCCGTGAGCAGCCTCTTTGGCCCTGCGCCCCTGACCTTTGATTTCTCCAGCTGCTCATAAGCCTGCCAGAGCCTTGAAGGCGTGAGATGGAGAGGCGGCCTATCTATCGCCTCGGCAAGCTCCTTGATCTGCTTGAGGGTGAGGTGACGCATCCCATAAGGCTTGCTGTAAAAGATCGAAAGGGCCGTGATCTCGTCTTTGTTCTCCTCGATGAACTGCTGGAAGCTCTCCACCATGGCATGAGCCTTCTCCTGAGCGTTTACATCGTACTCGGCCGAAAGGACCTCATCGATGTTCTCTTCGTCGATTATCTGCTCATGCTTGGTCTTGATCTCTTTGATGGTGTTTCTCAGCTTGGGGCTGTCGAAAGGGTCGCAAGCCCTCTCGACCAGCTTTTTCGTCGCCTCTTCGATCTGGGCCTCGGTGGGGTTCTCGGTCCCGAAGATCACCTGCACCTCCGCCTGCTGAGCGTCGGGGTCCACAGCGTCAAGAAGCCGGTTCGCCATCTCCCTCAAAGAAAGCCCCTTCGAAACTTCCTCGATCCTGGCCCGGTCTTTATCGTCCACCTTCCTGTCGAGCCGGGCGAGCCTGCTGGCCAGGGTGGATAAGGTGTCCTCCTCCCTCATCCCTTGGACGACCTCCTCCAGCAACTTATCGAATGAGGTGCCTTTCTTCCGTTCGAGCGTCCCACCATCGCCCTTTTCGCTATCGCATACCCCAACCGCGTCAACGATCACGAAATGGGTCTTGTGGGTCTCGTCCGGGGTGACCGCCTCAAGCTCGGTCGAGGTTACGGTCCTGGTGCCTCGACCCTTCATCTGCTCGAAATAGACCCTGGACTTGACGTCCCTCATGAAGAGGAGACACTCAAGCGGCCTGATGTCCGTCCCCGTCGAGATCATGTCCACCGTCACTGCGATCCTCGGATAGTAAGAGTTGCGGAACTTTGCGATCAGGTCTTCGGGCTTCTCACCCGTCGTCCTGTAGGTGACCTTCTTGCAGAACTCGTTGCCCCGATCGAACTCCTCGCGGGCGATGTTCACAATATCCTCGGCATGGGAGTCGTTCTTGGCGAAGACCAGGGTCTTGGGGACCTCTTCCCTGCCCGGGAAGATCTCTTTGAAGAGCTTGTCTCTGAAAGTCCGGATTATCGTCCTGATCTGGTCGGGCGCTACCACGTTCCGGTCGAGCGTCCCTGGCTCGTACTCTAACTCCTCGTCGATCAGCTCCCACCGTTGCTCGCGGGTGAGCTTGTCCCTTCTTCCGATCTGGTGGCCAGCCTCGACCTTGCCGCCCTCTTCCGTTATCCTGGTCCTTATCCTGTAGACCTCGTAGCCGACGTTTACCCCGTCCACCACCGCCCTCTCGTGATCGTACTCCGAGACGAGGTTCTTGTGGAAGAACCCCAG
>CAZNGI010000214.1:0-2303 GCA_964572505.1 uncultured Methanotrichaceae archaeon | reverse complement strand
CATCTCGGCCTCAGGCTCGGCGACGAATTCCTCCTCAACGACGATCACTTCTTCCTCGTCTTCGAGTCCCTGGCCCGTCCCCTGGGCTGCCTTTTTCATCTCGGGGTTTTCAATTCCAGTTCCGGCCTCGTGAATGCCCTTAGGTCCCGCATCCTCGCCGTCATGGCTCGAAGCGAGAGCCGCCGAGCAGAGGAAGGCGAGGACCAAAAGCGATGCGACAATTTTCTTCATGGATAGTACCCATCTCTCAGTAGCTAACATATCATATAAATTGAACTACTATTTTCATGGTACTGAAAATCATGAATACCTACAAGAAACCAACGTCTTTTTCCATCAGAGGTCAGACCTCGAAAGCTTTGCAAGGGAAAAACAGTTTCTATTCCCTCTCTTTGGTGACGGTCCCACCGGGAAGGCGGACTGCGTCATCTATTTATGATAATTGGTCCCGTTGATTTGATAGAATATTTTTGATGGGTGGTATCATGGAACCTTCGATCAGCATTGGAGATCATCTAGTAGAGAAGCTCTTGGATCTGGGTGTCGGCCACGTCTTCGGCATACCCGGCGATTACGTCCTGGCTTTTGACAAGAAGTTGGAGGAGAGCAGGCTTGAGTTCGTCACCACCTGCGATGAGCAAGGTGCCGGGTTTGCCGCAGACGCATACGCTCGCCTGAATGGGTTGGGCGCCGTCTGCATCACCTACTGTGTGGGTGGGCTCAAGGTGACCAACACCACCGCCCAGGCTTACGCCGAGAAGTCACCCGTCGTTATCATCAGCGGATCTCCTGGGATGGGGGAACGCTACAAGCATCCCCTGCTCCATCACATGGTCAAGGACTTTGACACCCAGCTGAAGGTTTTCCAGGAGCTGACCATCGCCTCCACGGTACTCGACGATCCCCAGACCGCCTGCCAGGAGATCGACCGGGTCTTGTCGGCGGCGGTCAGATACAAGAGGCCGGTCTACATCGAGCTGCCGAGGGACATGGTCGATAGATCCATTGTAGCGGCCAAACCCGGCTTCGAAGAAGAAGACAGCGGCGATCCTCACGTCCTGGATGAGGCCTTGGCCGAGGCGGTGGAGATGATCAACGCCGCCAAAAGGCCGGTCATCATCGCCGGGGTGGAGATGCACAGATTTGGGTTGAGGGATCAGTTGGTGCGTCTTCTGGAGAAGACGAACATACCGGTGGCATCGACCATCCTGAGCAAATCGGTGGTCGATGAATGCAATCTTCTGTACATGGGGATCTACGAAGGGTCCATGGGGCCAGAGGCTGTCCAGGAGTACGTGGAGTCCAGCGACTGTTTGATACTATTGGGCACCTTCATGACCGATATCAACCTGGGCATGTACACGGCTCGTCTGGATCCGGACCGGACCATCTACGTCACCAGCGAGAGGCTCTCGATAAGGTACCACAATTATGAGAACGTCTCGTTACATGACTTCCTCCAGGGGCTGATAGAGGCCGAGGTTGAACGTCACCCATCTGGACAGATCCCTCATCCCGAGCCGATCGCTCCCTTCTCGGCCGTGCCTCGGAGAAAGATGACTGTCAAACGCCTCTTCCAGGGGCTGAACGCCTTCCTAGCCGACGAGTCGGTGGTTATAGCCGATGCCGGCGATGCCCTTTTCGGGGGAGTGGACCTCGTGCTCGGATCCGATACGTATTTCCTGTCGCCTGCCTACTACGCATCTCTCGGTTTCGCCGTTCCTGCGGCCGTCGGCGCCTCCTTCGCCGATCCGTCCAGGCGACCCGTGGTCTTGGTGGGTGACGGGTCCTTCCAGATGACGGGCATTGAGCTGTCCACCGTGGCCAAGTATGGCCTGAACCCCATCGTCTTGGTCCTCAACAACTCCGGTTACGGTACTGAGCGCCCGATGCTGGACGGATCCTTCAACGATCTTCATCCCTGGAGCTACAGCCAGCTGCCCGAGATTGTGGGTGGAGGAAAGGGGTTTCTCGTAGAGACCGAGGACGAGTTCGAGGCTGCGCTCCGGGCAGCACAGGAGTACACCGAGGGTTTCTGCCTCCTGGAGATAATCCTCGATCCTCACGACATATCCCCGGCGCTGCAGAGGCTGACAGCGAGCCTGGCAGAGAGGGTGCGTCGGCATTGAGCCTCTCCACGATCTCCGGGTGACCGTCCTTCAGCTCTTGGGATATGTTCTTGACAGCTTCGCCCATGATCGCCAGGCTCGGGCGAAGCTTGATCGATCTCGCCACAATTCGATTTTTGTCAGATCCTGACCGTCATCTCAAGCGGCCTCGATTCCAGGATCGCCCTCTTCATC
>CAZNGI010000213.1:0-2371 GCA_964572505.1 uncultured Methanotrichaceae archaeon | reverse complement strand
CGGCCTTCGGAGGAATGGCGCATACGGGCCTCATCCTCGAGTACGTCCGAATATCCCCTTTTTACAAATGACGATCTTTGATAGGCCTGAAACGACTTCATCATCCCCTGTTCAGCGCCACAATGAAACAAAATCTTTAAATATAGGATAACTACCTAGTACTAACCACAGGTTAGTATCCGCAGATGTGCAAACCTGCTGAGGTGCGAAAAACCATCTGTGCAAAAGGGATGGCATTGAGATGATCGTCAAAAGTTCGTCACACCAATCCCAAAACCGCACCATATGGCAGTCAGGTCAAACTATGCGGATAGGTTGAAATAAAAAGATATTGATATTGTATGAGGATTGATATGGCAGAGGAGTACACGCTCAAAGTGGGTGAAGCCCGTCCTTCCGATGTGGGAAGAGGGATTGCGAGGGTCGACCAGGCCGTCCTTTACAACGCCGGGTGGCAGGCGGGAGACGTCCTTTCCATCACAGGCAAAAAGAAGACAGCAGCCCTTCTTCTGCCCGGATATCCCGAAGATACCGGGACCGGGATCGTCCGCCTCGACGGAAACATCAGGCGAAACGCCGGCGTGAGCATAGACGATCGGGTGCCGGTGAAGATGATCAGGTCGGCTCCCGCGGGCAAAGTCGTCTTCGCGCCGACGGTCCCCCTCAGGATCACCGGAGGCGAGGAGTACCTTCGCCGATACCTGGACGGAAGGGTCCTCACCAGGGGAGACATAATAGAGATCAGCGTGATGGGCAGGAAGATAGAGCTTGTGGCAACCAAGATCTCGCCCGCCGCAGACGCCGTGATAATCGGTGACAGGTCCGGGATCGAGATCAGCGAAAAGCCCGCAAAAGAGGAGAGGGCGATACCCAGGATCACTTACGAGGACATCGGAGGCCTGGGACCCGAGATCAAGAAGATCAGGGAGATGATCGAGCTTCCCATGAAGCATCCCGAGCTCTTCGAGCGGCTGGGCGTCGAGGCTCCAAAGGGCGTTCTTCTCCACGGCCCCCCCGGTACGGGAAAGACCCTTCTCGCAAAAGCTCTCGCCTCGGAGACTAACTCGCACTTTCAGACTCTTAGTGGCCCTGAGATCATGTCCAAGTACTACGGCGAGTCCGAGCAGAAGCTCCGCGAGATCTTCAAGGAGGCCGAAGAGGAGGCGCCTTCTATAATATTCATCGACGAGATCGATTCGATCGCCCCCAAGAGAGAGGAGGTCACTGGCGAAGTCGAGCGCAGGATCGTCGCTCAGCTTTTGGCGGTGATGGACGGCCTTGAGTCCAGAGGCAAGGTGGTGGTAATTGGCGCGACCAACAGGCCCGACGCCCTCGACCAGGCACTCAGAAGGCCCGGAAGGTTCGACCGCGAGATCGAGATAGGTGTCCCCAACAGAGAGGCGAGGCTCGAGGTCCTCCAGATCCACGCCCGGGGGATGCCTCTCGCAGAAGACGTGAACATCGAGAAGCTCGCCGACATCACCCACGGATTCGTCGGGGCCGACATCGCAGCTCTCGCGAGAGAGGCCGGGATGAGGGCTCTAAGAAGGATCGTTCCGGAGTTGGACCTGGATGTGGAGAGCATACCCGTCGAGATCTTGAACAAGATCGAGGTCGTCAACGAGGACTTCGTGGACGCCCTCCGGGAGCTTGAGCCGAGCGCCATGCGCGAGGTGCTGGTGGAGTCGCCAAACGTCCACTGGGACGACATCGGCGGCTTAAACGACGTCAAACAGGAGCTGATGGAGTCGGTGGAGTGGCCTCTCACCTACGCCAAGCTCTTCAGTCACATGGCGGCAATCCCGCCCAAGGGGATAATGCTCTACGGCCCCCCTGGCACTGGAAAGACTCTGATGGCAAAGGCCGTGGCCACCGAGAGCCAGGCGAACTTCATCTCGATCAAGGGCCCAGAGTTCCTCTCGAAGTGGGTCGGCGAGTCGGAGCGGGCGGTGAGGGACATCTTCAGGAAGGCGAGGCAGGCAGCGCCCACAGTCCTCTTCTTCGACGAGATGGACTCGATCGCGCCCGCGAGGGGAAGCGGCTCTGGCGACTCTCACGTCACCGAGAGGATGATAAGCCAGATCCTCTCGGAGATGGACGGCCTTGAGTCGCTCCACAACGTCGTTGTGATCGCCGCCACCAACCGGCCCGACATCATCGATCCAGCGCTCCTGCGGCCCGGCAGGTTCGACAGGATGGTCGAGATCGGGATGCCCGACCAGGAGGCAAGGCTCGACATCCTGAAGATCCACACGGAGAAGAGGCCCATTGCAGAAGACGTCGATCTCGCGTCGATCTCGAAGCGGACCGACGGCTACTCGGGCGCCGACCTTGCTGCCGTCTGTAACGAGGCCGTGATGCTGGCGATAAG
>CAZNGI010000212.1:0-2406 GCA_964572505.1 uncultured Methanotrichaceae archaeon | reverse complement strand
TCGATAGTCGCCATCTTCGTCGGCCACAGGTTGAGGGTCCCGGAGGTGGTGGGGTTTTTGGTGACGGGAGTTGTGGCAGGTCCCCACGGCTTGCGGCTCGTGCACGAGGTCGAGCAGATCGAGTTTCTGGCCGAGGTCGGGGTGGTGCTCCTCCTCTTTGCCATAGGCATGGAGTTCTCCTTCGATAGGCTTTTCAGGATCAGAAAGTCCACCCTGGTTGGTGGGCCTCTTCAGGTCGTGATCACCCTTCTGGTGACAACTTTCGCAGGCCTCAAGGTCGGCCTTCCCCTCAATGAATCGATCTTCGCCGGGTTTCTCATCGCTTTGAGCAGCACGGCGGTGGTTCTCAAGATCATGCAGGATCGGGCCGAGGTGGACGCCCCCCACGGCAGGACCACCCTTGGGATGTTGATCTTCCAGGACATCGTCGTCGTACCCATGATGCTCTTTGTGCCTCTTCTGGCTTCGCAAACCTCCCAGAGCATGGGAATGTCGCTCTTGTTGATGCTGGCTAAGGGCGTCGGGATAATCGGGCTGGTGATAGTGGGCGCGAAGCTGATCGTTCCAAGGTTGCTCTACCAGGTAGTACGCCTCCGGAGCAGCGAACTATTCCTGTTGACGGTGATCCTCATCTGCCTATCCATCGCCTGGATCTCTTACAGCGCCGGCCTCTCCCTCGCCCTCGGAGCCTTCCTTGCAGGCCTCATCATCTCCGAGTCGGAGTACAGCTACCAGGCTCTGGGAAACATCCTACCATTCAGGGACGTATTCACCAGCTTCTTCTTCGTCTCGATCGGGATGCTTCTGGACGTTGCCTTCTTCCTGGAGAGAGCGGAGCTGGTGGTGGCAGCGGCACTTGGCGTTCTGATCTTGAAGGCCGTCGTCGCAGGGGGCGTCGCCCTCCTGCTTGGCTACCCCATCAGGACGGGGGTTCTCGTGGGGCTCGCCCTCGCCCAGATCGGGGAGTTCTCCTTCATCCTATCAAAGTCGGGGCTAGATTCCGGGATCCTCAGCCAGGCCGAGTACCAGCTATTCTTGGCGGTCTCGGTGATGACGATCGCGGCGACGCCCTTCGTGATCGCCGCGTCCCCGAGGGCTGCCGACCTTCTATTCCGTCTGCCCCTCCCGGATAAGGTGAAGGCGGGACTCCCCTTCGCCGAGATTGCTGAAAAGCGGGAGAACCACCTGGTGATAGTGGGCTATGGCTTCGTCGGCAGAAACCTGGCGAGAGCCGCCAGGGTCGGAGAGCTCCCCTACCTGATCCTGGATATGAACCCCGAGGTGGTGAGGGCGGAGAGGGCGAATGGAGAGCCGATCCACTACGGCGATGCGACCCAGGAGCTGGTCCTCCGCCACGCCGACGTCGAGACTGCAAGGGTCCTGGTGGTGGCCGTCTCCGACGAGGTGACGACCCGCAGGATCGTCGAGATGGCGAGAAAGCATAGCCCCAAGGTCTACATAATGGCCAGGGTCCGGTACCTCCATGAGGCGGCGGCCCTCTACGATCTGGGTGCCGACGAGGTGATCCCCGAGGAGTTCGAGACGTCGGTGGAGATATTCTCGAGGGTCCTTGGCAAGTACCTGGTTCCAAGGACCGAGATCGAGAAGATGATCGTCGAGGCCCGCTCCCACGGCTACGAGATGTTCAGGAACGCCGAGATCGAGCCTGCCAACATCTCGGATCTGAGGCGCTACCTTCCAAACGTCGAAATCGTCACCATCAAGGTAGAGGATAAGGCTCCCGCCTCCGGAAAGACCCTGGAAGATTTAGAGCTGAGAAAGAAGCTCGGCGTGAACGTCCTCGGCATAATCAGGGCCTCAGGAAACATCCTCAATCCCCAGAAGGATACCGAGATCGTGGCTGGAAACGTACTTCTGGTTCTTGGAACATCTGAGCAGATCGCAAGGTCCAGGCACCTCTTCAGGGATCCCGTAAGGTACCCCAGGGCGGGGGTGAGAACTCTGAGGCCTCGAGATGGCAGCGTCCCCATTGAACGTCAGAATGGACAGGAAGCCTCTGACGGGTCGGAGGAAAACTCCGACCCAAAGGAAGATTGAAGTTTCGAATTTAATCGTCTTCCTTTCTTGTCTTTGGAATGTGGGATGTTGACGGAGCTCTACATCATATCTTCACCCAAAAGTTACATATAATCTGGAGGACAGATTATATTTTACAGGGAGATGGCTTCAGGGGATTCCAAAATAGATTCGCAGGATATCAATCGTTGAAAGCTCACATCGGATTTCCCTCGATCGAACTCGTCCCCTGTATTTGAATACGAAAAGCATAATGCAGCGTTGGGCCGGGGGGTGTAACTTCTCTCCGGCCTCCCTCCAACTCGCCCTTCCTGCTCTAAAGTTATCTTTTCAGAGGTTCGATGGCAGGTCCAAAAAGGTGTGAGATTA
>CAZNGI010000211.1:0-2504 GCA_964572505.1 uncultured Methanotrichaceae archaeon | reverse complement strand
GAAGGAAAATGATCATCAGGATAATGGGCGAGGGCCAGTTCAAGCTCTCAAGCGCTCTCCTTGACGATCTGAACGTCATCGACAACAGGATCGTCGACTACGTCGCGAAAAACGACGTGGTCAGCTTCAAGCGAGAGCTATCAAGCCTCATCTCGACGATAAAGGGGAAGGGAGAGCCCCTGGACCCAAAAGAGATCGTCGAGTCGGACATAATCGTGCCCCCGGCAGATTTGACCTTTGACGAGGCGAAAAGGGTTTTCAGCGGGTGCGGCCTGATCGAGGATTAGGATCGAAAGATCAAAAGATCGTCAAAATACGAGCCTCATCAAAATATGAGGATCAGAGCGGTATCCCCCAAAGGGGGTACCACTTCTCCACGTCCTTCTCCACGGGAAGCTCGGGCTCCATCACCGATCTGAGCCTGAACTCAAATGAGTTGTCTCTATTCTGCCCCTCGGTGGGGGCGAAGGGGTAGTAAGCCCCTCCTTTGAAGCTGTAGATCCAGTATACTGGACCGTCCCTTCCTCGGAACCGGTATAGGGCGCAGAGGAGCTGCTCTCCAAAGCCGTGCTCGATCATCGTCTGGCTGACGAGATGGACGTTCGCCACGAGGTCGTCGAAGTCGGGATCTTCCAGGACCACCCAGAGGTAGCGGTACTCGTCCTTTTCGATCCGATATTTGGTTCCCGTCTCCTGGGCGCTGTACCTGAGCAGGTCCTCGATCTCGGCCCGGGCCGACTCGTATCTGGAGGACTCGATCGGCTTGAAGCAGATCCCGGCCGCGCCCTCGGGCGAGAGACCCAGGTTCGCCTCCAGGGTGATGCTGGCGGTGGATATGGCGAAGAGCCGGTCTAGCTTGGCCGTCGGAAGCTCGCTTTTTCCCAGGATCGCGTCCAGGATCTTCAACTTCATGTCAACCTCATGTAAAAACTCACGTCACACTCATGCCGACTCAAACTCCCGTTCGATCTTCTGGAGGGCTGCGATCCTCTTTTCCGTCGGAGGGTGGGTTGAGAGGAGGTTCATTATCGACGAGCCCGAGACCGCCGGTATGATGAAGAAGGCGTTCATCCCTTCGGCCTTTCGCAGGTCTTCTTTTGGTATCCGGGGCATGACGCCGCTGATCTTCATCAACGCCGATGCCAAATTCGAGGGCTGGCCCGTGATCACGGCCGAGCCCCGGTCCGCGGCAAACTCCCGGTACCTTGAGAGGGCCCTTATCAGAAGGCTGCTCACGATCCAGACGACGATCGCGGCGAAGAAGGCCGCCCAGATCCCGCCCTTGTCCCGGCCGGAGCCTCCGCCGCCGAAGAAGAAGGAGTACCGGACGATGAAGAAGGCAACCGTTGAGAGGAAGCTTGCGATCGTCATCACCATAACGTCTCTGTTCTTGACGTGGGTCAGCTCGTGGGCCAGGACCGCCTCAAGCTCTGCCTGATTCAGCTGGCGCCTTATTCCAGTGGTCACTGCAACGACGGCGTTTCCCGGATTCCTGCCTGTGGCAAAGGCGTTGGGCATCGGCGTGTCCACGACGGCAATCCTTGGTTTGGGAAGGTCCGCCATGGCGCAGAGCCTTGATATCATCTGGTGAAGCTCGGGCTCCTCGCTCTCGGAGACGATCTTCGCGCCCATGGTCCTGAGAACGAGCTTGTCTGAGAAGAAGTACTGGATGAGCATGAAGATGCTCACGAAGGCGAGCATCACCTTCATTCCTGCGCCCTGGTACGCGAGTATCACCAAAAAGGCGAGGTACACGAGGCCCAGGAGGAACATCGTGAAGAGCATCCTACCCTCTAATCCCCTATCGTGCTGCCATTTTCTTTTCATGGTCTTTTTACACCTTGAGAGAAGCTTAATCTGGGGTTATATTGATCTCCTGGGATTTAAGGGGTTTGTTGCCGGGAGACAGGAAAGATCATCACTGGAGACTGAACCGTTGCGCAATAACAGGCGACGAATCTGCTTTATAGTTTGAAAAATAATTTGTTAACTATGAGAACCCCGACATTCATCACCTTCGTCGTGATTTTTCTTTCTATGACGACCACCGCGAGCGCCGCTGAGAGGGTCGAGCTTCGAGGGCCTGTGGCCACCGTCGAGGATGGTGTGCTCTATACCTGGAGTCCCCAGGAGTTTGCAGGTTTCAGCTACGACGTCGACGAGGACATCGGCACCGAGAGGCTGACACTGGTGATCACCGGCGATTCCCTCGACGAGCCGAACGGTGTCGTCTACGAAACTTTGGCCCAGCTCGACGACTTCGAGTTCGAGGAGTGGGGCACGTACTGGACCATCTCCTTTCTGGGAGAGGAGTATTTTGCAGGATACGCCGAAGATTGGGATTCTTTCCTGTACTACGCTTCCGAAGATGACAACCTGCTGGTTGAAGAGCAACTCAGCAAGATCCTCTACGATGACGACCAGGAGAGAACCTTCAGCTCAGAGGCTCCCCTGAAGCTGGAAGAGGGCTACGAGCTGGCGATCAAGGGAATTGATACCTATGG
>CAZNGI010000210.1:0-2526 GCA_964572505.1 uncultured Methanotrichaceae archaeon | reverse complement strand
TCATCTATTTTTACGCTTGATTCGAGTATCTTGGAAAGGAGGCTGAATAGTTACTTTCGTATTTAGTTCCGCAATACTTTTCGGTAATCTATTTCTAGTATTAGGTAACAAAACTTCGGAAGATGATGTATGAAATTGGAGGACTGAGATGCTATCTGAGATCTGATAATCGATCAGAGATTTCGGAAATCCCAAACATCATCCATATTGCAGGTCGAATTCAGATACAATTTATGCAGGGGATGGTATACAAATAGGCAAAATATCATCAAAACTAAAATAAATCTCTTGGGGGATGACAAATTTGAATTTATTTCCGTTTTGTGCTCCAGGAGTTCTTGTAGATCGATATATAAAAATCCAGAGGAGATGCGAGATATGGTCAAAAAAGCAGTACTTGTCGGGATCAACGATTACAAAGGCGTGAGCGACCTGAGGGGATGCGTCAACGATATCAAAGATATGCACTTCACCCTTCGAAGCCTCTTTCGGTTCAAGACCAAGGACATCAGGACCCTCACAGACAGCAGAGCCACCAAGGCCAATATAATCAGAAGGCTTAACTGGCTCGTCTCAGGCGCAAAGCCTGGAGACTTCCTGGTCTTCCACTTCTCGGGTCACGGATCCCAGATCAGGGACAGAGACGGCGACGAGCTCTCCGACGGCCTGGACGAGATTCTATGCCCCCACGACATGAACTGGGACGGGACCTTCATCGTTGACGACGAATTGAACGGGATCTTCAGCGCCCTTCCTGACGGCGTCCTACTGGAGGTATTCCTGGACTGCTGCCACTCGGGAACAGGGCTAAAGGAGATCGGGGGGCTTACACCGCCGCCGGAGCTGGCTCCTCCCACCCCGACCCTGAACCGGTTCCTGCCGCCGCCCGTGGACATCGAGTTCAGGTTTGCAGACGAGATCGACATGTTGGAGCAGAGGGGGTTCAAGAAGGGCTTCGAGGAGAGGGGGACAAAACACCACGTCCTCTGGGCGGGATGCATGGACAACCAGACCTCGGCCGACGCCTACATAGGGGGCGACTATCACGGGGCCTTCACCTACTATCTCAACAGTCACCTGAGGCGCGAGCCCAGGATCTCGCGCAGGAGGCTCCTGGAGAAGGTTCGGGCGTCTCTGCGGCACGGCGGCTACAGCCAGATCCCCCAGCTCGAGTTGGAGGCGACCACAAGGGACCGCGCTTTGAGAAGGGAGATCTTCGGGGACGAAGAGGTCGACTAGATAAGAGATAGAACCAGATTAGAGAATGGGCCGATCCCTCGTTTGGAGATCTGCCCATCATCCATTTTCAGCATACAGAATCGCAATGGCTGCGTCTTCGAGCATTCACTTCCTAATTCAAGCTCCTTTCTTTGAAAGCTTTCGTCAGCGCGTTCTGCCACGTCGGCAGTTTGATCTCTCCACCCAATTCAACCGATCGAAAGTGGGCTATGGTTTGCCGCAAAAAGAACGGCGTCGTCAGCGCCGAAACGTATTTTCGTCTGATCAGACAACATGCCAAATGCAGGAGGCGAATTAGGTGGGAAAAAAGACTGCAGCTATATTGTCTCTCTTTATAATCGGCCTTGGCCAGTTTTATGCTGGCCGCCTTTGGAGAGCGGTGACGTGGTTTTTCGGGAGCGTTCTGATCTTGTCAGTTCTGACCCTCGCCACAGGGTTTGGGGGTCTTGCGGTCGGGCCGCTCCTCTCGATAGCCGCAGCCTGGGACGCGTACAGCATTTACGGCGATTGATCGGAGGCGGCGCTATTGCTCTTCGAGCCTGGAGACGACCTCTCCAAACTCCTGCTCGGTCCAGGCCTTCAAGGTCTTCATGACGACCTTCTTTCCCCGGAGGGTCTGGAGGAGGAACTTCAGCATGCTCTCATCGTCGGGCATCTCCATGATCGCCACAAAGTCGTAGTCGCCCATGGTGTAAAAGAGCTGGAGGCTTCCCCCAGCCTCTTCTATCAGGCGCCGGGCCTCTTCGTCCCTCTTGGGCGCATCTGCGATCTTCTCGATACCCTTCTTGGTAAAGTTTCCTAGTATAATATAACTGGGCATTTTTGCACCTGCTTTACTTTACTGTTGAATTTAATGATGATAAAATTTGTGATTCTGAAGAGGACAAGCTGCTGTATCGAGCGAGGGCGACAACATGCGCCGTGAAAGGCCTTCGGCAAGCGGGCGGCGGGCGGCGCTATCGCGACCCATGGGCGTGATGTTGGGAATCTTTGATATCCGCGCCACAAAAACCAATCGTGATGAAAAAACAGGGCCGTATTTTAGGTTTGAATTGAAGGATAAGAAAGATTAGTTTCTGGGTGACTCATAAGGAGATCGTTAAGGGTGTAAAGACAAATTTTATAACCATCTGTGGATATGTCTAGACTATGTCTGAAAAAGACGGTCAACTCGCACTTGATTTGAACATGCTCAGTCAAACAGCGCACCCCGCTGCAAGCAGCGGGGCATATTCGCGCCGGTCATCAACTACTCGAATTCTAACAGATTCATCTGCTTGCAGCCTT
>CAZNGI010000209.1:0-2586 GCA_964572505.1 uncultured Methanotrichaceae archaeon | reverse complement strand
GGCGCCTTGCATGCCCCGCAGCTTGCTGCGGGGTGCGCCGCCGCCAGTTTGACTGAGCATGTTCTTTCGATGCGATATCACAGAGGAGGCGAAATCCAAATACGTCTCTCATGGCCAGGGCCAAGAGACCGATCTACATCCGATGTCAGGATAGGGATCTGCCCCTCCAGGAGGCCCGAGAGCGGGAGGGTCTGCGCGCCATGGCCGTGGTCCCGGTAGCACCGCGAGGGCGAGGTGATAGGCTATTACAGCGTCGGAACTCACATTTTGGATGAGGTCCCACCCTCGAGGCGGAGCGCTCTAGAGACGATAGTCGCCATGACCGGGAACGCCATAGTGCGCCTCCGGGCGGAGGAGGAACTCAGGAAAGGCGAGGAGCAGCTTCGAGCCATCCTTGAGGCTGCAGAGAACGTATCATTCATCATAACCGACGCTCAGGACCCTGAGCCCTTCGTCCTGGAGTTCAGTCCGGGCGCCGAGAAGATCTTCGGCTACAGACGCGAAGAGGTCGTGGAAAAGACGGTCTCACGGCTTCATCTCCCAGACGAAGTGGCCATCTTTCCCGAGATGCATCGGCTTATGAGGGAAGGAAACCGGGGATTTTCAGGATCCACGACCCTGGTACGAAAATCCGGGGAGAAGTTTCCCGCCCTCTTCTCGACCTATCCCCTTTTTGACGGAAAGGGAAAGATGCGGGCAGCCTTGGGCGTCAGCATAGACATCACCGATCAAAAGCGGACGGAATAGGCCCTCCAAAAGAGCGAGGAGTACTACCGCGCCATCTTCGAGAACAGCGGCACGGCTATGGCGATCGTGGAGGAGGACGGCCTCGTATCAAAGGTAAACTCCGAATCGGAGGCCCTTTTCGGACGCTCTCCGCAAGAGATCGAGGGCAAGATGAGGTGGGACGAGTTCGTCGCCGAGGAGGATCGGGAAAAGCTCTGGGAGCTCTTCCGAAAGGGCCAAAGAAGGCTCAAGACGACGACCGCTCAATATGAAGCTGACCTGATCGACAGACGGGGCGACACAAAGCGCGGCCTTTTCAGGGCCAGCATCATTCCCAGGACGAGGCAGTACGTCGTCTCGGTCATGAACGTAACTGAGCAGAAGCGGATGGAAGAGGCCCTGAAGAAGAGCGAGGAGATGTACAGAACCCTGGTGGAGGGGCAGACCGACCTGATCTGTCGCTTTTTGTCCGATGGAACCCTCACCTTCGTCAACGGCGCCTACTGCCGTTACTTTGGAAAGAGTTGTGAGGACCTCGTTGGTCAGAGCTTCTTCACTCTGATACCGGAAGAGGACCGACAAAAGGCGCGGGATCATTTGGCATCGCTTTCCAAAGATCGCCCCGTTGCAACCTCTGTTCATCGGGTGATCCTGCCGGACGGTGAGGTACGATGGCAACAGTGGACGGATCGCGCGATCCTGGACGAGGAGGGGGAGATCGTCGAGTTTCAGTCGTCGGGACAGGACATAACCGAGAGTTCCAGGAAGCTCTGCTGGAGACGAACAAAAAGCTGAACCTCCTTGGAAGCGTCACACGACACGACCTTTTGAACAGGATCTCGGCGATTGAGGGGTATGCTCAGATCCTCGGCGAAATTGTGCCTTTGGAATCCACCAATGCAGAAATGCGCGTCCAGCATCCTGGATCTGGCGGAATCGGCCCGACGCCAGATCGCCTTCACCTGGGACTACCAAGAGATGGGTGTGAAAGCCCCCCGGTGGCAGCGAGTGAAGACGTTGGCTGAAATGGCTGCATCAGCGGTCCCCCTGGACTGTGTCTGGTTGAAGGTCGAAACGGGACCGCTGGAGGTCTTCGCCGACCCGCTGATGGAAAAGGTCTTCTTCAACCTGATAGAGAACTCGGTCAGGCACGTCGAAAAGACGGCCAACATCAGGATATCGTTTCGAGATCACGATGATTTCGGGGTGATGCTCTTTGAAGACGACGGGGTTGGGGTTGCTGCCCCTCTGAAAGAGCAGATCTTCGAGCAGGCTTTCGGGAGAAATACAGGATACGGCCTCTTTCTCGCGAGGGAGATTTTGGGGATCACGGGGATTTCGATCAGGGAGACCGGCCTGGAGGGGGAGGGCACCAGGTTCGAGATAAAGATCCCTAAAAAGCATTACCGCATGGACGGGTGCTGAAGTTCAAATCCGCACAACCTTTTTATCTCGCCCGACCTTTCGAGCCTTCCATGACGAAACAGGTCCATGCGGCCCACATACTCGTAAAAACCGAGAAGAAGGCAAAAGAGGTCCTCGACAAGATCGGCAAGGGCGAAAGCTTCGCGGAGATGGCTAGAAAGTACTCCGACTGCCCCTCGGCAAAGAACAAGGGCGACCTCGAATGGTTCGGCAAGGGCAAGATGGTGCCCGAGTTCGAGCGGGCCGCCTTCGAGGGAGATAAGGGAAAGGTGGTCGGCCCGGTGAAGACCGATTTCGGCTACCATTTGATAAAGATTCTGGATAAGAAATGAAGGGTCAAAGCCGACCTGGATCGCTCTTTTTTCGGAAATAGACGAAGACGTGGTCCCGACCCTGCAGGGGGTCAGGGCCACAGCACTATGATCCCCGAGACGC
>CAZNGI010000208.1:1312-2592 GCA_964572505.1 uncultured Methanotrichaceae archaeon | reverse complement strand
CACCTCAGACCCATCGGTTCTGTTTGACATCATAGATCCCTCGCCAAGGGTGCTCAGATCCAACGCGTTTTCTGCGGCAAATGCGCCCAGAACGTCGCTCAGGATTCTCACGTCGGTCACTTCGACGTCACTCAATTCCGCTCCATCACCATCAGTTGAACTGGAGGGCGGCATGTAGCTTATCACCGTTACGTCGGCGTTTTCTGCTGTTTCGGACCCGGTGTCAAGGGTGCTCAGGTCGACGACGCTCACATTCACGTCTTCGGCGGATGATTCATTGGATGATTGGTTGGCCGAGTTCGAGGAGGTGGTGTTGTTCACCTCGTCAACGTCATCTGTAATCGACTCTTCATCAACCACATCGAGGGCGCTCAGGTCGATCACGTTTTCGGCGGATGATTCATTGGATGATTGGTTGGTCGAGTTCAAGGAGGTGGTGTTGTTCCCCTCGTCGACGTCATCTGTCATCGACACTTCATCAACCGCGTTGAGGGCGCTCAGATCCATCGCCCCATCTTCAGATGCCATTCCCAACGATATCGAGGCGGCAGCTGCCAGAAGGCAGACCATCGCCAGAATCATCAACGACTTGCATATCATGTTCCTTTACCACCTTTCGAGTACGAAGCCCGCCGAAATCGGCGGGTCTCGATCTATATAATCGTCCATATACAATTTAAGTTGCGGGAAGCTCCAATCCCGCAGTCCCGGCTCTCTGGCGAGGGAGAGGAGGAAAACCGAAACGGTGTATCTCGCCAGAGAGCTTTCGGGGCGGGTCTGGAAATGCCGGTCAAAGGCTGCAGGACCCGATTTTCGGGGTCGGATCCCTCTGGCCCGGGACGTTTCCAGGGCAAAGCCCATTTGCGATCCGCCTTCACGCCCAGTTCCCGTAATATCCACAACGGAGCGCATTATTGTGTTACTCCGCCCGGAGAGCCTCAATGGGGTCGAGCATGGCGGCCTTGTTCGCGGGATAGATCCCGGCGACGGTGGTGATCAACACGCCGAAGAGAAGGCCGAAGGCCACAGACTGGAGCGTAACCTCCTGGGGTATCCCCGCCACAGAGCCCACGAAGTCCGAGACGAGCTTCCCCAACAGCACGCCCACAAGGCTGCTCGCAAGGCCGAGCATTCCCGCGTCCAGCAGGAAGAGGGTCCTGATCTCCCAGGTTGTAGCGCCGATGGCCTTCATCACACCGATCTCGTGGGTCCTCTCCTTCACCGTCAGCATCATGACGTTGGAGATGCCGATCGCCCCCACGATCAAAGATATGGAGCCT
>CAZNGI010000208.1:0-1212 GCA_964572505.1 uncultured Methanotrichaceae archaeon | reverse complement strand
CCCCACGATCAAAGATATGGAGCCTATGCCTGCAAGAGCGTACTTGATCATGTTCAGCACCTCCAGCACCGACTCGAACCTCGTCGTCATCGCCTCCACGTTGTAAGCCTCGTCCCTGTGAATCCTGGCCAGCTCCTTCTTGATCTCTTCGGCCAAAACTTCCACCTGGGCCGCGTTCTCGACCTTCACCGTGATGCTGGCGTAGTGGTACTCCTCGATGTCGAGGAAATCCTTCATCGCCCTGTGGGTTATGTAAATGCCGGTATCGGAGGCGTAGGACGGGTCCTCGTCCTCTTCCAGAACCCCGACCACTTTGAAGTCCAAATAGCGGTCCTCCTCCTTCTGGTAGAGCCTGATCTTGTTTCCAGGGGAGATGTCCATCCTGAAGAAGTTCTCAGCTACGTCGTGGCTGACCACAGCCGCCTTGTAGTCGGAATTGGCCAAAAACCTGCCCCGGGCCACTACGTCCTTGAGGTCGTCGTGCTCGTCGGGCGAGATCCCGATGACGCTCACCGAGGCGTTGTCGCCCCGGAAGGAGAGGAGAGTCCTCGACGTCTTGAGGGGATAGACGGCCTCGACCCCCACGACGTTATCGATGATCTTCACGTCCCTCTCGTCGAACTCGGCGGGCTCCTCCGGGGCGGATGCGGGCCGGTCGCCGGGACCCATGCCCATCCCCGATCCGGGCCTCACGATGACGAGGTCCATATCGAGGTCGCCGAACCGCTCGTTGACGCCGCCGTAGAGGCCCTGGCCCACCGATAGTAGAGCGACTATCGAGACCACACCGATGATGATCCCAAGGCTCGACATTAGAGCCCTCCTCCGGTCGGCCTTGAAGCTCAATAGGACGTACTCCAGCATGTCGTCCGGTCTCAAGGAAACTCACTCCGAGGCTTCGAATTCACCGTCGAGGATTGGCGTCAAGGTCTCTTCGCCCTCCTGCGCCAGAAGTAAGCGCCGCCGATCACCGTCGGCAGGAAGATCGCGGCCGCAGCGGTCGTTGTCCCGACACCGGTGTGTCCCTGTCCGGCAGGTCCTCTCGCGCCGCTCGTGTTTTCCGCTCCACCACTCAAGGTCGTGGTGTACACCTCGGACTCGTGCCAGGTGTCGCCGTTCTTGAACCTGGCCCTGAAGCCGAGATCGATGGCCTCGCTGGATGCCAGAGCCAAAAGATCGAAATCGATGGTGAATATCTCGTCAGGCTCCATG
>CAZNGI010000207.1:0-2676 GCA_964572505.1 uncultured Methanotrichaceae archaeon | reverse complement strand
CTCACAATGTTGGATCTATGAAAGCATGGTTGGTAACATGGGAATGGTGTGGGGACCACGCACAGATGGAAGATAATATTGCAGCCATACTCAATAGCCGCCTTTCAGGAAAGCGTGTACGTGAAATCGTTGAACTTCTTTACGTAAACAGTCAATACAGCCCTGGTGAACGTCTACGTTATGCTAATGGTAAGAAGTTCAATCCATACCCGGCCCAGTTTGGCACATTAGAGAGGGTCCCCTGGGAAGGTCAGATAATTTGTGGACATAATCCGAATCTTTATGCTCGCCGGGTCGACGACTGTCGAGTAGTGGGTGAGGGTGTAGAAGAAACGCTTACTTGGAAGGAGATCCCAAAGCCAAATGTGAGAGTCTAGCTACATTTTTGATGTTGATCGCTATTTGCACCTAAAAAAAGCCCCACACACAGAATATTCAAAACACAATCCCCCAACTCGCCCGACCCAACCCTTATAACCGCCCAGAGACAAAACCCCGCTTTGTATGCCATTTTGCAGCGTGGAAGAGGCGATCGAAGAGGTGAAGGCCGGCCGCTTCCTCGTCATCCTGGACGACGAGGGGCGAGAGAACGAGGGCGACCTCGTGATCGCGGCGGAGATGGTGACCCCCGAGGCGATCAACTTCATGGCAAAGCACGGCCGGGGCCTGATATGCGTGCCCCTCTCTGGTGATCGGGTCGAGGAGCTGGGTCTACCCCTCATGACCCAGAATAACACCGAGAAGATGGGGACCGCTTTCACCGTCTCCGTCGACGCCAAGGGCCGGGGGGTGACGACTGGGATCTCGGCCTTCGACCGAGCCGAGACCGTCAAGACGCTGATCGACCCTGCGTCCACGGTGAACGATCTCGTCATGCCCGGCCACACCTTCCCGCTCCGGGCGAAGGAGGGCGGGGTCCTCCGGCGGGCTGGCCACACCGAGGCCTCCGTCGACCTCGCCCGGATGGCGGGGCTCTATCCCGCGGCGGTGATCTGTGAGGTTATGGCCGAGGACGGGACGATGGCTCGCCTCCCGGAGCTTGAGAAGTTCGCGGCCGAGCACGGCCTCAAGATGCTCACCATCGACCGGCTGATCAAACGGAAGATGAGAAGCGAGAAATTGATCCAGCGGATCGCCGAGGTCGATATGCCCACCGATTACGGCGACTTTAAGGGCATCGGCTACGAGAGCCTCGTCGACGGCCAGTGCCACCTGGCGCTGGTGGCTGGCGACCCATCGTCCGACGACGCCCTGGTCCGGGTCCACTCCGAGTGCCTCACCGGCGACGTCTTCGGGTCGAGGCGGTGCGACTGCGGCGACCAGCTCCACCTCGCCATGAGGCTCATCAGCGAGAATGGGAACGGCGTTCTGCTTTACATGCGCCAGGAAGGAAGGGGGATCGGTCTAGCCAACAAGCTGCGCGCCTACGCCCTCCAGGAGAAGGGGTACGACACCGTCGAGGCGAATCATCGGCTCGGCTACCCCGCCGACCTTCGGGATTACGGCGTCGGAGCCCAGATCCTCGTCGATCTGGGCATCAAAAAGATGCGGCTTCTGACAAACAACCCGAGAAAGATAATCGGGCTCGAAGGCTACGGCCTCGAGATCACCGACCGGGTCCCGATCGAGATTTTGCCCAACAGCTCGAACAGAAAGTACCTGGAGACGAAGAGGGACAAGCTCGATCACCTCTTGCTCCAGGAAAGTTCAGGGTCGGGAAACGAGTAGCGTAGCCAGCCTATTCGATCGTCACCTTCTTTCGGGCCGTGACCTCGACCTTCGGAAGGTGGACCTCGAGGACGCCGTCCTTGAGGCTCGCCTTCGCATCCTCGGCCTTCACCTCGGCCGGGAGCTTGAGGCTCCTCTCGAACCTGGCAAAGGTCCTCTCCTTCCGGTAGAACTCCTCTTCCTTCTCCTCTTTTTCGGTCTTCCTCTCGGCCCTCACTTCGAGGGCATTCTCGGTGACGGTGATCTCGACGTCTCCCTTATCCATGCCGGGAAGGTCCATCGTCACGACCACCTCTTCGTCGGTCTCCTTGACGTCGGCGAGAGGCTTCATGACGTCCGCAAAGGGCGCGGGGGTCTCGGCCACGAAATCCTCTATCACCTGGTTCATCTTGTCCTGGATCCGTCTGATCTCGGGCATGTATCTCGACTCGGCGTCGGAGATCCCAACGTCCTCCATCAGCCGGTTCATCCGCCTCTGCAGGCGCTTGAAGTCATCTTTTGGAACTAACCCAGTCATAATATGTCACCTTCATATGTTTTTGATTTTCGAACTCAAATATCTTACGACACTCCATGGACAGGGGGAGGTGCCGCCGCCAATTTGACTTTTACCAACCAGACATCAATACCGCCAGCACCGTAACGGTCTGTAATACCAGCGATGATGTATTCGCCTTCACTCGTCTCCTGAACCGAAACGCCGTCATCGGTTCCTCGTCGACCTGAGGTCATATCCCACTCCAGGACGCCCTCCGAGTTCGTCTTTATCAGCCAGAGATCGCCAGGAAAGGCTCCGTATGAGGTCGTATAACCGGCGATGATATAACCGCCGTCGCTGGTCACCTGGACGGCTTCTCCTTGGTCATTCCCCGACTCGCCGCCGAGGGGTCCTATGTCCTGTTCCGGCTCGCCGAAGGTCCTGTTCCACTCCTCCTGTCCTTCAGAATC
>CAZNGI010000206.1:0-2784 GCA_964572505.1 uncultured Methanotrichaceae archaeon | reverse complement strand
GACCACTGGAACGCTGCAACACAAAATTACGGCAAATTAAGTATGCAGTCTGATATAATTACTCTACTTTCCAAGTTTTCCCTTGGTCGTGCCCAGTTTATAAACCACCATTGCGTCTCGCATAATACGAGAACTGTGCGAGATTAAATAAGTCTCGAATATTCCGATAAAAATAGCATTAATTCAGCTTATAATCTAACAAATGTATGCAAAAACCAAAACTTGGAAAGTAGAGTAATGTGAGAAGCATCAAAAATCTGTAGGACTATTTAAACCGCTCCTTAACCGATGACCGATGGATTTTGCTATCAAATCATTTGTCCTTCTACCACCTCGACGAAATCGCATGATAGTTTTGGGCTCCAGCCCATCTCCACCGCCCGATCTGCCGGCCCAGACCTGGGCTCGGTTGGCGGGTGCCGCCCGGTCGGTCATCTCGCCCGGAATCCTCGATTGTTTCGGAGATCGGCCGCCCAAAAAGGCGAGCGGTTAAAAAAATTCTCTATTGCATATGCTGGGATCACTCGCCCTCCAGCTCCGCCAGCGCCTCCGGCGGGAGCGTCCTCACCACGTCGATCTTCTTGACGCAGTGGGTCTTCACCCCGTACTTCTTGGCTATCGGCCTAAGATCCTTCATCGAGTACTTCCCGGCGATCTCCTCAGCATCCATAAAATTACTTGATGCCCGGAGGATACTTAAACTTTTTTCGAGGCTAGCAACAACCTCGACAGGTTGATATGGGATCTAGCGAATAAAGTAATACCGGGTGTTGAGGATGAAGCTGAAATCTATTTTTCTGGTTATTACCTTGGTCCTCCTCTCGGGATGCGTCCAGAAGGAGGCGCCTGAGCTGGAGAGGCCTGGGGCTGAGGAGCCCGAGGGCTGGACGCCCGACGGCGTGGTCGGAGATGGCGAGTACTTCGGAAGCGCGGTCCTCTACGGCCCCGAAAGCCGGGGGTACTCTGGAGGAGACCTGGAGGTCTTCTGGACGACAGATGACGAGCACCTCTACATGGCCCTCAGAGGCGAGACGACCGGCTGGATCTCGATAGGATTCGATCCCCTCGAATGGATGAAGGACGCCGACGTCGTCATGGGGTCTGTCGACGGGAAGACGGTCGTCGTCGAGGACCAGTACTCGACCGACAGCTACGGCCCCCACCTGCCCGACGAGGACCTGGGCGGAACCGACGACATCCTGGAGTTCGGAGGTCAAGAGAAGGACGGTCAGACTGTTATAGAGTTCAAGAGACGGCTTGATACCGGAGACCAGTTCGACAAAGTCATTTCGCCGGGGCAGGAGCTCTCCATAATCTGGAGCATGTCGGATTCCGGCAACCTCCAGGGCAGCCACAATGTCGCCCGCGCCGAGGGGCGGCTCAACCTCGGAGAAAAGGCGGGCGAAGCCCCCACGGCCGCGGCCGCCCTCACTGCCGGAGAGCGGGACGGGATCCTCTTCATCCGCGAGGAGGAGAGGATGGCCGAAGACCTGTACCTGGAGCTCTACAAGATGGTGTTGCTTCCCATATTCCTGAACGTCGCAGACTCCGAGCAGATCCACATGGACTCGGTCAAGATCCTGATGGACAGGTACGGCCTGGAGGACCCGGTCGGAGACGGGAACGGGGTTTACGCCAACGAGACCCTCCAGAAGATGTACGACGATCTCCTGGAGTCGGGAGGAAAGTCCCCTGAAGACGCCCTCAAGGCAGCGGCCCTGGTGGAGGAGACGAGCGTCCACGACCTCGAAGTTCAGATCAGCAACACGGACAAGCCGGATATCAGATCGGTTTACGGAGGCCTCCTCATGGGCTCAGAAAAGCACCTCAGATCCTTCGTTAGAGCCCTCGAAGAGCTGGGGGTCGAGTACTCGCCTCAGCTCCTGAGCCGGGAGGAGTATGACAAAATCGTGAGGGCGTGAAACGGGTGATATGGTCCCTCTTCGAAAACGGGGGGCTGACGGAGGCTGGCGGCTGGGGGAGGGCGGCATGCGGCGCTGCCCGCCCCCTAGACCCGACCGGTACCATCAGCCCTCTAACTTTTTATCTCCTTTTTTCGAATCGGCCGGGTTGGGCCAGACGTAGCAGAGATCCTTCGGCTCAGTCCAGCCGAAGGCCGAGTAGTGATCTTCGTCCTTTCGGAGGAGGTTGGACCGGTGAGAGGCGTGAAGCTCCTCGGACCCGAACCATGAGGGCAAAAAGCCCTCCTCAGCGTTTTCGTACTTCCGGAGCAGCTCATTCAGCTCAGATCCTCCCATCTCCCGGTTGGCAGCCAGGATCTTCTCCTTGCAGGTGTCCCTGTAGCCCCTCCTGATCCACTCCTCGCAGATCACGACGCCGTAATAGGCGAGAGCCTCGGGGTTATTGGCCCACATCTTCCAGATGGGGTGGTTCTTCCAGCGGCTTTTGCCGTCCCGGCATATCCTCAAAAGGACGAGGGCTTCCACCCTCTGCTTTCCAAGCCTCTGTCTGTCCAGCACCTCGGCAGACCTCTTGAAGTCCGGGTATGGGAGAAACGTCTGCATCAATTCATCCTCTGGGGTTTGGCTTTCTTACTGCTGGTGAGGTGGTGGTCCAAACTATAAAGGTGCTATCGGTACCTCATTTTGGAAGCAGATCTGACGACCAGGGAAGAAAGGATCGGATCGAGAATTGCGCCGTATAGAATGGTTATTTTAAAATGAATACCCCGCAGCTTGCTGCGGTTGGGATGGTCAAGAAAACGACTTAAGGAACATGCTCAATAAAATATTATATCATGCCGCTTTATAAATTAAGTTAGCC
>CAZNGI010000205.1:0-2840 GCA_964572505.1 uncultured Methanotrichaceae archaeon | reverse complement strand
CAAAAGTGAGGGCTTTGACCGCCAAAGGGTCTGCCTTTTTCGAAGCTCTCAGCCGGGAAGCCCCCCAGAAGAAGAGGAGAGCGACCATGGTCGACCCAGCGACGGAGAAGAGGTACAGAAATCGGGCCTGAAAAACCACCAGAATAAGGTTGAAGACCGCCCAGACGAGAAAAAGAACCTGATCTTTGGGAAGATGAGCACGCCACGTATAATGCATCATGACTCCAAGCCCGATGAGGGAGAAGGCAAAACCAAGGCCAGGAAGGGAGACAAAATCGAAGACCTGGTAGATGGGCGCGGCCTCCAAAATGCTCTCCCTTGCCAGGCCGCCCCCGAAGAAGTAGCGAAGCCCCGTCCAGAAGAGCGAGTGAGCCTCCCGGGTCATGTCTGTGGCATAGCTCAGGATTACGGCGATATAGCCCAGGATCGCCACTGCAGGGACGAAGGCCAGCCAAGGAACCTTCTTTGCGACGAAGAGGCGCGATAAGGAGTACAGAAACGCCAAGGTCGCCAGAGCCCCGAGGGCTCCAAAGAAGGAGGGAATAAGCCATGCCTCGTCCCAGAAAGGCAACAATAGGAGGAGGGCGACCCCGAAGGCCGCCATCAACGGGACTACCGTCTCTTTGGAGGAGGCTTTTTCTCGCAAATCGAGGGTGACCTGTATCGTCGCGTAGATCAGGATCGCGCCCATGTAGATTGGTGCGCCGAGCCAGGTATAGGCGGTGGCGGCGATCAAAACCCCCACAGCGGCCCCAAACCAGAGCCTTCTGTCCCTTTCGGTGAGGGCATATGCGAGGAGGAGGATCGCCACCAAGACGAGAAGCGACTCCAGGACGTCGTGATCTGTGCATCCGAAATGGGTTCTGGCTATGTGTTTTGGATCGACCGCCAGGAAGAATGCTGATAGGAGCGCCACCCTTTTTCCAAAGAGCTTTTTTGCCAAAAGGTAGAGGACCAAGATCATCCCCGCCCCCAGGACCGGGGGCGCGAGGGCTCCTGTCATCTCGACGGCATGAACGCCCCCACCGAGAAGCAGGGAAGCTGCCGCGACGACCTGGTCGAAGAGGGGGGGCCACAAAAGCTCCAGACCCCGGGGATGATTGAGATACGAGTCGAACCAGAGGGTGTGGGGGAAGTTCTCCGCGGTGTAGAAGATCCGGCGCATGTGATAGAAGGAATCGTACCCGTAAAAGAGAACGTCACCTCCGACGAGAGCGTTCCCGGCTGGAACAAGCCTCAGCAGGAGGCCCAGCAGGAAGGCTCCCAGAACCCCCAAAAGCTCGTAAGACTTTCCTCGATCCATGAATTTCGACCTCATGCCTCCCTGGAGAAAGAAAGCCAGGCTCGTCCTCACTTCCAGCCTTCGCCTAAGTCACGACTCCTTTTAACACTTATGGATTGGGCAGTGGCAGTCGTGTATATTATGATCTGAATTTTATTAATATCTTTTCCGCCCTGACCCGGACCACCTTGAGATATTTCCCCATCGGCAACCGGTCCCTCCGATCAGCGCTGAAAAAGTATTTAGGCTGGGATGCCCACACCCTCACGGTCAGATTGATGAAAGAGATTGAATCGAAGACGGAACCGGCTTGCGACTCCGACCTCTGGGTGATCTCAGTCCTGGGAAAGGACAGGCCGGGGATAATTTGCGACCTTCTGGAGGCTCCGGCAAAGATGATGGTCAACATCGTCGATTTGGACCAGAGGATACTCCAGGGTATCTTCGTGATGTCGATGGTGGCGGACTTTGGGAAGGCCACAGCGACCCCGAAGGAGCTGGAATCCCGTCTCCAGAAGCTAGCGACCGATCTCGGGGTGGAAGTTAGCGTTCTTCCTCTCGAGCAGTACAGGGGCAAGCGGAGGGGAGGGAAAAACCTTCAGGTCGTAACGATCCTGGCGAGGGACAGGGTGGGGATAATCTTCGACGTCGCGAGCCTCGCTGCGGATAGGGAAATCAACATCGAGAAGGCTCTGGTCACGGCCAGAGGCGAGCTGATATCGATCGAGTTCGTTATGGACTTCGGCGCCGTCGATGCTGAGAGGCTGCGAGAAGAGCTGAAGATCGAGTGCGAGAAGCTCGGCCTCGACGTCGTGGTCCAGGACCTGGACAAGTCCGCAAAGGAGAAGCGGCTAATCGTCTTCGACATGGACTCGACGATAGTCGACTTCGAGACGATAAACCAGATAGCCCAGTTCGCGGGCGTCGACCGGGAGGTGGAGGCGATCACGGAGCGGGCCATGAATGGGGAGCTCGACTTCGAGGAGGCCCTCAGGAGCCGGGTCCGTCTCCTTAAAGGAACTACCATCGAGTCCCTGGAGGAGATCGCAAAGAACATCCAGCTCACCCCGGGGTCCGAAGAGCTGATCCACCACCTGAAACAGGTGGGGTACAAGACCGCCCTGATAAGCGGGGGATTCACCTATTTCACCGACATCCTGAAAGAGAGGCTCGGCTTCGACTACACCTTCGCCAACGTCCTGGAGATCAAGGGCGGCGTCCTCACCGGCGAGATCGAGGGTGAGATCATCGACGCCACCGCCAAGGGGAGAATCGTGAACGATCTCGCGAGGATCGAGGGGATCAGCCCCGACAACGTGGTGGCGGTGGGCGACGGAGCCAACGACTGCCTCATGATCCAGAACGCTGGCCTCGGCGTCGCCTTCAACGCCAAGGATATACTGAAGAAGGTATCAGACGGCAGCCTCTCCAAGGAGAACCTCATAGGCCTATTGAACGTCCTGGGACTGGCTGACAAGGGCGCAGACCTCCTTTAGGGCAGGCGAACCGAACATGCTCAATAAAGTGTTGCGATTTGCCAGAATGGTCGACGGGCAGA
>CAZNGI010000204.1:0-2860 GCA_964572505.1 uncultured Methanotrichaceae archaeon | reverse complement strand
TTCGTTCCTCCATATTACAGCCTGCAACCCCAAATTCAGTAACTGAATCGAATTACTGGCAGAACACCCCGTACGATGTAGCGATTTTTGGATCAGCATTCCTCTGAGAGTGGAACAGGTACTGAATGTGAGGCTCAGAACCATAATCTTAGTAATCCACCTTTAGTAGATTCCACTTAAAACAGTATAAATTTCTTATATAAATAAGTTTTGGTTTTGCGAAAAAAATCGCTGGATATTCCTCGAAATTCCGCCCAACGAGGGACGCTCAACTAGCCCATATTTTCGTTCAGTCCCTAGATGAAATTGGTCTTTAAGGCGGGCACAACAAGTTCCAATAACATCTAACCTTTCTACCCCGTAACGACCCGCGAGCGCCCGGATGGGGGCCAGCCCGGAAGGTCCACACTGCCCGGCCGCGCGCAGCTCGATCTCTTTTGCGGCCCGAGGGTGAGCGCTGCCGGTGCGCCCGCGGGCTTCTCGCGAGATGGAACTCAAGTTACAACAGAAGAAAATTAAGTCGCTGAGGGAAAAGAGAAAGGCGAGAGGAAAGTAGCTTCTCGCCGTTCAGGGCGGGTTGCAGGTACTGCAGGGGACGTACCCTTTGGCCCTCGCCTCCTCGGGGCTTGAGAACCACACCTGACTCCCCAGGGGGATGTTCTTAGCCCATCTGCAGTCCGGGTAATGGTACTTGTTCGAATAAGCCCATCCGACGTAAAACCGTTTGACCTGGACTGTCTCAGTTCCCTGATCCTGGACTTCTTCTCCATAGGGAAGCTTTGGCGCTCCCGGATCTTCCCACCAGCTGCAGGATCCGGACTCGTTCTCGAACTCTCTCACCTTGGAGTACCCCGAATCCTCCAAAAGCCGGTTGAAGTCCGGAGAGCCTATGGGAAGACGGTTCACCACCAGTTTGCCGTAGGGCCCGCTCCCGTCCAGGGTGCGGTTGCCTATCTCAAGCCATAACACCTTGTTCAAGAGGACCGAGATCGGCGGAATGTCCTCGTTCGAGCCGGCCTTCGGTACCGGGATCTTTGAGGCCCCTCCGCCTGTTGGAATCTCAAGTTCGAGGCCACGGTCCGTCACGTGCTCGACTTTCGAGTCGTCAGCGTCTTCCAGATCTTCCGAATCTTCAGAAACGTTTGCCTCTCGAGCGAAGTCCTCCATCGGGGCGTCAACGATCGTATCGGCACCCGAATCGGGATATTTCGACGCCCCGGTCGAGATGAGGGACGCGAGCAGAATCAGCATCAAGACGAGTTCGAATCGCGTTCTTCTCCCCGCAACCATATCGATCTCACCTACCATATCCGCAAAAGCTTGTCGGGTCCGGTGCCCGACATCGTCATGCACCTCCCTCGGCAACGATCCGGGCCAGGAAGAAGAGGAACCATGCAACAAGGCCGAGAAATATGACGAAAAGCGCCCTCCTCGCCAGATCACCCCTCAAAGATCACACCTCCAGGTAATTTTTCGCCCTTTGCCGGCGAGAGATGATTTTCCGGCTTTCCCGACACCCACGACCCGAACCTGTAAGAAGCGATAGCTATTATCGGGGCCGATCTTACCACACCCCTGCGGCATTCAATAGTTCCATCACCAAGCTCTGCCATCAAGATCGGTCCCTCACCCCTTTATACATGCCAAAGCCGGACGCGACCTCGGCCTCTCCGCGATCGCGCCCCATCTCCAGATCTCCTCGAAACGATAGGGCCGCACAATCACAGATGCGCCCCAGCTCCAATGCCGTCCGCCCTCGGCTTCATCATGACACCATCTTGTCCATGATGGTACTTAGCTCTTTTTTGGATATTCAAACTTCTGTTTGCGTAGGTGTCCTTCCTCATTATTTAAAACATATCCCAAAATTCAAGCCGTAAATCTGCAGAGTCGATCTTTTCCGCGATCTAGGCCCCTCGTCCAAGCCCAAAACGTTAAAACCCTGTTGGACAAGGATTTCTGCCAGGGACAATCCAAACCTGCCCAGACCCACAACGGCGAAATTATCTTCATATCGCTTACTGCCCGCCTAATTCCGTCTTCGCGCCCTTTGTACATCGAAGCCCCCGGAAGGATTGACCTCAACATTCAGAATAAGGCATCGTACTATGCCGCCGCACGACATTCATCTTATAGATAATATAAATATTGCCGGGGCTTAAGGACAACTCGGAATCTCCGTCCTTGATCCCTTAGATCTCGTACGAAATGTTATAAAAAACGTAGATATTGAAGAGGCTCGGAGCAAAAAGTCCGCATCGCTCTTAACCTCTTCATGTAAGATCGCTATCTACACATCCACTGGAGGCTCTTCCACTGGAGGCTCTTCCACTGGAGATTCTTCCACTGGAGATTCTTCCACCGGAGGCATCAGGACCGCGTCTATGACTTGAATGACGCCGTTGCTGCACTCAACATCTTCCTGGACTATCTTCGCGCCGTTCACCATCAGGCCATCCTCCGTCACGGTAATCGTGACGTCTCCACCCTCGAGGGTGCCGACGGCTGGCATGTTGGCCAGGTCTGCGGCCATGTATTCGCCAAGGGCGACGTGATAGGTCAGGATCTTGGTCAGAGCCTCGGTGTCGTTCATGTCGAGGTCTGCCGCCATAGCAAAGGCATCATCCGTGGGCGCGAAGACTGTGAATGGTCCATCGCCGCTCAGATCATCTGCAAGACCTGCAGCCTCAACTGCCATGACCAGGATGTTGAGATTGCCAGCATCAGTTGCTGTCTCGACGATGTTCATAAGAACGGGCTCTTCAGGAGCGGCGGGGGGCTCCTCGGGTGCTAAGTCCTCAGGCTCTCCCTCAGGTGCTAAGTCCTCAGGCTCTCCCTCAGGTGCTAAGTCCTCAGGCTC
>CAZNGI010000203.1:0-3108 GCA_964572505.1 uncultured Methanotrichaceae archaeon | reverse complement strand
CAGGAATCCTTGTACTCGGGGTAAGGCCTCCATTTGGACTGCGCCGCCTGGGGAGTCATCCTGTAACCTCCCGAAGCATATCCATGATCTCGGACTCTAGTACCCTTATCTCGGCCTCGATCTCCTCCAGGGGCCTTGGGGGCTTGTACTCGTAGAAGTAGCGGTTGAAGTTGATCTCGTAGCCGACTTTGCCAACCTCGCCGTCCTTCTGGTCCCGGACCGATTCGTTGATCCAGGCGTCCGGGACGTGAGGGAGAACCTCCCGCTCGAAGTACTCCCGGACGTCCTGGCCGAGGGGCACGTTCTCGGTGTCCCGAAGTTGAGGGTCGGGCTCTGGAATCCCATGGCCATCGATCGAGGCCTCGGCGACCTCGTCCCGCTCTGAGAGGGCGGCGAGGATCGCCTTCTTCACCGGGGCCGATAGCTTCAGGTCGTCGTCTTTTACGGCCCGTTTCAAGGCCTTCTCGAAATCCGGCCTCCGCGTGAAGAGGTCGCCGGACATCTTCGAGAGAATATTGAGGATCGCCTCTTGCTGCCGTCTTCCTTCGGCCTCCTCCCTCGCCTTCGCCTCCTTGTCCTTCTTCCGGCTTTGGGCGAGGCTCTGGAAGGCCTTCTGCCCCCGGAGCTGCTCGATCCGCTCGGAGCTCGCCTGATAGTTCTGCTTGAGAGGCCGCTCGACGGTGATCTTCCGATATCCGAATATCTCAGAATCGAAGATCTTCGACTGCTCGCCCTCCTCGAACTCCTCGTAGATCTTTTTGACCTCCTGGATCTGGTCGTCGGAGATCTCGCGCCTCTTGTTTCCGAGGCTCTTTCTCATGGGAACCCAGAGGGCCGTGGCGTCGATCAGCTGGACCTTTCCCCTTCGACGCGGGTCCTTTCTGTTCGTCAAGATCCAAACGTAAGTTGCAATCCCGGTGTTGTAGAAGAGCTGCTCGGGAAGGGCAACGATGGCGTCGAGGAGGTCGTTTTCGAGAATCCAGCGCCGGATCTCGCTCTCGCCGCTCCCGGCATCGCCCGTGAAGAGGGGCGATCCGTTCATGACGATCGCCACACGGCTTCCGCCCTCCTCCGGCGGCTTCGTCCTCGCCAGCATGTGCTGGAGGAAGAGGAGCTGTCCGTCGCTGATCCTCGGGGTCCCCGCGCCGAAGCGGCCGGCGTAGCCCCGCTCGGCCTCGGCCTCCACGGCGGCCTGGTCCATCTTCCACTCCTTTCCGTAGGGTGGGTTAGTTAGGAGGTAGTCGAAACGCCGGTCTCGATGCCGGTCGTTGGATAGGGTGCTCCCGAAATTGATGTTCTCGGCGTCCCTCCCGTCGGCGCTCTTCATGTAGAGGTCTGACTTGCACATGGCGAAGGTCTCGGGGTTCACCTCCTGGCCGAAGAGGTGGACCTCCGCCAAGGAGTTGGTCTTCTGGATGTGCTCCTTGGCGATCGTCAGCATCCCGCCGGACCCACAGCACGGATCGTATACCGTCCGAACGACGTGATTGTGGCTGAGCGTCTCGGCATCCTGGCTGAGGAGAAGGGTCACCATCAGCCGGATCACCTCTCTTGGCGTGAAGTGCTCGCCGGGGTTCTCGTTCAACGCCTCGTTGAACTTTCGGATCAGCTCCTCGAAGATGTAGCCCATCTCGATGTTCGATACTTTGTCAGGGTGGAGGTCGACGCTTTTGAACCGCTCCATCACCAGAAAGAGAAGGCCTGCCTCGTCCAGCTTCGAGATCGTATTCTCAAAATCGAACTTCTCCAGAACCTCTCTCATGTTTTCGCTGAATCCGTTGATGTAGGCCCGAAGGTTGCTGGCGAGGTTCGGCGCGTCTTTGAGGAGCTTCTCGAAATCGTAAAGGGAAGTGTTGTAGAAGGCAAAACCCGAGGCCTTGCAGAGCGGAGGATCGAGGTTTTCAAGCCTGCCCTTGAGCTTGGCATTCGCCCTCAAGACCTCGGGCTTGGTGGGCTCAAGAACACAGTCAATCCGCCTCAGGACGGTGAAAGGCAGTATCACGTCCTGATACTTGCTCCGTTTGAAAGAGTCGCGGATCAGATCAGCGACAGACCAGATGAAGTTCACGTGTTTGTTGAAATCGTTCATGTATCCCTCGCTTCCAGATGACGAGCTTGCAAGCAGCGTGATTAGAAATAATTGATCAGATATTTGAGGTTCACTATGATCTCCTTCGGTACTGCAAGCTCTCTTTTTCCCTTCGATCTCGAAAATTATCTGGCGAATGATAAACGTGTTGCACGAAAAGATCGACAAAATAGAGCTGAAACGATACAGCAGCACCAGCGCCAAAAATATCCTAAAGACATCCGCCGCCGTGCTGAAAATGCCGGGAGCCCGTTGAAAGCCCCCGCCCATCGCCGAAAAGAAGAATGAGGCCCTACCCGATGATCCTCGCCACCCGGCCCACCTGGCCGTCCGTGAGCCGGACCTTGATCCCATGAGGGTGAAATGAGGAGTTGGTCAGGATCTCCTTCACCACCCCTTCCGTCCTCTTCCCAGTCCTCTGATCCTTCTTGAGGACGATCTCTACTTTTAGCCCCGGCTTTATGTCCTTTCGATTTTTACCGTCCATGTTCCTCCGACGTCATTCGGGCCGAAGCCGAATCCCGCGCCCGCGTTTTGCCACCCTTCTTTCTCACTCGATCTCCAGGAGGAGGAGCTCGAAGATCAGAACCTTCCCGGCAAGGGGATGGTTGGCGTCGAAGGTGACCGCATCGTCGGTCGCCTCGACCACCTGGAGCTGAAGCCTCTGTTTGTCCTTGGAGAACTCGACCCTCTGGCCGACGACGGGGTCCAGGTCCGGGGGAAGCTCATTTCTGTCGATCTTTATCAAAAGCTCGTCTTTGTGGGGTCCGTAGCCCTTCTCCGGGGGGATGGTGACGGTCTTCGTCTCCCCAAGCTTCATGCCCACCACCGCCTCCTCGAAACCAGGGATCACCATCCCCTTTCCGACGGTGAACTTCAACGCCCCGTGGGTATCGGAGGAGTCGAAGACCGTCCCGTCCTCGAAGCTCCCCTTGTAGTGGAGGCTCACCGAATCGCCCTCTTTTGCCTGATTCATGCGCGTCGCTCCGTATCCGTATCTTTCGTGAATATAACGACCG
>CAZNGI010000202.1:0-3133 GCA_964572505.1 uncultured Methanotrichaceae archaeon | reverse complement strand
ATGACCGGCGCGAACATGCCCCGCTGCTTGCAGCGGGGTGCGCTGTTTGACTTAAGGCTCCAGGACACAATTTTCCGAAGGTTTTATGAGCAGCCGCAAGAGCCTCTACACCTTCCCAAGCGACGTGGTTTTGGCCCGCCTCAACACCAGTCTCTCGGGTCTTGAGAGTGCCGACGCCAGAAGAAGGCTGAAAGAGTTCGGGCCGAACGAGCTTGAGAAGAGGCGGCGGAAGAACTATCTGAAGGAGTACCTCCGGCAGTATCTCCAGTTTTTCGCACTCCTCCTGGAGGTGGCGGCCGCCCTCTCCTTCGTTGCGAACTCTTATTCGCCCGGCGAAGGGTACGACATCCTATCTTACGCGATCCTCGGCGCCGTCTTCATCAATGCGACCTTCGCCTTCTGGCAGGAGTACAAGGCCGACAAGACCGTCGAGGCCCTTCTGAAGCTCATCCCCTCGATGGTGAAGGCGAGGAGGGGCGGCAGAATTGAGGTGGTCGACTCTAAAGAGCTCGTTCCCGGCGACGTATTGATCGTCGATGAGGGAGATAGGATCGGAGCCGACGCGATCCTCGTCGAGGCGAACTCGCTTTACGTCAACATGGCAGCTCTGACCGGAGAGGCACAGCCCGCAAGAAGGATCGATGAGGCCGATGCCAGCGAGGAGATCTTGGACGCGAAGAACGTCCTCTTCGCAGGGACGACCGTCACCTCGGGAAACGGCCTTTGCATCGTCTTTGCCACCGGAAAGGAGACGGAGTTTGGAAAGATCGCCTCTCTATCAAAAGAGGTCGAAAAAAGGCCGACTCCGATGCAGCTAGAGATAATCAGGATCACGAGGATCCTCACCCTTGCAGCGCTCCTGGTGGGTGGCGTCTTTTTCGTTCTGGGCGTTCTCTCGGGGCAGGGGTGGCTCGTCGCCGCCATCTTCGCCCTCTCCCTAATCGTTGCCAACGTTCCCGAGGGGATGCTCCCCACCATAACCCTGTCACTATCCCTCGCCAGCCGAAACATGGCTAAGAGAAACGCCCTGATCAAGAACCTGGATTCAGCCCAAACATTGGGAAGCGCCACGGTGATATGCACCGACAAGACCGGGACGATCACCCGAAACGAGATGACGTTGAAGGAGATCCGCCTCTCCAGCGGCGAGGGGATATCGATCAGCAGCGAGGGGTATTTCGAAGATGGCGAGTTCAGTTTCACTGAAGAAAAGTCGGGCACCCTGGACCGGCTCAAATTCCTCCTCACGGCGGGCGTTCTGAACTCCAGGGCGACGATCGGAGAGGGCTCGGTCTATGGCGACCCGACGGAACTTGCCATCGTAGCCGCCGCCAGGAAGGCCAGGGTTTCTGGGGAGGGGTACAGGAAGGTCGAGGAGATCCCCTTCTCCAGCGATCGGAAGATGATGTCGACGGTGTACGAGAGGGATGGTGGGAGGGTCATCTTCTCCAAGGGCGCGCCGGAGGTCTTGATCAAGCTCTCCGACCGCCTCCTAGACGAAGAGGGGCGGGTCCGGCCCCTGAGCGACTTTGATAGGGAGCGGATCGAGGCCGAGGCCGAAGACCTCGAGCGGAAGGCCTACAGACTTCTTGCCATCGCTTACAAGGAGGGCGAAGACGAAAGCGATCTCGTATTTTTGGGGCTTGTCGGGATCATGGACCTGCCCCGGGAGGAGGTCTACGAAGCCATAAAAAAGTGCCAGAGGGCCTCGATAAAGGTCATGATCCTCACCGGCGACAACCCCCTGACGGCAAAAGCGATAGCCGAGAAGGTGGGCCTCTTGGTGGACGTGGTCCTGACGGGCGACGAGATCCGAAAGATCCCGGACGAGGATCTGGCAAAGCTCCTCGCAAACAAGAACGTCCTATTCGCACGGATGAGGTCGGAGCAGAAGCTGCGGATCGCTGCCCTCCTCCAGGAGAACGGGGAGGTGGTGGCGATGACCGGCGACGGCGTCAACGACGCCCCGGCCCTCCGGAAGGCCGACATCGGCATATCGATGGGGATAAAGGGGACGGAGGTTGCCAAGGAGGCGGCCGACATGATCCTCCTTGACGACAACTTCGCCTCGATCGTCGCCGCCATAGAGGAGGGGAGGACCGTCTACTTCAACATCAAAAAGTTCGTCACCTACATCCTCTCGTCGAACGTCCCGGAGATCGTGCCCTACATCCTCCAGTTCTTCCTGAGAATTCCCCTGCCCCTCTCGGTCATCCAGATCCTCTCCATAGACCTGGGGTCCGACATGCTCCCTGGCCTTGCCCTGGGAAGTGAGGCTCCGGAACGGGACATCATGGAGCGGCCGCCTGTAGGAAAGTACGAGCGGATCCTCGACCGGGAGGTCTTCAAGCGGGGCTACTTCTTCCTGGGGTTGATCGAGGGGGCTGCGGCCATGACCGCATTCCTCGGGTTTTTGTTTTTGAGCGGCTGGCATTACGGAGACCTCTCGATCTCAAACACCTTTCTCCACAAACAGGCGATGACGATGACGCTCCTGGGCGCTGTGACCTGCCAGCTCTTCAACGTCTGGACCCTCAGATCCTGGGAGTTTTCGGCCTTCAGCCGGGGCCTCTTCAAAAACAGGCTTCTGATAGTGGCCATCCTCCTCGAGCTCCTCTGGATATACGCCCTCTTGAACGTCGGTGCCGTCCAGCTGGTCTTCAACACAGCCCACGTCCCCTCTGGATATCTATGGATCCTACTCCCCTTCCCGGTCCTCCTTTTTGTAAGCCACGAGGCTTACAAGCGGAGGATCCGAAAGAGGGCAAAAAGAGGATGATCGGACCCGGATCGCTCCGCCCATCCCGGGCTGGAGGATTTTGAGATTCGCAGATCAAAAGTTTCGCCTGGCTCGCTACCTTCATCCAGCGCCGCTCTTCTCGGCTTGGGACTTGACAAGAGCACCATAGGACTTTCCCGATTCTGTCAGGGTTATGATTCCTCCCTCTCCGACATCGATGAGCCCCGCCAGCTCCAGCCTGCTGAGGTGGTAGTCCAGCATCTTCGGGCCGACAGCCTCGGCGATCTCCCGGACCGAGAGGCAGCCCTCCACCATCAGGATGATCATCCTTCTTCTGATCGGGTTTTCGAGGGCGTGATGGACGAGGTGCATCTCTTCGGGGGACTCGGGCTT
>CAZNGI010000201.1:0-3163 GCA_964572505.1 uncultured Methanotrichaceae archaeon | reverse complement strand
GAGCTTTGCCGGGGAGAACAGCGACTTTCTCGCCCTCCACGATCTGTTGGACGACAAGGACTACTACCTGGGCACCTTCCTCCTGGGGGCGTACCAGGACACCCTGGGTGACTTTCACAACCTTCTCGGATGCGTGAACGAGGTTCACGTCACCGTGGTGGACGGCGGCTGGCAGATATCCAAGATCGTCGAGGGGGACGTTTGCGAAAAGCTCCTCCGTTTTTTCAACTATGACCTGGAGGAACGTCTCGGCGAGATGGCGTCCAGGTGCTGCGTCGACGAAGCGGAGCGGGAGAAGGCGACGGAGACGATTCGAAAGGCTCTTGGCGAGTACACCTACTTCAAGAACAGGTACATCAAGGCTTGACCTGAGAGCCTGCAAGGGCAAATGGCTTTCTCAACGTCCACTCAAGTATTCTCCACGGTGGCGGGCCTGCCCCTCTTTGGAGGGGCGGGCCAAAAGAGGTCCGACAGGGTCTTGTATCTTCGGTCCCACCTCTCGCAGGATGTTCTTCGGCCGGAATAAGGGCAGGGAGGGCGAGGTCAGGGCCTTCGTCTACATAAATTACGGATCCGACCAGATCAGGCACGAAGTCGTGAAGGTCCCTCCTGGAACTTCCGTCCTCGAGGCCCTGAAGGCTGTGGCGGACGTTGAGGCCGCACCAGACGAGAGCGCCACCGGTCATCTGGGCTCGATGGTCACCTCCATAGACGGTTTTTATAACGACATCGACCACGCCTGGATCTACTACGTCTTCGAGCGGGGCGAGTCGGGCTGGCGGATTCCGAAGGATATGCCCGATGGGCTCGAGGTCTCAGACGGCATGAGGATCGGCTGGAGGCTCTACAACGTCGAAGAGCGGGGGCCGGTCCCCAGGGAGGGGCCGCTATGGTCGAGCCGCTGCGCCAGCAAGACCAGGACCTGCGCCCGGAAGTTCCCGTAAAGGGAAAAGCCGTCAAAAGCTCCAGAACGAAGGTCAAGAGGGTTTGCAGACCCCGCAGGGGACGTATCCCCGATCTTGAGCTTCCTGGGAACTTGAGAACCGGATCTTGTTACCGGAAGCGATCTTCTTCGCCCAGCGGCATTCGGGGCGGTGGTACCTGTTTGAGTCCGAGGAGGCAACGTACCCTGGCGTTTCCTCCGATTTTGCGACCTTCCCCATTTCGGACCCGGCCGTCATGTAGGGGGCCACCAGGAGCATCCTCTCCATCCTCTCGGCCGAGGCCGCAAGCTCTCGTCCCAGCCGAGAGAGGTTCACGTCGACAAGGCCTGGCTTCAGCCTCTCGGGATCTATCAGCTCCAAAATTCGCTCCATCTTGTCAATGTCGGCCTCATCAAGGCTGCGCTCGAACTTCTCACGATCCGCGGTGTCAAGGCTCATATTCCGGCTCCCTCCCGTTGAGACTTGAGGTGGCTTATCTCTCCCTTTCGGTAATATGATTTCCCCTCAACGGGCCGCCGCAATTCGTTTATCCCAATTATGGAGAGGTGATCTCGGCCATTATGAACGATCTCCGATAAAACTAAGTACCTTATGGCCTTACTTAATTGCTGGAGGAATTCAGCATATGAATGATTATTGGGCAAGGTGGAGCGAGAAACTTCAGCAGATCACGAAGCCCTACGAATGTCTCGAAAGGGGCATGGCTCCTCCAATACTTCCCGGAGAGAACCTCCTCGAGTACTACAGATGCCTTGAGAGCCTGATGAAGCCCCTCGACCTCCTCCAGGAGAACAGGGAATCTCCGGGGGACCGCCTGATCGAGAATTACGAATCTCTGGAAGAGCGGCTCGAGCGCCTGTCCACAGCCCATCCCTGGTTTTCGGAGGACGAGTCCACCCAGGAGATAATCGAGCTGCTTGGAACTCTCACCACCAAGCGCAGCGTTGAACGGGAGCTATTCGAGGAGAAGATCGGAACGCTTGAAAGGAGGATAGAGGAGCTGGAAACCGAATTCAGCCCTTAAATCTGGTCCAATCCTCTGCCCCTTCAGCGACTGTTCCTCTCCTCGACGGATCGTCATCTCCAGATGAGCTCCCGATAAAGGGACTTACCCGCGGTGGAAGAGGCCCAGAAGAGAAATGAGGATGCCCGAGCCCAACGATTGGGCCAGGGCATCTTTTCCGCCCTCAAGGCTGCGGTGAGGTCGTGCATCTCACCGCCAGAGGGCTCGAAGAGTTGCGGTCCTTTGATGGATAGACGGAAATGTCGTACACGACAAGCTGACATCATATTATTTAGTAATAAACTTTTCGATTGAACTGCTACGAAAGCTGGCCTCTCCCGCGGAAGATGAGATCCTCTTCGAGGTCGAAATGAAGACAGAAGAGCGAAGGGCGCAGGTTTCGAAACTTGCGCCCTCATTTAACGCCCGGACCGGGAGTCGAACCCGGGTCGAAGCCTCGACAGGGCTTCATGATAGGCCTCTACACTATCCGGACTCAAAGCTAGGTCCCGCCTCCCAGATTCGAACCGGGGACATCGCGGTAGCCGCACGGTGCACCTTCTGGTGCGAAACCTACTACAGCCGCGCACTCTACCAGGCTGAGTTAAGGCGGGTCTAACGATGCAACGTAATTCTCGTATTTAGCCCTTTCGATTCGTATGGGCGTGGCGCATATCCGTTTCTGAAAAACGAGCGTCAAAAGCTATAAATGAGAATCCCGGTCTTTCCCTGGGCCGTCTCAGCCCGTAACGCTTCAACAAAAGGTTTGTGATATCTATGCTGATAGGTCTCATGTCTGACTCTCACGACAACTTTCCGGGCCTCCTGGAGGCCGTGGAGATATTCAAGAAACGGAACGTGGAGATGATACTGCATGCAGGAGACGTTATCGCTCCAGGGATGTGCTACGCCTTTGAGGGATGGGAGGGCGACCTCTTGCTCGTCTACGGGAACAATGACGGCGACAGAGTCGGGCTCAAGCGCGACTTCGGCCGGGCGGGGGGCGAGTTTCTCGACGACTTCGGCGAGATCGAGGCCGACGGCAAGAGGATCGCCCTCCTCCACGGAACCTACGAGCCTCTGGTGAGGGGGCTGGTGGAGTCGGGCCGCTACGACGTCGTGGTCCGGGGACACGACCATCACGTCTGCGTCGAGCGGGGCGAGACCCTGATGATCAACCCTGGCGAGGTCTGGGGCCACTTCACGGGCCGAAAGA
>CAZNGI010000200.1:0-3190 GCA_964572505.1 uncultured Methanotrichaceae archaeon | reverse complement strand
TTATTTGACCATCCCAACCGCAGCAAGCTGCGGGGTATTCAATTTAAAATAAAATTTACGTGGCAGGTGTCCCATGAACTTCGAGACGATGGCAAAGGTGGCGGCGGGGTCTCTCTTCTACGGGGGGCCGTCTGTCGGGGTGGCCCTGGGGCTTTCCGGCATCGAGGGAACTATTGTGGACTTATGTTCTGTGTGGTTTGTGATATCGGTGGTGGTATCGCTCTTCGTTTATGCGGTTCTCACATGGTCTGATCGAAGCAGCCTCCGGGAGTGAGGACCTGAAATACGACGACGCTTTTTTTCTTGGTTCGGTGCGGGGGGTTCGACGAAAAGCGTCGACCTAAACGAAAAAAATCTCACGACCTCGGCAGGCTGCACTTCAGTTCGGAACAAGTTTCATATAGCCATCCTCTCTAAAAATACAAAGAATTAGCGAAGAGGTGGTTATAGACATGGCAATCGCTTATCCGCACCCTCCGGGAGACGGCAAGGTGAAGTGGGTCTCGACGGACTGGCTGAACGAGCACCTGGACGACGAGAAGCTGATGATCCTGGACGTCCAGCCGAACATCCACGACTACATCACCGAACACATACCCGGCGCCGTCTACATGAACGAAGGGCTCCTGCGGGTCTCTTTGAGAGGAAGGCCGGGAGTCTACGCCCCCAAGGAGTCTCTCCAGATGATCTTCAGCCGGGTGGGCCTCGACCCCAACGTCCCCGTCGTCGTCTACACAGCCCCCGGACCTTACAGCCGCTGCACCGCTGGCCTCGGCGACGGCCTCGAGCAGACAATGGTATCCTACTCCCTGGCCCGATTCGGCCACGACAACGTCCTGGTTCTCGACGGCGGCCTTAAGAAGTGGAAGGCCGAGGGAAAAGAGGTCACCCGCATATTTCCCGACGAGGAGGGGTCCAGTTACAGGGTCCAGGTCCGGGACGAATACGCCGTGGGGTACGAGGAGTTCAAAAAGATCAAGGATCGGGACGACGTTGTGCTTCTGGACGCAAGGCCCACAAAGTTCTACGAGGGCGAAGGCCCCTGGTCGAAGCCCGGCCACATCCCTGGGGCCGTGAACCTACCCTGGAGGGGGCTGATGAATAAGGATAACCCGACCCTCCTTCGGCCCGAGGAGGAGATAAGGAGAGCCATCGAGGAGCGGGATATCGCACCAGACAAGACGATCATCTGCTCTTGCGGAACCGGCAGGGAGGCGACCAACGAGTTCGTCCTCTTCAAGTGGCGCCTCGGCTACCCCAAGGTCAGGCTCTACGAGGGCTCCTACACCGAGTGGACCTCCCACCCCGGAAACCCCACCGTCGTCGGCAAGAAAACCCGCTAGAATCGAGCTTGGAAAACTCTGAAAGCCTGTTTGGCTATCGAGGTTGGAGGTGTAGTTTATGCTGTTTGAAAGAGTCGAATCAGAAGGGCTCGCCCACTACTCCTACATCGTAGGCGACAGAAACGAGGCCGTGGTGATCGATCCCCGGCGGGATTGCGAGGTTTACCCGAAGATGGCTTCAAAAGAGGGGATGCGCGTCTCCACCGTCCTTGAGACCCACAGAAACGAGGACTACGTCATAGGCTCTGTGGAGCTATCCTCCAGAACCGGGGCCGAGATCTGGCACGCCGACGGCCAGCTCGACTACAGGTACGGCCAGGCGGTCGAGGACGGCATGGTCTGGAAGGTCGGAAGGTTCAAGCTTGAAGCGATCCACACCCCGGGCCACACCCCTGGATCGATGAGCTACCTCCTCCGGGACACAGGAGGCGATCCCTGGATGGTCTTCACCGGAGACGCCCTCTTCGCCGGGGACCTAGGCAGGGTCGACCTCTTGGGGATGGACCGGGCCGAGGAGATGGCCCGCCACCTCTACGACTCCCTCTATAGCAGGCTCCTCCCCCTGGGGGACGAGGTGATCGCATGTCCCGCCCACGGCGCGGGATCGGTCTGTGCCGCCACCATAGCCGATCGGAAGTGGACGACCCTGGGCATCGAGCGAAAGCTCAACCCCAAGCTCCAGGTCAAAGGAGAGGAGGAGTTCGTCGCCAGGATGGCGGTGGAGCTGGAGCGGCCGCCCTACTTCAGGGAGATGGAGCGGCTGAACCTGGAGGGGGCGCCCCTCCTCTGTACCGTCCCGGACCCTGCGCCCCTCTCCCCGAAGGAGTTTGCCGCGGCGTTCGAGGAGGACGTCGTTCTCGACACCAGGATGGAGCTAGGGTTTGGGGCGGCTCACGTTCCGGGAGCCCTAAGCATCTGGCTTGCAGGGGTTCCGAGCTTTGCGGGCTGGTTTTTGCCCTACGACAGGAAGGTCCTGCTGGTGGACGAGACCGGCGATCCCGATACGGCGGTCCGATACCTCCGGCGGCTCGGCTACGACAACATGGAGGGGTACCTCGCCGGGGGGATGGTGGCCTGGCACATGGCAGGAGAAGAGAGCAGGTCCGTGGCCACCGCCAACGTCCACGACCTCTGCGCCCGGCTGGACCGAGAGGAGAAGGAGAAAGCCTGGGTATTGGACGTCCGGGGCGCCGACGAGCTGGAGAAGTCGGGCAGGATCACCGGGGCCCATCACATCCACATAACAGAGCTTCCCCAGCGAATCAATGAGGTGCCGAGGGACCGGTCCGTCTACATCTTCTGCGGTAGTGGCCTTCGCTCCATGGTGGCCGCCTCGATCCTCCAGAGGGGGGGGTGGGACGATATGACCGTGATCCTCGGCGGCCTTGCAGGCTGGTCCTCGGCCACCTGTCCCGTGGTGAGGTAGGGGAGAGGGCGAAAGGCGGCCCCTTTTCATTTTTAGGACTTACGCAGTTGACCGGAAGATCTTTAGGCGATTTGGTTCATTCAAATGTAGATATATATGAGGTAACTTATTAAATTGATTCCGCCCAAATGCTGCGGTTTGGACTACATCCACTTTCTGACAGCTGCTGCGAATGTTTTTACGTGTACTGAAGCGGCTCGATGTCATCCAGAACGGTCAGATTCACCTTCTCATGATTTTTATCGAATACCCCGCAGCTTGCTGTGGGGATGGACAAATAACTGACTTAACAGTTTGAATCGAGCTGTGGATGATGTAATTGATATTGATTGGGGAACATACGACCATCTTGAGAATTATACCATTTGCGGGTGGTGACCGTTTATCCGGTTGATGTTATATAATATGGGTGTGTAAGTAG
>CAZNGI010000199.1:0-3206 GCA_964572505.1 uncultured Methanotrichaceae archaeon | reverse complement strand
GACGGGACCCTCACCGACGATAAGAGGCTCCTCTCTCCACCGGCGGTGGAGGCTCTTCAGAATCTGAACTCGCGCGCCCAGGTCATCCTTGTCACGGGAAACGTCCACTGTTTCACAAGGGCCGCGGCGGTCCTCCTCGGAACCTCCAGGACCTTCATCGCCGAGAACGGCGGCGTCATATCCTGGGGCGAGGGTGAGATGGAGCTTTTATCCGACCCCTCGATCTGCCAGGAGGCTTACCTTCGCCTCAAAGAGGTCTACCCCCTTTCGAGGATGGATTCCAAGTACAGGATGACAGATCTCGTCGTCGAGTCAAACTTCAACGTCGAGGAGGCCGCATCCCGCCTCAAAGACTGGGGGCTGGAGGCGGACCTCGTCGACAGCGGCTTTGCTGTCCACATAAAAGACAGAACGGTGGACAAGGGGCGAGCCCTCGCGAAGGTGATGGACCGGCTCGGCCTCCATCGGGACGAGGTCGCCGCGGTGGGCGACAGCATAAGCGACCTGCCCATGTTCAGGGTGACAGGTTTCAGGGCGTCGGTTGCCAACGGCGTGCCGGAGCTGAAGGCGGAGTCGGATTACGTGGCCATCTCCGAGTTTGGAGAGGGATTCTGCGAGATCGTGGATCAGATGGTCCATAGAGAGATGTTCTGACCTCTTTATCGCCCACTCAAATCCCTATTACTCTCGTCTTCCTCTTCTTCCATATATCTCAGAATCCGGGCCCAGTTCGTCTCGCAGACAATCCACCAGCCCAGGGTCTCCTTGACAAACTCCCTCGCTGCAGGACAGAAGGCGTCGACGGCCAGGTTGTAGGGCATCTCCTTGAGGGGCGGGTGGAGAGGGTAGCGGGTGCAGGTGAGGGGCCTGAAAGAATAGATGGTGCACCCTTTCTCCTCAGAGTCGTAGAAGGGGCAGGGCTGCTTCAGAGCCCAGGCCTTCAGGGCCTTGTCGAGTCTGCAGAGGCTCTTCAGCCTCTTCATCGACCAGCCGAGGTGCTGGCAGATCCGCTCCATGTCCTCTTTTTCCAGGTAGAGGCCCGCACCGGGAGTATAGCAGCACCTGCCGCACCCTGTGCACCGGAACCGCTCCCAGAAGAGGTCGACACCCCACGAGGTCTTCTCAGGATCTTTTCGGTCTTTGGCGGGTAGGGGTATGGCGATGTCGAAGGGGACCTCATCGCCCCGGTCGATTGTCCTGTGCTGCTCTTCGCGCCTCAAAACCGACCAGTGCGGCCTCATTTCCAGAAGCTTCAAGTGGAGGCCTCTCCGTTTCTGGTCGACGCACTCCTCGGCGCAATGGACGTGGCAGAGCCTTTTTGCCTCGGCCAGCTTCTCTTCAGGGGAGGGTTTTCGCCGGGTTTTTTTGGTGGAATTTTTGGGGATGGAGATCGCCGCCTTTGGTTGAAGGATGGTCTTATTCGCCGAGATGCCGTAAAATGTTTTATCCTCGATGGTAAAAGGCCTAAGAAGACCTTAGAGCGTCGCGCTGAGAAAGGGCCCAGGGGAGGGCTAAAGAAGATGCTTTGAGGTCCTCAAACCTTTGTAATGGGCCAAACTTTCGCGCTCAAATGAGACGGGATCAAAGAGATCTGCCCAGCTCGTATGCCCTATTCATCTCCTCAGCATCCTCTCCGACTTCGCCCTTCTCGTACGCCCTGGCGAGGATGCTTCCCGCAAACTCCATCCCCAGGTAATCAAAGGACATCCTGAACATCTCCATCAGGGGGCCGCAGCATCCTGGACCCTCCTCGGAGGGAGCCACCACGGCGCCCGCCTTTCCTCTCAGCTTCTCGCTGGCGATGTAGGGTCGGAGCCTATCGATGAATAGCTTCATCTTTCCTGTGGGGCCGTACCAGTAGATCGGGGTTCCAAAGACGATCACGTCGGCCTCATCGAGCTTCGGATACACCTCCCGCATCCCGTCCGCAAGGGCGCATTCGTGGTCCCCTCTCTTGCATCGGCGGCAGTCGAGGCATGCCTCAATCTCGACGTCGTAGAGCCGAACCTTCTCTGTGCCGTCGCCTCTGGAGCTGCAGCCCCTGAGGATCTGATCGACGAGAAGGTCAGTGTTTCCCCCTCTTCTGGGGCTGCCGATTAAAGCCAGTATCTTCATCTATCCGACCAATTTTTGTGATTTTTTCATTTCGCGAGCATCCCCTAGTCGCGGGCGGCGAAACTCGCAAAAGTCCCCGCCCCGAAGAAAGAACGGCTCATTTTTTCCACGCTATCTTATCGTTCTTGATCTTGATTACCCCTCCCCTCTTCAAAACCCGGGCGATATCCTCGGCCACGGCCGTTCCGTCGACCATCATGACGAAATCCTCCATATCCTCTTCGAAAACTAAGATCTCTCTGAACTCGTCGAGATCGACCTTATTTGAATCTCCTGGCGGATCGAGAAGCCTCTCGATCGTCATGCCGATGGAGGAGATCATATAGTACTCTTCGGCGTACTCGTCCAAGAACTCGTCGTCCACATTTTTGGCCAGAGGCGTCGTCATCTCGTCCAGACGGACTTCAACCCGCTTATCTAGACGGACCGCTAGGATGGATTTTATCAGCTCGTCGTCGGGGTCGCACTCATCGGGATCTATCGGGATCCTGAACACCGGATCGTCCCCCAGCTCACCACTGGGACTGCCCTCAACCTCGATCTCATTGAGTTCAAGGGCCGCATCCAAAAATTGGAGGGCTTCGAGCTTCTCCAAAAGGTCGACTGCCTGTTCCATCATCTCCTCAGGCAAACCGGCCCCCCCATCCGAGATGGCCGACCCGTCTTCCAGGAACCCGGCCATCTCACTCTTCTTCTCCTTCCAGAACGGGTCGAGAATCGAAAGATATCGCTCTGCGAAATCCTCGGCATCCGCGTCCTCTGCTAGGGTCGCCTTCAAAGCTTCAATATACCGATCGTAAACCTCGAAATCCTCTATTCGTTCCCTGAGCTGGCTCGCCCTCCCCTCCATGTAGACTGCGCTCTCCATGAAGGCAGAGATCGATGGTTTCAGTTCAACCCTCACGCCAGCCTTTTTGAGATAGGCTGCGATATCCGCGCCCTCGCCCTCGTCGTATTCTCCGAGCTTGAACATTATAGGGGAGTACGCCAGGGTTTTATTTAATATGTATGGCCGTGATCGAGAAAAGAGACGAGATAGGTCGATTAGGACCCCCTGTAGCGGACCAGGGAAACGAAGCTGAATAAAAATC
>CAZNGI010000198.1:0-3255 GCA_964572505.1 uncultured Methanotrichaceae archaeon | reverse complement strand
CAGCGGGTGGTGGCCATGTGGCTTGGAAGCTTCTACGGAAGCAGCGGCTACGTCGCCAAGAGGCTCGGAAAAAAGGGCTTGCGCGAGTTTCAGGATATGGGCGCCCACCAGGTGGCGGACACCTTCAAGAGGCTGGAGCTATCCGAGCCGAAGGACCTGGCTATCGCCGTCGCCACCAACGACAAGAACCTCTTTGGAAGCGTCGTCTCGGTGGAAGAGGGCGACGGCTGGGTCGAGATCAGAAGGGAGAAGTGCGCCATCAAGGAGGGGATCAACGCCTTCGCCCGCCTGGGTGCGGGGCTCATGGCAAAGCAGCACTGCAAGACCTGCGTTGAGAGCCACTGGCGAAAGGTCTTCGCGGACCTGGGGATGAAGCTCGAGGTCGAGGAGACCGACGAAGGGTGCATGATGAAGATATCCCGGAGCTGACCTTTGCGGGAGATCATCCTGTCACTTTTTGGGCGAAAAATTTAAGTCAATTCCGGCATACTCCCCTCTGGGGAGTGTGATTCAGACATGATTTCAAAGCGCAATTTGATTTTGGTCGTATCGGGCCTGATCCTGGCGGCCGGCCAGGCGGGCGCTGACTACCTGGACGGAAGCGGACCCGATTACTCAGCGTGGCGGTCCTACTTCTCTGACCCCATATTCTTCTCAGGGGGCGCGCCCTCGAGGGTCGACTACAGCCAGTATTACCCCCGCTTCGGCTCGGGGATCTTCAAAGAACCGGCATCCATCGGAGGATCGTCGAAAACCCCCTCGGTCCTGGGAAAGGTGGCTAGAAAGCTCGCCGAAGAGAGGGAGAACCAAAGCCTGGCGATGGCAAACCAGTCCTTCTCGGCCGTCAGCCCCAGGGATAACAGGATGATCGACCCCACCACTCTGCCGTCCAGCAAGAACTGGACCAGGACGATGGAGTACGCCCGGAACCGATCATCTATGAAGGTCTTTGAGGCCGGAAACTGGAGCGAGCCCCAGGACGTGCAAAAATTGCATTGACCAGGGCCATGCCAAGGCCCTTGCCCTCTCCCCCCAGAGCCTTTTGACTCCATGGCGGATATGATCCCCTCGAAGCAGGAAGGCTCTGATGGGAGACGAGCCGGATTTCATCCGGACATTTGCCAGTGCTTGTACATGACCGATATAGCGTCGGCACACTGTTCGGGGGTCTGGTAGACGGGGATTCCGACATTCTCCATCTTGATCACGTCGTCCATGGCGAACTCCTTGCCGGCGACGCAGACCATGATCGGCTTTCCTCTATAGTCGATCTTGCCCAGGGGCTCGACGTAGCTTCCCAAGATCTCGGCCTGGAGGATGACTATGAAGCTTCCAACGTCACTGCTTTCGACCCCGATCTCGATCGTTTTCTTCACCGTCTCGGCATCCATGCTGAAGGTGTAATCGACGGGGTTCAGGCCGCCTACGTACTCCGGTAATAGGTCGAGGAGCCTCTCTTTCAGGTGGGGCTCAAGCTCCGAGAGCCTCATCTCCTCGTCCATGACGGCGTCAGCGGATATGACACCGAGGGAGCCTGCGTAGGTGATTATGAAGACGCCCTCGTTTTTGGGGAAGGGCTGCTTGGATACGGCTCTCGAGAGGTTGAACATGTGCTCGTAATCTCTCGCCCTGATCACCCCGGCCTGCTTGAATACGGCACTGTAGACGAGATCGTTTCCCGCAATCGAGGCGGTGTGCGAAGCGACCGCCTTCTTCCCTGCCTCGGTCCTGCCGGACTTCAGGGCGATTATCGGCTTATCTTTGGTGATCCTCTTCGCCACGTCGATGAACCTTCTTCCGCCCTTCACCGACTCGAGGTACATGCTGATGACGTTCACGTTCTCATCCTGGCTTACCGCCTCCAGCATGTCGGTCTCGTTGATGTCGAGCTTGTTTCCGATCGTCGCCACGATCCCAAAGTCCATAATGTGGCGAAGCCCCCAGAGCATCCCTGCAGCGCAGACCCCGGCCTGAGATATGAGGCCGATGTTTCCCCGGGAGAGGGCGTCGACGATCCCTATCGACTGGACCATGCTGCAGTGGGTGTTTATTATCCCCGAGCAGTTCGGGCCCAGGAGCCTGACGCCGCGGCTGTCGGTGATCGCCTTCATCTCCTCCTCGATCCTCCTTCCTGCCTCGCCCATCTCGGCAAAGCCGGCTGACTCGACGATCACGTACTTGACGCCGCAGTCGCAGCACTCCTTCACCACCTCCGGCGTCATGTTCGCCTGGACGAGGATGACGGCGGCGTCGATCGGCTTTTTCACGGCGCTGATCCTCGGGTAGGCTTTGATCCCCAGTATCGACTCGGCCTTGGGGTTGATAGGGTAGAGCTCGCCCTTGAAGTCGTGGTTGATCAGGTTGCAAAAGACGTTCCAGCCGAGCTTTCCCTTCGTCCCCGAGGCTCCTATGACGGCGATGCTCTTCGGGTAGAAGAGGTCGTGGAGGTCCTGGATCTTAGGCGAGGCCTTTTCGACCGTCTCGGGAACGTCGCCGATTATAATCCTCGCGTCCACCACCTTGTAGCCATCAGGGTAGAGGAAAACGGGGTTTAAGTCCATCTCGGCGATCTCGGGATATTTCATGACGATGTCGGATATCTGCATCAAAAGGCCCTTCAAAGCCGGGATGTCCGCCGATCGACCACGGTACCCTTCCAGGAGAGGGTGCCCCTTAATCCCCTTTATCATATCGTCGGCGTCGAACTCGGTGATGGGTATCGACCTCAAGGATACGTCTTGGAGGATCTCAACGAAGATGCCGCCCAGGCCGAACATCAAAATCGGCCCGAAGGTGGGATCGCGGGTCACCCCCACGATCGCCTCGGTCCCGGGCGAAGCCATCTTCTGGACGGCGACCCCGACCACCTCCTTGTCCCGGAAAGCCTCTACCATCTCCTCGTAGGCCCGCTTCACCTCACCGGGACCTTTCAGGTCCAGCTTCACGCCGCCGGCGTCGGACTTGTGGACGACCTCCGGAGACATTATCTTGAGAACCACGGGGTAGCCGATCAATTCAGCCATCCGGACCGCCTCCTCCTCGGAGCTGGCGACCTCGGCGCCCGTCGTCGAGATCCCAAGGCTCTCGAGAACCGCCTTACACTCGTGCTCCATCAGGTACGTTCTATTCTCCTCTTGTGCCCGGCCCACAACTTCCCTAAACAGTTCCGTCATTTCCACCCACCACCAAACTCCGTGACCATTGATCAGATTTTCCCTAGTCAAACAGCGCACCCCGCTGCAAGCAGCGGGGCAT
>CAZNGI010000197.1:0-3289 GCA_964572505.1 uncultured Methanotrichaceae archaeon | reverse complement strand
ACTACTTACACACCCATATTATATAACATCAACCGGATAAACGGTCACCACCTAACCGGTGCCCCGGGCGTGGGAAAATCGACGCTTGTCAGAAAAGCGCTCGACAGGCTCGGCTGCCGGGCGGGCGGCGTCCTGGCCCGGGAGGTCCGCCGTGATGGAAAGAGGGTCGGCTTTGAGCTTCTGGACCTGGCTACCGGGGACGTTGGGAACCTCGCCTCCATCGATGGAGAAGGGCCGAGGCTCGGAAGGTACAGGGTCAACCTCCGGGACCTGGAAAATATCGGGGCGAAGGCGGTCGAGAGGGCGGCCCGGGAGGCGGACCTGGTGGTGATCGACGAGGTCGGACCTATGGAGCTATTCTCCGAGAGCTTCGCCGAAGCGGTCAAGACGGCCCTCGAATCCGATAAACCGATGCTCGCCGTGGTCCAGGCGAAGTCCCAACATCCCCTGGCGAAGAGGATCAGAGAGGAGTTTCGGCTTATAACCGTCACCGAGAAGAACAGGGGCGACCTCGCCGAGGAGATCGCCTCCGAGCTCTCCTCTCTGATGTGAAGTTCTATTGAGGCGAGGCTCTGCCTCAGGAGCCTCCGTGGATCTCCTCGAGCTTTGTGATATTCTTGATCTCCTCTTTGAGGGCCGGCGGTAGGCCCTTGATCTCGACGTCGAGGAAGCCTCTCACGATGACGCTGGTGGCCTCGTCGGTGGATAGGCCCCTCGCCATCAGGTACTCCAGCTCCGCTTGAGAGATCTTGCCGACGGCCGCCTCGTGAGACATGTCGAGACCTCCGCACCAGCCGTCCAGCTCCGGGATCGAGTAGATCCTCCCCTTCTCGGTGAGGATCAATCCTACGCACTCCACGTGGGCCCTTATGTCGGGAACCTTACCGACCATACGGCCTCTGTTTATTATCTCGCCACCGGTGGAGACAACTCTTGATATCGATTCGGCGCTGGTGTGAGGGGCCGCGAGGATCGTCTGGTTTCCGATGTCAATGTTGCCCCTGCGGGCGTACATGATGGTGTTGAAGGTGGCGACGGCCCCCTCGCCGACGAGATTGGCGGTGGGGAAGGCCTGGAGGCTTTTGACGGGAGTGAGGGTGATGTAGTTCTCGGAGATGGATCCACCCGCCTCCACGCGGCTTGCGCCCCTCGGCCTCACCTCTACATCCTCGCCCCAGTTGTGGACCATGGTGAATGTGACGTGAGCTCCCTTCTTGACGTAGACCTCGGAGACACCGAGGTGAAGGCCTCTCCCTGCGTGGGACGGAGTGGTGCACCCGGTGATTATGTGAAGGTCAGACCCCTCCTCGGCGATGACGACGTTGTGAACCCTCTGGCGCTTGTTGTGGCCGCCCATGTAAAGGCACGTCTTGAGGGGAAAGACCGTCTTCGTCCCTGGCTTTGCGCGGATGAAGTAGCCTGCTGGCGGGTGCGTCCCGACGTCGGCGGTGTACTTGTCGGCGTCGATGGGGACGAGCTTCCAGAAGTAGTCCTCAAGGTAGCTGTGCTTTTTGAGGGCGGCGGCGATGTCCATCACCTCGATCCCCTCCATGGCGGATTCCTTGTGAACTGGCGACTGGTCCACCTGGAAGTAGTCGCCCGCCGACTCGTCAGAGAGGCTGACTCCGGCGCTGAGGGCTGCGGTCTGGACGTCTTCAGGCAGCATCTCCAGGGTTTCGATCTCGCCGAAGTCCTCGGACTCCGACTCGTAGCTCTCGATATCGATATCCGTCCCCAGCGCGGCCTTCTTATCCAATGCCTTCTTCGCCCTCTCCTCTAGACGGGACATAGACATGCAGCACACCCCTCGTATCCTTCTGCCTTTATCTGTTCCAGGATCTCTATCGGGTTTCCCGAGCAGACGATCGTCCCCTCGATCATCACGTGGGCCTTGTCCGTCGACATGTAGTCGAGGATGTGGCCGAAGTGGGTGATGATCACCCCGGACTTCGTCCTCGCGCTCGGCTTGAGGTCCTTTTGGGTGAGGGTGTTTATCGCCCGCCCTATGACCTTGATGTTCTCCAGGTCCACCCCAGAGTCGGGCTCGTCCAGCATCACGAAGTCCGGCTCCTGGGCGAGGAGCTGGACTATCTCGGACCTCTTCACCTCGCCGCCAGAGAAGCCCTTGTTAACCTCCCGGTCGGCGAAATCCTCGAAGTCGAGGCCCGCCAGGATCTTTTCAGCGTTCGCCTGGGGGTTGCACAGCTTGATCATGTCCAACACCCTCAGCCCTCTTATGGTGGGCGGGTGCTGGAAGGCGATCCCGATCCCGAGCTTCGCCCGCTCGTGCATCGGCATCTGGGTTATGTCCACGCCCTTGAACCTGATCGTACCCCTGTCCACCACGTACCTGGGGATTCCCGCTATGGTGCTGAGCAGCGTGGTCTTGCCGCAGCCGTTCGGCCCGAAGAGGGCGTGGGTCTCGCCGCCCCCCACGCACATGTTCACCCCTTTCAGGACCTGTTTTTCCCCTATGCTCACCCAGAGATCTTCAATCTGTAACGTCGGACCGCCTCCTTGCGCCATTTCTTGATATGAACTGTCCGGATTCTCGCCTGCTCCTATTGTGATCGTCACTAATAACGTCTTCCCTTTGGACTCAAGACTTCTGAGCGGAAATTTTGCCATTCATAACAAAACCATTATCTATGATATTGATTCTGTCAATAATCAACCTGTCTTGGAGGAAAATCTTGCACAATCGTTTCCATTTGAAAGGCTCTTTTTGGCTGGAGTTGGCCTTAGTTGGCGTTTTGCTGACCGGATCTGTTCTGGCCATGAACGATGTCGTCGAGGATGACGAATTCGCTGAGACTGCCTCGATCGTTTCAGAATCTGAAAACTCCACCAACACCTACGACGGAGATTTGAAGGATCGCCAGCCTATGGTCCCTTCAATCGTTCCCGCCCGATGGGTTCTGACTCACTTTGCGATAGGCGACTCGTCAACCATCACCTGTGCCTAAACGTAACCGATAACCACTGCCGCGATCTGGTCAGCTTTGCCGAGGCGATTGGCGGGTCCAATGGCGGGTGGATCATGGCCAGCTGCACCTCATCCTTGGAGATGAACATGTCAAAAAGCTCTGCTGAAAGTCCCGTTGATGCCGCCAAGGCAGATGCTCTAAAAAGCTGTGAAGTATCCGGCATTTCTCTCTGTGAGGAGCTGACGCCGGAGTGGCGGTCATTCGCGTGAAAGAGCGAAACTGGCCCCCATCTTTTTTGGACTATATGGGCACAATCTAAAAATCGAGTGATATCACTGGGTCGGAACACCAGAATGAAGATC
>CAZNGI010000196.1:0-3315 GCA_964572505.1 uncultured Methanotrichaceae archaeon | reverse complement strand
GATCCTGATCGTCCTCCCATCAAAGGATTTCAACGACATCGAGTGCAACGCCGTAGAGGCTCGCTTCCTTGACGAGGGCTTCGAGGTCCAGGTGGCGTCCGAAGGAACAGAAGCGGCCGTGGGCATGGATGGAAGCTCGGTCGCTGTCGACCTTGAGGTCGCGGACGCAGAGGTCTCCGATTACGAGGCCGTCGTCTTCATCGGAGGGCCCGGCGTGGACGATTTTGAGCTCTACGACGATCCCGACTACACGGATTTGGCAATCTCAGCCCGCGATCAGGGCCTGGTCGTCGGCGCCATCTGCGTCGCCCCGAAGATTCTGGCGAACGCCGAGCTCCTCGACGGCAAGAACGCGACGGTCTTCCCAGACCCCGAGTCGGTCGCCTACATAGAGTCGAAGGGCGCGACCTACTCCGACGAGCAGGTGGTCAGGGACGGAAATATCATCACAGCCTGTGGTCCGGAAGCTTCAGAGCCCTTCGCGGAGGCTGTGGTTGCCGCGGTGAAGGAGAATCAGGCCTGATCTCTGGCCTTGTCTGATGCCATGCGACCGGGGGGCATCGGGCGCCACCCGATCTTTTTTTGGTCAAAGCGGACTTCATCAGAGAGCTAAGCCAGAATTTCCGGCCAATCGGGGGCTAAGTGCCGGACGATATCCGATTGAAGCGGATCGCGGCCCGGAGCCGATCGGGGGGCGCCTCCGGTGAAGGGCTGGCTGAAGCCGTGGCCCAGCTGGACGCGCGGGAGCTTGGTTGGGGGATAGGTGATGCCATCCGGTCTGTAAATATATTTCTGGATATTTTTTGGCTTTTTTGGTGTAAATGATGGATGCGCCTAAACTATGGACATATCACCAAAACTGCTCTTTCAGGAAATGGCTCAAGTGTCTTGTTGGGTCTCGATTAGCTCCCGAGCCCGATTCTGAAGTGTTGAATCCTTTGCCTTTTCCCGATCATAGTCCCCTGCAAGAATCGTATCAAGTAAAGAACAAGCATTTTGGACTGCTGATAGACATCGAACATCATCCCACAGCACCTCTTGAAGTGGTTTACAATAGGTTTCAAACCGCTTGGCTGTCATTTGGGGCATATCAACTCCGGCGACTTGCATCCTGATAATGCCTAGAAGATGGTATTTAAAAGGACGATACTTGTTATCAATTTGATGTCGTCGCAAAAATGACTCAATTCGAAACAGTGCATAGGAACTTAAGTAATATCCGATAAGTAAATGCGTCTTAATGAAAATTTTACTTTCTACATCTTTAAGCAATGTTCCGTAGTATCGGCTTGCCCTATGGGCACGATTCAAGAACATCGAAGCGAATGATCGAATCTGGTAGGGTATCGTTACAATTCGGATCTTCTCAATGCCCGGGGATGAGCGATACTTTTGCGATCGGCGCTCATAATAAAGTCGGTGTTCCTTGGTAGGAATCGCATCGTAGTACTGCTCAAGAGTCTTTTGGAAATCAGTTAGCGCTAATAGCTCCTCAGTCTTAACCTCGGTTTGCCGGTTCGTGGCCTTAATCACTTGATTCTTCAAGTTATCCTCAGGAGCAACGATTAGTTTGATGGGGACATGGATGTTATCACTCAGGTTGTCTCTATTGTTGAATAAGACATGACTAGTTTGGCAACCATTCACAACCTGAAAACCTGTAAGTTCGAATTCGTCACCCACAACTTTCAAATCTTCAGATACAATTGTAATACCATTATTTAATATAATGAAAGCATCCTTATTATCACTGGTTTGCAGAGTCTGTTCTATCTCCTTATTGACCAGGTTATCGCCTTGAAAGTCTCGGACATTGTCGTAGAAAAGACCCCTCAGAAGTGTGTCGTCTTCATCGGTGATCATTTTCAGGTATACGGAAGCGGACAGATATCCGAGATAAGCTTCTCTAACACCCTCTATTGGTGGCAAAGTTACCTTTTTGGCGAATGTGATCTTCCTGGATAGTGCATTCTGTGCGCGATTGAAATACTGCTGTAACTTCTTAGCATCCACAGGTTCAAAGGATATTGGAGACCGGAATATGTTAAGGTCTTCGAGGGTTCCGACTTCATGTCGAATTCTGGACACAAGCTTATCATCGTCATACCATTTTCCAGTAGTGACGTAATATAATTTTAATTTCGGATTGCCATGCCGAAAGTACGAACTTTTCGAATATATATGGCGAATTATTTGCTCCTTTTCGGTAAGATATTCGTTGCGAGGTGAAGATGGTTCCCTGGAGAAGAGGTCCCCAGCACCGTAAAACATGTTTGAAATCTGTGCACCTTCAAAATTTCCCCCAGATTTTGCTTGGATCAAAATGAACTCTGCATCCAAGTACTTGTTTGTGTTGGCAAGGTCATCCACTTCTTCGGTTGAATTAATCAGAACACCGTTGACAATAACTACGACACCATCAAGTTGAAGATCGTCGCCACCGCCGACGTGAAGGGATTCGACTTTAAACTCTTCAGCGTAGTCCTTCGATGTGACGCAGTAATTTGCGAAATGTTCGAAGAGAACAGGTTGATCTATATCCTCAGGAAAATCCTGCTCGACTTTGAATGTATTAAGTAGACTTTCTGTCACCAAGTCCATTATGATCCCTCGTTACTTTGAGATATCTGACTGGATTTCCCAAAACCTTGACACCTTCTAGCGAACGTTGTAGAACCGCTCGTAGACGCGGTTCATCCCATGAGTACATCCCTTGCAGCCTTCGGCTGGATTAAAAGACTATCAGGTACTCAACCTCACGCAGACCATCTCTCTCAACCTGGCACCAAAGCCACTCTGAAGCGCATTCCGTATCCAGAAGGGCATCTCCTCCTCGGTGGTGAACCCCGCCCTCATCTCGAACCTGAACAGCCCCAGATATCCCATGCTTGTCTGGTAGTTTGGAGAGCAAGTACTAAAATATTGTGGCATATATTTACAATCTGACATCAGTCTTCCACAAAAATACGCACTCCAAGTCCACGTGCACTCATCACAGATGCGCTTTTTAAGGCGCCGGTGCCCGCCCCAGAGCAGAAAGCTCCCTCAGATACTTCAGCCTCCTCGCCTCGTACGCCGTCCGGCGCGAGCCGAAGGGCACGTACTCCGAGACCGCCCAGCCCTGGGCCGCAAGCTCCGTCTTCGTGACGTCAGAAAGCCCCATCAAAAAGCCGAACTCAAGAAGGCCCTTCTCCTTTGGCACGTGCTGCAGGGCCCACCCTATGACCACAGGATCGTGAGTTGCAAGGCAAAAAGGCACGCCGGCATCCAGCGCCATCTCCACCAGCCCCTTCAACCGCTCCTGAACTTCCTCGA
>CAZNGI010000195.1:0-3404 GCA_964572505.1 uncultured Methanotrichaceae archaeon | reverse complement strand
TATAGAGACTCTTTTGATGAACATTAAAGATATCTCGGTGAAGGAAACAGATCACTTTGTATTTGTACGTCAAATTTGTGACAGATACGAAGATTAATGAACCCTAAGAGATAATTGGCATTAAATGACCAAGAAGGATGCACTGCCTGGCTTCCATCTCCTGGCCAAACCCACGGGAGCCGCATGCAATTTGGGCTGTAAATACTGCTTTTTCCTATCCAAAAAGAACCTCTATCCAAAAAGCAGCTTCAGAATGTCGGATGAGCTTCTGGAGACTTATATCCGCCAATACGTCGAAGCCCAGAAGACACCCCAAGTCACCATAGCCTGGCAGGGTGGAGAACCAACTCTGATGGGCCTGGAATTTTTCAGGCGATCTATCCAACTCGAAGAGAAGTATCGGCGCCCAGGAACTATATTCCAGAATACCATGCAGACCAATGGCACCCTTCTCGACGATGAATGGTGCAGGTTCTTCCACGAAAACAACTTCCTCATCGGCCTGAGCCTGGATGGGCCGAGAGAGCTTCACGATGCCTACCGGGTGGATAAAGCCGGCAGGCCGACCTTCGACCGAGTTATGAAGGCCGCACGACTCCTTCGGAAACATAAGGTCGATTTCAACATTCTGACCACGGTTCATGCCGCGAATCAGGATCATCCCTTGGAGGTTTACCGCTTTCTCAGAGATGAGGTGAAAACCGATTTCATCCAGTTCATACCCATAGTGGAGAGGGATAATGATACCGGCTTTCAGGAAGGCGATACGGTCACGGATCGCTCCGTCGATGCTAAGCAGTATGGCCGCTTTCTCATCTCCGTCTTCGACGAATGGGTCAAAAGAGACGTCGGAAAGACCTTCGTGCAGATCTTCGATGTAGCCTTGGCCGCCTGGGCGGGAGTTCCGTCGGGGATATGCGCCTTCTCAGAGACTTGTGGGACGGCGATGGCCATGGAGCACAACGGCGATGTCTACTCGTGCGATCACTTTGTAGAGCCAAAATACCTTCTCGGCAATATCAATGAGAGGCCATTGGCCCAGTTAGCCAGCTCCGGAAAGCAGCGAAAGTTCGGCCGTGATAAGCACGATGCACTGCCTGAATACTGCCGACAGTGTGAAGTACGCTTCGTCTGTAATGGTGAATGCCCCAAGAATCGTTTTATCAACGCACCTGATGGAGAACCGGGTCTTAACTATCTCTGTGAAGGTTATAAGGAATTCTTCAAGCACGTCGATGGCTCGATGCGGTTCATGGCCAATGAGCTTAGATGCGGTCGAGCACCAACCAATATCATGAATTACACGGCATCTCAAGAGGGAAAAGTAGTAAAAGTGTTCGCAAAGCCGGGTCGTAACGATCCCTGTCCCTGCGGAAGCGGGCTGAAGTTCAAGAAGTGTCATGGTCGCATTGAGCATCAAAGGGGTGATCCTCCAGCTGAAGAGCCATTGTCGAAAAGGATCGAAGATCGCTGGAGACGCTTGTTGAACCTGTTTAAGTAAGGGCGTATAAGGTTACGTATATTAACTGAGGCTCTTAAGGGGCTTTTTGGCCTATCATTGTCTTAATATATGTGAACACAACAATACTTTGTCGAAGATATTCTCCTCGAAGCAGCAAAGATTCAATGTATTTTTTGATTGTTCCTACGAATGTAATGACATTATTCATCGGGTTGATTTCGAATTAAGGTGTATCAGTACACCCTCCTCCCCGGCCTTCTCCTCCACTCCTCCAGAACCTCCAGACACCCCTCCCATTCCTGTTTTACTATCTCGAGCTGGTCGGCCTCGGCCTCGCCCTTGATGACCTCGTAGATGAGGCTGTCGTCAAAGCCGATCCCGGCCATGTCCTCCCTCGTCGTCCCAAAGATGAGCCTCTTTATCCTCAACAAGAATCCACAGCGCCGGGATGGCTCATCTTCGTCACGGCAAACGCGAGGGCGTCGTACTCCCTGGCAACGTCGACGCAGGCCGAGAGACTGTAGGTGAGGTCGAGGGCCTATGTCTCTAGAGAGGACATCGAGGGCGAAGATGAGGCGAAAGTTTCTGATCGTGTGTTCGAGGTATGCTTGCTGGATATTTACCTTTTCGACTTCTGGCTCATAGACTTAAACGATCGTACCGGCCCGTCCGGCTCGACTCATCCGTTCTTTCCGGTCGCTTTGAAGAAGGTGTAGCAGAAGACCCCGTCCTCCTCGGCCGTCCGATAGAGGTCTCGCACCCCAGCGTCAAAATCGGCGGGCTCGATCATCCCCGCCGCCAGTGCCGCATCCCGGACCCCCTCGATCATGGCGGTGAAGGTCCTCCTCGTGAACCCCTCCGCCATCGAGGGCCTGCTGCCGTCGGCGTAAACCATCCGGGGGGAGACGGAGACCTCGGAGAAGCCCGCCCGGGTGAGGAGCGGGTAAAGCTGCCGCCCGATCACGGCGTTTCCGCCCGCTCGCTCCTGGAGCCTCACCTGGCAGTCGATCGCCCGCCGGGCTAGTTCACTGTCAGGGTGGAAGTATGCAGAGCCGTGGTCGCCCTCTATCGCCGTGATGCTCCCGCCCGGCTTGATGAACTCCTTGAGGATCGAGAGCGTCTCGAAGGGCTGCGGAAGGTGCTCCAGGACGAAGCAGATGAAGAGATGGTCGAAGGTTCCCTTCCGGAAGGGGAGGTGGAAGATGTCCCCCTGGAGGACCCGGACGTTTGCGAGGCCCTCCTCCTCGGCCTTCCCCCTCGTTTCGGAGGCGGAGGATCGGGAGATGTCGAGGGCGATTATCTTCGAATCGGGGCTATTTCTGGCGAGGGGGACGGTCTGGGCGCCGACGCCGCAGCCGACCTCGAGGACGAGAGACCCAGGCGGATAGGAGGTGTCGGAGTGGAGGAGGTCGACGAGGGTGGCGGCCTGGTCCTGCAGCCGCGTGCTCTCTTTTGGGTGGTAGCCGTGGACGTAAGGATCGACCATGAACGGCTCTTTGCCGCCTGTTTATATCAGGATTTCCGGCGAATATAAGCAACAACGACAGAGCGGTCGGAGATGGACCATCCATCTATGAGGCATTTCACTCGCGCTGCCAGGATCTAGAAGTAGTTTGTCTTGACATAGTGGATCTTGTCTCAGAGTACAGTGGCGAGTTAAAGGGCTTGCTCTTTAGAGAGGACGTCGAGGGCGAGGATGTGGCGGAAGTTTCGGATCATGAGGGTGAGATGGGTTTTGTGAGTATTTATTATTTATATAATATCTTTTGAATATTATCTGTTTCGACATAAAAGATTGCTCGGCGTTTGTTCAAAACCATTGCTTACGGTGATTGGAGTTGGTGTGACGTGGTAGAAATATTATATTTTCAAATAGTTAGCATATTACGGCACCATCTAAAAACCGAGTGATTTTCAGTTATTAGAAGCAAAACATCCAGAA
>CAZNGI010000194.1:0-3474 GCA_964572505.1 uncultured Methanotrichaceae archaeon | reverse complement strand
AATAAATACTAAATGGTCACCTAGCCACACCAAAAAGTAATTCTCTTCAGGCCCGACTTTGGACCTGAAGCTCTTAGTTCACCCTGATGATCTGGAGAAGTGAGCAGACGGGAACCCCGACGATCTCGTCGATCCCCTTCTTGTCCAGGAGGACGCCGATGGCGTTGGTCGAGGCGCCGTGCTCGTTCAGCTCCTCCACGGCCTCCTCCAGGGTCCTGCCAGAGGTGATGACGTCGTCGACGACGACGCATTCGGCGTCGCAGACGTCCGAGAAGTTGGTGCTGAATATTCCCCGAAACTCCGTCTCGCCCTTCTCTTGGGACCACCTCTGCTTGGTGGGCGTGTAGACCGCCAGCTCCGCTCCCAGCTCCTCGGCCACCATGCTGGCGAGGGGAACGCCGCTTAAGGCGATCCCGACGACGACCTCAACGTTGGCGTCGGCACATTCCAGGCATTCTTCGATCATTTCGGTCAGGGCCAGGGAGACGTGCCGGAGCCTGAAGGAGCTCTTGCCGATGGTGCTCCAGTCGACGGAGACGTCTTTAGGTCCCTGGACCCCCGCCTTCTTCTCGCCGTGGGTCAACAGCCACGTGACCGTCTCCCGAGAGATGTTCAGCTCCTCGGCTATCTGTCCCTCCACCAATCCCTCCGCCTTCAGCTCGGCGGCCTTCTCTATCAAGCTATCTATATTTTTCATTTGTAACCCCCCTTTCTCCTTTTGGCAGGTGTGCCGCAGACGGGACACTCTTCGCCCTCGAAGGGCCTGCCGCAGCCGATGCACCTCTGGGTCCGCTTCACGATCTTTCGAATCCGGGGTTGGGCCACCGTCTCGACCCTGAGGCCCAGGTGAAGGGCCGCGTTCTGAAGGGCGTAATCGTCGGTGGCAAGCTTCGCGGATAGCTCCAGGGCCTTGGCCAGAAGCTCCAGGTCGACCTCGGAGAGGACAGCATTGTCCCCCGTCTCACGGGCTGCAGCCCTCGCCCTCTCCAGCGCCTCCGCAGAGGGGGCCTCGATCCTCGCCCCGGATATCTGAAGCCGCATCCGGGAGCGGATGTCCTTCAGCTCGCCCTCGACACTGGGGACCGTGACGATCTCTCCCTCAAGAGCCTTGCCGTATATGAACACCGACGAGTCTACAACGATGAGCGCACACATCCCGGAACTTTTTGCCTCAATACTACTTGGACTTTGCCTTGGGCCCGGTGAGGGGCATGCAAGGTGGCGAAAAGAAAGCGACCACCCAGACCAAAACGCTATTATGATATGATGCCACCCAGGGCAGGGAGGATCCCATGGCCAAGAAGAGGAAGAAGTCGAAGAGCGCTCAAAAAGCAGCAGCCTCGGCCACAGAAGAGTCGAAGGCGGCAGATGAGAAGAAGATCACCGTTCCAAAGAAGGACGCAAAAGAGCGAAAGAAGTCTAGAGCTGACGGCATAGTCATGACCCTGTACCCCGCGGTCCTGGGCGTCATCTTCGGTTTCGTGAGTCTCCAGCTCTTCGGGACCGGCGTGGCCGAGGAGGGGTCGATGGGAATGACCTACCCCTGGTACTTCGTCATGACCCTCGTCATCGCCACCACATTCTACGTCCAGAAGTTCACCTACCCCTATCTCAAGATCAACGTCGAGGAGTTCAAAACCAAGGACTGGTTCTACGTCGAGTTCATAGCCGTCGACCTGTGGCTCGTATCCTGGACCCTCCTCCTCAACTAGACCGGGTGGGATCGATGAGGATCGCTGTAATCAATAGGGATCGGTGTCAGCCCAAAAAGTGCGCCAAGGAGTGCGAGTACTTCTGCCCGCCGGTGAGGACCGGCGATGAGACCATCACCTTCCCGGACGGAAAGCCGATGATCACCGAGAACCTCTGCATCGGCTGCGGGATCTGCGTTCGAAAGTGCCCCTTCGGGGCGATCCACATCATAAACCTCCCAGACGAGCTGGAGAACCCCACTCACCGCTACGGAAAGAACGGCTTTGCCCTCTATGGTCTTCCTGTCCCAGCCGAGGGCCGAGTGACGGGCCTTCTCGGACCAAACGGGATCGGGAAGAGCACGGCCGTCGCCATCCTCTCGGGCCTTCTCACCCCGAACCTCGGAAGGGAAGCCTCCTGGAGTGAGGTGATCGAGAGCTATTCCGGGTCTGCCCTCGGCGACTACCTGAAAAAGGTGGGAGAAAAGGGCGTAAAGACCGCCTACAAGCCCCAGTACGTCGACCGGATACCGAAGAGCTACTCTGGGACGGTGGCAGGGCTTCTCGAAAAGACCGACGAGCGCGGGGCCCTATCGAACCTCGCAGATAGGCTGAACCTTTTGCCCCTGATGGATCGTGAGATCGCAAGCCTCAGCGGCGGAGAGCTTCAGAGGGTGGCGATAGTCGCCTGCGCCGCAAGAGACGCCGACGTCTACTTCTTCGATGAGATCAGCCCGTACCTGGACATCTACCAGAGGATCAATGCGGCCCAGGCGATCAGGGATCTGGCCGAGACGAAGTCGGTGATGGTGGTGGAGCACGACCTCGCCCTCCTCGACCTCTTGGCCGAGAACGTCCACCTCGTCTACGGAACTCCGGGAGCTTACGGAGTCATAACCCGGCCGAAGGGGGTCAGGGTCGGGATCAACCAGTACATAAAGGGCTACTTCTCCGAGGAGAACATCAGAGTCCGGTCTGAGTCGATAGTCTTCGAGGTCCACGCCCCGAGGGCCGGAAAGGACGTGCCGCTCCTGGTGAAGTATGACACTTTTACGAAGAAGTACTCTCAGTTCGTCCTGGAGGCGGAACGGGGCGAGATCCGGAGGGGAGAGGTCGTCGGGATTTTGGGGCCGAACGGGATCGGCAAGAGCACATACATCAAGATGCTGGCGGGGGTCGAGGAGCCGACGACCGGCAACCTCGACCTGAAACTGAAGGTATCCTACAAGCCCCAGTACTTGAAGGCCGAGACCGACCTATCGGTCCGGGTTTTCCTGCGAAAGATCACGCAGGAGTTTGATTCCAGCTACTACCAGTCGGAGTTCGTAAAGCCGATGGGCATCGAGAAGCTTTTGGACCAGACGATGGATGAGCTATCGGGTGGCGAGCTTCAGAGGGTTGCGATCGTCGGCTGTCTCAGCCGTGATGCCGACCTCTACCTTCTGGACGAGCCTTCGGCACACCTGGACGTCGAGCAGAGGATGATGGCCGCAAAGGTGATGAGGAGGTTTGCCGAGAGCACCGAGCGGTCGGTCCTGGTGGTGGATCACGACATATATCTCATCGACCTCCTCAGTGAGAAGCTGATGGTCTTCGAGGGGGAGCAGGGAAAGAGGGGAGTCGCCCATCCGCCCGTCAAGATGAGGGAGGGGATGAACCGCTTCTTGAAGAACATCGGGATCACCTTCAGAAGGGATGAGGACACCCGCCGGCCCAGGGTGAACAAGCCGGGGTCGAGGCTCGACCGGTCCCAGAGGGAGTCGGGCGAGTACTACTATTACGC
>CAZNGI010000193.1:0-3502 GCA_964572505.1 uncultured Methanotrichaceae archaeon | reverse complement strand
TTGCTTTATCCCTCAGCCATCCTGGTGGAAATAGATCGCAAAGCTCCCTCTCAACTAGGTTTTCCTCTTCGAATGAGCGGTGGTCGACCACTATAGATTACCGCCTCTGAATTCTTACTGAGTAATCCATAGTATTCATAGGTTATTAATCAGGTTATCTTATTACACGTATAATGTGAAAAGCATCAAAAATCTGTAGGACTATTTAAACCGCTCCTTAACCGATGACCAATGCAGGCAATTTACTGGGCAGGCGTCCAAAAACAACCACAAGCGGTCTTCTATACGAACTTGGGCTGGTTATACATCAACTGGGAAAAGTATTCCGATGCAGTAGAATCTTTTTTCTCAGCAGCGAAAGAATCACCTGAATATTTTCGGAACTATTGGGGTTTAGGAAAAGCGCAAATAGCACTGGGACAATTCCATAAGGCGGAAAATGCACTTTACAAGGCGTTCGAGAAAGCACCCGAAGATCTTAAGCCTCCCGCAAGTGACGAAATACCTGAGCTACTTCGACAGTGTAAGAACGAACTCAATAAGATTGGCAGCAATGATAAAGAGGCATAATTTGTCACAAGAATTTTTAATAAGTTCTATTTATTTATATAATTTATAAAAAATGCCGTTCGATGATATTAAGGTCTTTAAGTATTTTATCTCGGAATTCTAGACCTTTTTTCTTAAATTCAAGACCTTGTATATCGACTCATTGGTCATCGGTTAAGGATTTTGAGCTACATAATCTTGCAGTTTTTCACACGAATTACGCGTTGCATAAACGAGGTACGATTTCAAGAATGGCTTGCTGTAACCTCTTTGATCAAGCCAATCTCACCGGACTTGCTACCGAGATCGCTGCCACATCGCGATTCTTGCCTTAACCGATGACCCATGTATATCGACTATTTATACTGAGAACAGAAACTCCCGGCGATGAAATCTCCCGAAGAGGGCTTCGATGAGGTTTCCCTGCTCGAAGAGGCCAAGCCACTTTACGAGGGAAAAGACCCCGCCCACGACTTCTCCCACGCCCTGAGGGTCTATAGAAACGCCAAGGTGATCGGAAAGAAGGAGAGCGCAGATATGCAGGTCCTTCTTTTGGCGGCCCTCCTTCACGACGCGGGGTCCGGGCCGAAGCTCCGGAAGAGGTCGGCCGAGTCGGAGGCGAGAAAGCTTTCGACCGTCGAGGACTTTTTGAAGAGGAAGGATCTTCGCGAGGAGGTGATAGAGAAGGTCCTCCGCGCCGTGGAGGTTCACAGCTTCTCGAAGGGGATCGAGCCCGCCACCCTGGAGGCGAAGGTTCTCCAGGACGCCGACAGGCTCGACGCCATCGGTGCGATAGGGATAGCCAGGGTCTTTCTGACGGGTGGCGCCCTCGGCCGAGATCTCTACAATCCCGATGACCCCTTCTGCAAGGTGCGGGAGCCGGACGACGGAAGGTGGAACCTGGATCACTTCTATAGAAAGCTCCTGAAGCTCGAAGACGGGATGCACACAGAGACGGGAAGGAGGCTCGCTCGAAGGAGGGGGATCGTTTTGAGAAGGTACCTATCGGACCTGGAAGAGGAAATCTCGAAAGGGATATAGGGACGGAGGGCGGACCCTAAGAGAAGGAAGGACGGGCATACGGGAAGGAGATAAGATGGAGCTAATTTTGCACCCGAAGTCGGAGATCGATGCGAGGACGAAGAAACTTCAGAGCCGGATGGAGGACCTGACCGGAGCTATCCTCTTTCAGTCCGTTGACATGCTGTACTTCTCAGGAACGGCCCAGGAGGGGCTGGTCTACGTCCCGGCAGACCCAGGGGCTGAGCCCGTCGTCATGGTTAGAAAGAGCCTGGAGAGGGCGAGAGAGGAGTCCCCCCTGGAGGTCTCGCCCCTCAACGGCTTGAGGAACCTCAAGGCGGACCTGGGAATTCCACCGGAGGCTAGAATCGGCCTTGAGCTTGACGTCCTGCCCTACAACAACTATGCTAGGGTTGATAAGGCCCTGGGGGACGCAAAGTTTGTTGACGTCTCCGAGAGGATAAAGCAGATCAGGTCCGTGAAGTCGAAGTTCGAGATCCGCCTTTTGAGGGCGGCAGCCCGGATTCTGGACGCCGGGATAGGCTCGGTCCCAGACCACCTGGCCGAGGGGATGGCCGAGATCGAGCTGGCGGCAAAGGTCGAAGCCGAGATGCGGATGCTCGGCCACCAGGGATCGCTTCGCTTCAGAAGGTTCAACCAAGAGCTTCCCATGGGCCACCTGATGGCGGGGCCGAACGCCGCCTACCCAAGCTTCGTCGCATCGCCCACCGGAGGCGTCGGCCCATCCCTCCTCCAGCCCCAGGGGCCTGGGTTCAGGAAGATCAAGCGGAACGAGCCGGTCCTCGTCGACTACGGCGGGGTCTACAACGGCTACATCGCCGACGAGACCAGGATCTTCTCCATAGGCAAGCTGCCCCAGGAGTTGGAGGACGCCCACATGGCGGCCCTGGAGGTGGAGAAGGCCGTCGCAGAGGCCCTCCGCCCAGGAAATTCCGGCAGGGAGGTCTTCGAGATCTCCGAGGCGAGAGGCGAGGAGCTCGGGTACCAAGATCACCTGGGCGGCCCGGTCGGCGCGAAGTGCGGCTTTGTCGGCCACGGCGTCGGCCTTGAGATAGACGAGTACCCGGTCCTGGGGCCCGTCGACCACGATATTCTGCCGAACATGACGGTCGCCGTTGAGCCAAAGATGATCTATCCGGGCATCGGCGTCGTCGGGATCGAGGACACTTTCCTCACCACCGAAAAGGGGCCGGAGAGGCTGACGAGGCTTCCCCAGGAGATATGGCGGGTCTGAAGGGATAATTAAAACTAAACATAAAAATAAGCGGCAAAAGAAGCGGGCCGGATCGGGGTTCAATCGTCGAAGAAGTTCAAGATCGTGGGCAGGAGCTCTCCCCTGTCCACCAGATTCTTTGCCACCTGGCGGAACTTGCTGTAGTTATCCCTCTCCCCATCCGAGACGAGATCGGGCCTCTGGCCGACCTGGAGGAGGAATATGAAGTCGCGGAGAGCCTTGTTGTACTCCGAGATTCGCTCGATCTCCTCCTCGGGGGCGCTGTCCTTCTTCTTGTGGACTAGAAAGTCGTCGGTGGCGTAGCCCTCCTTCAGGGTGGAGGTTAAGACCTCGTGGTAGGTCAGATCTTTGATCGCGTCTATGAACCTGTCAAGATTGCACTCTTCGGATATCATCGTATAACCTCGGCTTCAGATTAAATATTAGATTTTATATTTTTAATGGGCAATTAGATGGGGCTTCGACGAAGTTCGGATATTTGAATTCAAAAAGATGATTAAAATAATCCGGAGTCCTAACTCCCTTTAACCACCACAAACTTTGATCCCTAGGCATTCTCGAAATATAACCAGACATTGGTAGTTCATTTTCTAAAATGCGTTTTTTATGGCAAAATCTATGTCAAGTCAAACAGCGCACCCCGCTGCAAGCAGCGGGGCATGTTCGCGCCGGTCATCA
>CAZNGI010000192.1:0-3553 GCA_964572505.1 uncultured Methanotrichaceae archaeon | reverse complement strand
AGAGGATTTCGAAAAACCTAATTAATAGTAAAGTATATATACTATAAATACCATAATATAAGGCATGAGGACCCTCATAGACTTCTCTATCTTGCAGGAATACAATGAAAAAGTTCTAACGCGTGGTGATAAGCTATCAGCAATAGCCGGACTGGTGGACTGGAATGCGTTTTTGCCGATAGGTAATAGCTTATACAAAAACAACACCGAACGAGGCGGCAGACCTAATATTGACATTATTATAATGATCAAGCTCCTTATACTGCAGCAGTTGTACGGTCTCTCAGATCCCCAGCTAGAGCTTCAGGTCGCAGATAGGATCTCCTTTAGGGTCTTCTTGGGAACGACCGAGGTCATTCCCGATTATACTACAGTTTGGCTGTTTCGTAAGAGATTGGAAGAATCCGGCCAGCATAAAGCCATCTGGGACGAGTTCACAAATCAGCTTCGAGCTAAAGGGTACGACGTGAAGAAAGGTGTGATCCAGGATGCCTCTTTTATAACCTCAGATCCTGGTCATGCGAAAAAGGATGTTCCCCGCGGAGATGAAGCCAAGACAAGGAGAAGCAAGGACGGTACTTGGGCGACAAAGGGGAAGAAATCCAATTTCGGTTACAAGGCGCATGTCAAAGTCGATACCGAACACCAATTCATCTGGGCTGTCGAGACGACCACCGCATCGGTTCATGACAGTAAAGTGGATTTGGCTGAAGTCAGTGAAGTCCGATATGGTGACAAGGCCTACTCCGGGGCCAAAACCAAAGGATACGATGCGTCCATGAAGAGGGCGGCAAGAGGACATCCGCTTGGCATTTCAGATATTTTACGAAACGAGAGAATCAGCAAGAAGCGATCTCCCGTAGAACGATGCTTCAGCGTTATAAAGACGGTATTCAAGGCGGGCCATGTCATGGTTACAACAGTAGAAAAAGCAGCGGTAAAAGTGATGTTCAGCGCTATTGGTTATAATTTATATAATCTTCATGGTCTCGTCAATAAAGAGATGGGTTAGCGGTAGCTATCGAGGAAATCTCGAAGAGTGTGAAGATTAGAGGGCAAAAATAGCAAAAATTCGCCATAATTTGAAGGATAACAGGGTCTATAGGTCGTTCAGATCGAAAATATTGAGGTTTGGCCCTTCATGGAACGCTCGTTGTAAGATAATCGAAGTCCTCTACATTATATTCCTGCCTGCTTACTGCTGACTCCTAGTGAGCGAGCATCTAATCACGTTACGTCCCATATGAAATTAAAAAAAATGAATTTAATATTACAAATCGATAGAGAACTTCGATATAAGATACATCATCACCGAATATAATGAATCTTACGGCTTTGGGCTGTTTAGACAACGAGATAGCTTATTCTGTCCTGAAGTCGATAGATGATGGACTCAGTAGCTAACATCGTTGCGCTAAACAGTATACAAAATAATGGAAATGATTAATTAAAATCTCATTCACTTCATATCAATGCATTATAATCCGTCAAAAATCACATTTTGCCAACTTTTGACTGGTGCTTACGATCGCGCCAATATCACGTTAGCTACTGAGAGATGATGGATACATTATTGCAGTAGGGATACGTTCTTAAGGCTCTGGCGAGGTTGACCCCTGGAAAGATCAAAACCGATTAAGAATGAAATTTCAAGCAAGCTAAGGAGATGGATTGATGAAACTAAGCTGGTGGATGGCGTTAACCATTATAGCTGTTGCTATAATAGCACCAACTGGTGGAAACTCTACCACGCTGGATGGAACAATTTATGGACACGTTTACGACGATGAGACCAAAGAGCCTGTATCTTCCGCATTCATCCGCTGCGAAGGCGAGACGGTGATAACAGACGCTGAAGGATACTACTCACTCGTTGGAGGATTCGCTCCTTCTACCACCTATACTCTGATAGGATATGCATCTGGTTACCAAGATACTAGCAAAACCATAAAAACAGATCCCAATGGCAAAGCAGAAGTCGACTTGTTTCTAGGATCTAGCCAATCAGATCAACCAGCAAAAGAGAGTATAGCAACTGAAAAGATAGAGTACCACCCATTTGGAGATACCCGCACAAATATTCTCGAGGGTAGATGGATCCTCAACCTCGACGACGCCCAGATTTCGATGGTCCTCTACCAATCAGGGGATCTCCTCTTCGGCGCCGCCAACTCCGAGACTCCGGAGCCCTGGAACGGCGTGGTCTCGGGATCGGCGGAAGAAGACCAGATCGAGCTTGAGATCCTCTCCCTCCAGGGCGGCGTCCTCGTCTCGACCCTGATCAAAGGCATCGCCACCGAAGGCACCCTCGCGGGAAGCTTCGTCCAGTCAGATAGCAGCGGTCAGGCCAAAGTTGGAAACGTAATGGGCTTTTTGACCAGCCCGGAGACCTCAGGATACGAGCCAGCTGACTAATCGGTTGCCCCTCCTATCGCTATGATGCCAGCCTCTGAGAGCACTGCGGTCACAACGACAGCTAAGACTCACAGAGACTGGCGCATGGATCACTGGTCAAACTTTTAGCTACAAATCTCACATTTTTTCATACAAATTATACAGTAAATAGACCCAATCCGATTTTAAGACAAGTTTGCTGTCGCCTCTTTGATCAAGCCAATCTCACCGAACTTGCTATCCAGGCCGCATCGGTGTTCTGATCTTAACCGATAAAAAAAAGCGACTAATCTGAGAGCACCACCAAACCCTCCCCTCCCCCAAATCTCCCCTCACACCTCCCTGAACCCCATCTTCAGCTCGTAGACCCCCTCCTCTCGCCTCTTCTCGATGTCAAAGCCCATCTTCTCGAAGAGGCTCCGCATCGGCCGATTGCTGGAGAGGACCTCGGCGGAGAAGCCGAGGAGCCCCTGCCTTTTGGCGAGGTAGGTGAGATAATGGAGAAGCTCCGTGCCTACGCCCTTCCCCTGGTAGTCGTCCCTCACCACCAGCGCCACCTCGGCGGTGTGCATGTCCCGGTTGAGGCTGTACTGGCCGACGCCGACGACCGTCTCCTGCTCCGGCTCGTCCTTCCCCTCGACGACGGCGAGGATCACCATGTCCCGCGTGTAGTCGACGGCGACGAGATCCTGCCTCATCTCGTGGGGGACGTTTTTTCTCGCCGAGATGAACCGGGTGTAGAGGCTCTCGTCGGAGAGGGAGTAGAAGAAGTCCTTGATCAGGGGCTCGTCGCTGATCTTGACGGGCCGGAGAAGGATCTCCTGGCCCGCGCCTGCGCGGGTCGTCCTATGGATCGCGAGATTCTCGGGGTACTCGCCGCCCTTGCCGGGGATGTAGGCCTGGTCTTTGTAGATCAGCTTCAGCCTCTTCGCCTCCTCGATCAGCCAGGGGCGGAAGTCGGGGTGGGCGATTGAAATAAGGTCCATCGCCCTCTCCCGGATGTTCTTTCCCTGGAGGTAGGCGATCCCGTACTCTGTGACGACGTACTGGACGTCGCCTCTCGTCAGGGTGACGCCCGAGCCGGGATGGAGGGCGGGAACGATCCGCGAGACGGTGCCGCCGAGGGCGGTCGAGGGGAGGGCGAGGATCGACTTTCCGC
>CAZNGI010000191.1:1426-3559 GCA_964572505.1 uncultured Methanotrichaceae archaeon | reverse complement strand
ATGAGATAGGACGTAATAGTATAATAACATCAACTCACTGCTGGTGCACTACCTAAGACAGTCTCAAAGCTGGCGATATACGCCAAAAAAACGCTAACTTTTCGAATGACGAGATCGCCAGCGTGCGAGGAGAGAGGCGGTAGAGACGAGACGAAGATTAATAGGCTGAGGGCGAGTTTTAGCTTTTTGATGAAAAAGAGATCTCCTCACATTTCTCAGGTATGCGCTCTTCCAGAATTCGGTTACTAATCGAACGTTCTGGATACCCGACTTCTCGTCAATCTCAGATCGTCCACGAGGGAGCCGTCAGGGCTAGGATATCAGAGAACCTACGGCCGGGATAAGAACGGCAAGTACCTATATGTGGTCACCCCCCGCACACTTTGAGGCACTTTCACGCGGTCCGGGCTCTCGATCTGGGAATCCCCCTCAACGATCTCCAGGCTCAGCTGGGGCACACCGACTTGAAGACGACTTCGATCTATCTTAAGGCCGATATCAACCACCGGCGGAAGTCCTACGAGGGCTTTGACATCTGGAGGGCAGTAGGCTGGAAAACTACAATAGAGAAGCGTGCAGGGCTATCTACCACCTTTTGCCTACCTTTTTGCCTGAGAGGCCCAAACCTTTTTTGCAGAATAGGACTAACATATCACGGGGAGGAAGACCCGACGAAGGCAGTTTTGGCTTTGGTGCTGGTGTCGCTTCTGTTTGCTTCGGGCGCGTCCAAAGGTGCGTTGGATTCACGCGATCCTCGCCGTCTGCTGCGCGGGGGTTCTGGGGCTTGGGGCCTACCTCTTTGAGATCAGCGACGTGGAGTGAGCTTTTTGCCGCTCCGAAGACTGGTCCCGCCCTTCAGGCGGAGGGTCGATGGCCGGTAGACCTCACCTTCCCCTCCGATCCGAGAAAAACGATTTAAATGGTTCTCTCCATGGGGGAACGATGCTCTCCCTCATCTTTTGGCCTCTGGTCTTCCTCACAAGCCTCGCAGTCCTGGCGAAGGCCTCGGATATCTTCACCGACTCCGCCGAGAGGATCGGCATCGGCTTCGGTGTATCACCCTTCATCATCGGGGTCACCATCATATCCGTCGGGACCTCCGCGCCGGAGCTGGTCTCCTCGATCTTGGCGGTGCTGAAAGGCTCTCCGGAGATCGTGGTGGGGAACGTCATGGGCTCGAACGTGACGAACGTCTTCCTCATCCTGGGCATCTCCTCCATCGTGGGAAAGAAGATGTTTGCCGGCTACGAGCTCGCCAACGTCGATCTGCCCCTCGTCGTAGGCTCGGCGGTCCTCCTCTCTCTGATGGTCTGGGACGGCGTCTACAGCCTCCCCGAGGCCCTCCTCAGCCTCGCCTGCCTCCTCGTCTATCTGGTCTACGCCGTCAGAGCAGAGAGGGTGGCAGACGAGGTGAGGGCGAGGTTCCTGGAGGAGGAGGGGATCGTCCCCCCGAGGAAGAGGAGGCTCGATTTGTTGGTCTACCTGAAGCTGATTCTGGGCGTCTTCTTCCTCTACCTGGGAGCCAACTACACTATCGTCTCTGTGGTCAGGCTCTCTGAGATGGTGAACCTCGGGACCGAGATCATAGCCGCCAGCGCCATCGCCCTGGGGACTTCCCTTCCAGAGCTGATGGTGAGCGTCAGGGCCGCCGCCATGAACAAACCGGAGCTCGCCATAGGAAACGTCATGGGGTCTAACATCTTCAACGCCCTCGGCATCATGGGGATTTCGGCCCTCTTTGGGACCCTCGTCATCCCGGAGACGATAACCGGCTTCGTCATGCCGATGATGATCGTCGCCACCCTCCTCTACTTCGTCGTAATCTGGGATAAGGAGATCACCCACTGGGAAGGGTGGATGCTGTTGATATTCTACATCTTCTTCCTGGGAAAGCTCTTCGGCCTCTTCTGAGACGGCCATCGATAGATAGGATGAAATATTTAATGAAGTGGAGCTGGATACAGTGAGACGGTGGCTTTCGAGGGCTGCAGAGGGCATGGGTCTCTGATACATTTGGATTGTTTGGAGAGGAAAAGAAAAAGCAGCCCCGCGAAAGAATGTGGTTTGACAGACCACAATTGGTCGTTGAGGGAGCTGTTGATTTATCCCTATCACAAAATATCAACCATTTGA
>CAZNGI010000191.1:0-1326 GCA_964572505.1 uncultured Methanotrichaceae archaeon | reverse complement strand
TTGGTCGTTGAGGGAGCTGTTGATTTATCCCTATCACAAAATATCAACCATTTGAGGGTGCAGTACCAGAATGTTTATTACCGCAATATTTTCCATTAAGAAATGAGATTGTAATATGGGAGGACAAATTTGTGGGTCTATTAGATCGGATTTTGGGAGGTAAAAAATGTAGGTCAGGCCGACACGATCCCGAGCTTGCCGACATCTGGAATGACAACGGTGTTGCTCTCTATAAACAGGGCAAGTACTACGAAGCGATTCGGGCTTACGACGAGGCCATCCGGCGAAATCCTGAATATGCTAACGCCTGGTATAACAAAGGCGTTGCTCTCGATGGACTAGGCAAGTACTACGAAGCGATCCAGGCTTACGATGAAGTAATCCGGCTCGATCCCGAGCATGCCGATGCCTGGTTGAACAAAGGCGTTGCTCTCAATAACCAAGGCAATCACGCCGCTGCGATATTGGCTTTCGACAATGCCATCCGGCTTGATCCCGAGCTTGCTGCGGCCTGGTATAACAAAGGCGTTGCTCTCAATAATCAAGGCAAGTACTACGAAGCGATCCGGGCTTTTGACAATGCCATCCGGCTTGATCCCGAGCTTGCTGCGGCCTGGAATAACAAAGGCGTTGCTCTCGATGGACTAGGCGAGTACTACGAAGCGATCCGGGCTTTTGACAATGCCATCCGGCTCTATCCCGAGTATGCCAACGCCTGGAATAACAAAGGCGTTGCCCTCGAAGCTCTTGGCAGGAAATCCGAGGCCCTCGTAGCCTATGCCAAGGCAGTGACCTATGGCTTCGTTTAGGGACCTCTTTCGATCCGTTAATCTCGGGTGTGCGCGACGAGATGAGCGAATTCTCATAATTTCTGTAACGGACGAGTTCACGAAACATCACCACACTTAGAGAGAGGCGGAGGGAATCTCCGAGAAATATTTCGAGGCGAAAAGCGTCACCTCACAGCACACACTCGCTGCAGTCCCGACAGCTTCACTCGATGTTGGTGATCTTCCACTTCAACGCCCAACGCTTCATATCCTTGACTATCTCCACGATCCCAAGGCCGCCTTCCGTCAGAGAGTACTCGCTCTTCACGGGAAAAGACCGGCCATCGACCCCCTTCTCGACGAGCCTACCCTCTCCAGCCCCTTCAGCCGCGCGGAAGTCCGAGGGACGAGATGCGCCAAGGGTGATCATAAAGGTCTGACAACAGAGTCTCGATGAGACTGGCCAGAGATTACCAGACCCCCGGGACCTCCTCGCCGCATTTCGGGCACTTCCCCTCGACGACCCCGTTCCTCGCCGCCCTGAAGGAGAAACGTT
>CAZNGI010000190.1:0-3577 GCA_964572505.1 uncultured Methanotrichaceae archaeon | reverse complement strand
GTCAAAAAGCGCACCCCGCAGCAAGCTGCGGGGCATGTTCGCGCCGTTCTCCAATTAGCTGAGTTCTAACAAATTTGACACAGAAGACCATGTGATACAGAATCTTGTATGCGCAATGACTCGCCTTCATCAGCTCGATCATCCATACAGAATACGCAACAATCCTTAAGTCGTTTTCTTGACCATCCCAACCGCAGCAAGCTGCGGGGTATTCATTTTAAAATAAAAGGTGCCGCAGATTCGTCAAAAGGCCGACGACAATCGGGGACGGGACGCCCCAGCGTCGTCTTAGCGTCTCGCTCTCCGAAGTTTCATAATGCCGATTTTTGGGAACCCTGCTTTTTATTCACATCGACTCGAGGGCCGGTATCCCCAGCGTCTCCAGAGTCGCCCGGAGGCAGTTTCGGGCCGCCTTAACGAGTCCCAACCTCGCCCCTCTGATGCCGGGCTCCGCCTCCAGGACGGGGCTCGACCTATAGAACTGGTTGAAGGTCTCGGCCAGCTCCCGGGCGTAGGTTGCAAGCTGGTGAGGCTTAAGCTCCCGGGCCGCCAGCTCGACCGCAATGTCGAACTGTGATATCTTCTTGATGAGATCGGTCTCCTCAGGGCCGGTGAGAAGCCGGGGATCGAACTCGCCGAAGTCGCCCGCCTTCTCAAGGATGCTGCAGGCCCTCGCGTGAGAGTACTGGATGAAGGGGGCCGATAGCTTCTCAAAGTCGAGGGCCGCCTTCCAGTCGAAGGTCGTGGCCTTGTCTGGCGATACCTTGACGACGTCGTATCTCACGGCCCCGAGGGCCACGTCTTTGGCCACGGCCCGTCTGAACTCCTCGCCCTCCTCGGGCCTGCGGGCGGTGACCTCTTTATAAGCCTGGGCCTCGACCTCGTCGAGGAGCTCGTCGGTGGAGATGAACTTGCCCTTCCTGGTGCTCATGGAGCCTGTCGGAAGAGAGACGAACTCGAAGATCACGATCTCCGGCTCCCGGACCCCCATGAGGCGAAGAGCCGCCTTGAGCTGGCCCGAGATCAATTTATGGTCTGCTCCCAGGACGTCGATCATCCTGTCGGAGTTCCCGGCCTTCCACCGGTGGTAGGCGAGGTCTCTTGTGGTGTAAAGGGACGTTCCGTCAGACCTCTTCAAAACGAGCTTCTTCTCAAAGCCCTGGTCCGAGAGGTCGAACTTGAGAGCGCCCTCTTCCCATTCTGTGAGCCCCGTCGACTCCAGGGCCTCGAAGATTCTGGCCGTCGATCCGTCCCGAACGAACTCGCTCTCCCAGCGGTACGAGTCGTGGGATATGTTCAGCCTCCTCAGGGTATCCTCTATCCCGGAGAGGGCAAACTCCACCGCCGACCTGAACTTCGCCGCCGTCTCTGAGTCGCCGGACTCGTAAAGCTGCATGAGGCGGTCGACCCCATTCTTCAGGTCCGGTTCGGCGGCAAGGTCCTTGTTAGCCTGGATGTAGACCTTGGCGATGGCGTGGTCGGGCTTTGAATCGTCCAGGGGATACCGCCCGCAGCCCCAGACGACGATGGCGATCTGCCGGCCCATGTCGTTTACGTAGTACTGGGCCTCCGCCCTGCAGCCAGCCCGGCGGAGAATCCTGACGAGGGTATCCCCGATGACGGAGTTTCTTATGTGGCCTACGTGGAGGGGGCCGTTGGGGTTGGCGGAGGTGTGCTCGACGATCACCCTCTCGGTCATGGATCCGGTCCAGCAGCGATCACCCTCTGCTTCGAGGACGGCTGAGTCGAGGAAGCGGCGGTTAGCATAGAAGTTCAGATAGGGGCCCATCGCCTCAACCCGGTCCACGGTGCCGTTTTCGTCGGTGACTATCGCCTCCAACAGCTCCTGGGAGATCTTTGCGGGATTTTTCTTGAGAAGGGGTGCTAGCCTGAAGGATATGGGTGAGGCGAGGTCGGCATGGGGGCTCGTCTCCAGCAGAAGATCGTTTCCATTGATCTTGGCGTCGGTCTCGGGCAGCACAAACCCGCATCGATCCATGGCGTCGCGCAAGAGCGACTCGACATCTCTCCAGAAGTCCAGAAACATGAGAACATCACCGTACGACTCAGGGTGGGGAAGTTCGATATACCGATATAAGCGTTGCGACGTCGCCCCGCGAGATGAGGATTGGTGGGCCGGTCGAAGAAGATGATGAAGAGGGTGATGATGGAGAAAGTGACAGAGCAGATCGAAGGACTGGAAAAGCATAATATAATAAGGCGGTGTATATGTTTCAGGCAAATATGAGGTATCGATCATGAAGAAGATTTTGGCTTTTATCGTGCTGATGCTGGCCCTCCATCCGGCCTCGGCCGTCGATGACGGCTCGGGCGAGATCGAGGCGATCACCATCATCAGCCTTCCCGTCGACTCGGTGACCATCTATCCCGACGGCCTAGCCACGGTGAAGAGGACCGGGGAGATGGAGGTAACGGAGGGCGTCCACCAGTTCGTCCTGGACCTGCCGCCATCGGTGAAGGTGGAGTCGGTCAGGTTTGCCGTCACCAACGCCACCGTCGAGAAGATCGTCTACGACGACAACCCAGAGTACACCCTCAATGTCTCGTCCACAGCAGTCCAACAGTTCGAGCTCATCTACCTGATGCCGAGGGCGGGCCTCTGGATGCCCAGCTACTCCGTCCACCTGGAGGAGGAGACGGTTTTGGTATCGGCCCAGGCCGTTGTCGGCAACAACTTCGGCGAGGACCTGGAAGGCGTCAGGCTGAAGCTCGTCTCGGGCCCGCCCCAGGTCGAGCCCTTGGCGTTCCTCAGAGAGGCTGTGGGCTTGGCCGACTATGCCGTGGCTGAAGAGGCGGTGGAAGCGCCGGCGGCGTACGCCCCTAAGGCGGCCCCTGCACCCGCCACTGGCGAGCTTGAGACCCTCTACATCTACGAGCTTGAGGGACGAAAGGACCTCGAGATGGACAAGGAGGTGGGCTTTCCCCTCTTTGAGGAGGCCGCCCCCATAACGAGGAGCTACGTCTGGGACGCTTACTATCAGAACGAGGGGCCGGTGACGGAGATGGTCAAGGCTAACAACACCATGAAAGACCCCTGGCCTGCGGGAAGTGCCCTCCTCTACAAGAACGGCGAGTACGTCTCTGAGGTGGAGATCCCCTACACCCCCACCGGCACCGAGGCCGAGATCGACGTCGGGTCCTCGGCAGACCTGAAGGTTGAAAGGAAGCTTGCCAACTACACCTCTGTCGAGGAGATAGTCCAGGTGCCGGGAGCCGGAAACGCCACCACGGCGATGAAGGTGACGACGGAGACCTGGACCTATCATCTCAGCCTAAAGAGCAACATCGACAGAAACGCAACCGCCGAGGTCTCGGACAGAAAGCCCCTGAAGGCGGAGATCCTCTCGGCGGTCCCCGAGCCGAAGGAGACGACGGCGACGGGCCTCGAATGGGAGCTGGAGCTTCTGCCCCGCGAAGAAGTAACGATAGACTACACCTACAGGGTCGTTACAAAAGAGGTGATGGCGAGCAACAAGTGAGCTCGCCACCTCCTCGGATTTTTTTTATTTTAAAATGAATACCCCGCAGCTTGCTGCGGTTGGGATGGTCAAATAAC
>CAZNGI010000189.1:0-3592 GCA_964572505.1 uncultured Methanotrichaceae archaeon | reverse complement strand
GGGGGGGCGTTTTGCCTCTTTTGACGTGGCGCGCGCGCACATAAGCATAATTAAGTGGCCTTTTTGGTATATGACATTATTTTGCGGATCTTTCACTTCTCCGGCATCCCTTCGATCCTCTCCCCCAGCCCGAAGGTGTAGTGCAGTGCCTTCTTCCCGCTTCGGACAACAGCCGCCCGAGGGGTCTCGCCTCCATCCCCATCGCCCTCTGGACCTTCCCGACCATTCTCGATCGATTTGACGACCGGCCGCCGGATCGGACCGCGTCTTGGGATGCAGGGTCCCGGTTTCGGCTCGGTCGACTTCGTTTTAGGAGGGCGCTGTCACTATACACGTAAATGTTTCTCTGTTTTCAGTGACCAGGCCTCACATTTCCGGCCCTCTGGAGAGGGGGGCTCCAGCGATCTCGGTCAGGTTCTTCTCGGAGGGCAAAGCTCCGTAAATGGGGCGATCCGAGCCGACGCGCTCCGACCACCGAGGCGAGGGCGTCGAAGATCGGAATGGATGCTAGGATAAAGTACGTCTACGTCGGAAACATCTCCGGCGAGGACGAGAACGCGAGCTGCCCCCGTAACGGCTTTTGGGAGTATCCCTTCAGGTCACCTGTATGAGTAGTATGTAGGTTATGATACTCAAAAATGGCTCTGCTATTGCAGCCGCCACAGAGCTACAGGCTTAGCCAGTATGGCTAATTATAATTTATCCAAAAATTATCCATATTTAGGGAATTAGATAGCGTGCGCCTTTTTGCCGTCCCACCATGCGCAGCATTCCAGCTTTCTCCATCTTCGAGAGTGTATATTTTGCCCTTGTATCGCTGACCTCAAGCAGCTTCTGAGCCTCAGCCCTCCTTATGGAGCCGTGCTCCTTCACGTATGCTATGATTCTCTGCTCCTCCTCAGAGAGCTCTGCGAGCTTCACCTGATAAAACTTCACAAGAAACGAGCTTCTCTTGTCCTCGAATATCGGCGCAGGCAGGCCCCTCTTCTGCATGGCTTCCAGCATGGCGTCTATGCCGCTGCCCCTGTTCTCTACCAGGTGCATATCCTCCATGAGCTGCACCAGCAGTCTGTTCCTTGTAGACTGACCCTCCCGCAGATTGTCGATGGTTACTCCGCCATAGAGTCCTCCGGGGTTCTCGACCTCCAGGCGGTCGGCAAACATCCGCACCTGGATGTGGCTGCCACGCACGAATTGGCTGTAGTCCCGGTGGGCTACGGCGTTCACAATGGCCTCTCTCAAGGCCACCTCTGGATACTCTGGCACATCCTGGCGAAGTACTCCTCGGATGAGGCTGCCCCTGCGCATGCTGGTCATCACGTAGGTGGTGGCGTTGTCGATGATCTCTTTGACCGTGCCCTCAAATTTGCGGTTATCCAGGAAACGCTCTCCGGAGGGTGCCTCCTCCATGGTCGTTGTGCCGTAGTATTGCAGGAACACCACCACCATCTGCTGCTCGAATCTCTGTGGATAGACGCCGAACATGAGCAGACCGGCGAGGGTGGGGTGAAGGACGCCGTCAGCCTCGGCCACTATGCGGAGCTGCTTCAGTATCTGCTCAAAGGGCAGACTCCAGTAGGGCGCACTGGGCCGGGCTTTTCTCTGCTGGGCTATATATTCCTCCAGCTTTCCCTTGTCCAAATCCTCCAGTACGGCCTCGATTATGGGCTCGGCATCGAACTTGGGTTGAGTGCGGGAGCTGACGAAGCCGTAGATCTCGTAGTCGCTCATCCGGCGCGTGGAGTTTCCCACGCGGATGAAGGACCCTTCCTGGAGACGGTGCGAGCGATGGTAGCAGGGCTTCTGGTCGTAGGAGACCTCCGGGACCTCTACGGCCACCACAATCCCTCCCTCGATCTCTTCAACTGAGAAGCTGGGGCGGAGGGGTGGCTCCATCTGGGCTGCCAGACCGCTGAGGTCTTCCTGTAACTTTCTGGGATTGCCTACTCCCACGACCTTGAAGCCTGAGTCCTCGTCCAGGCCGAAGAGGAGAACTCCTCCGCCTGGCCGGTTGGCGAAGGCGGAGATGGGCTTGAAGAGGTCTGGAGGGGTGCCTGTGCGGGCTGCCTTGGCCTCCACGCCCTCGAGTTCTCCGTGGCAGCGGCGCAGTTCGGAGATGAGGCTCTGAATTGCTTTTTGGTCCATCTTAAGCATCTGTAAGCAGCGGCTTATTTATTTGTATTGAAGCTGCAAAACTCCCAGTTTATCGCCCAACCATCGGCGAACCCTAGAGGGCTTCAGGCGTAAGCCCTACGACGAAGACGCGATTCTGGAGGCCGAGACCGAAGAGGAATACCTGCGGGCCCTGAAGGCCAGGATATCTCACGTTAACCTGTCCGAGAGGGCCGATCTGACCTTCGAGGGGGCCGACGACCTGCTAATGGTGTTGATAGACGTTGAGCGTTTCTCAGATCTCGTCATAGACCTCCTCGAAAGGCTCGTGGCCGCGAGGGCGGAGAAGATCGCCGTCAGGACCTTCAAATCCAGCGACTCGGTCTCGGCCAGCATCTGGGGCCAAGGCCTGAAGCTGATAAATCCCCTCCGCGAGCCTGAACTGAAGTTTCTGCAGAGATCGATCTCTCTTTGCGGCGGGATGCTGGTAGAAGGTCGAGAGGAGAGGGGGGCTCCAGCGATCTCGGTCAGATTCTTCTCGGAGGGAAAAGCTCCATAAATGGGGTGATCCGAGCCGACGTGATCCGAACCCCGATCAGAGGGCGGCGGGGATCGGGAGGGATGCGGGGCTGAGGCGCTATCTGCGGCGGAAACGTACCCGGCGAGGGCGAGAACAAGGATGCGAGCCGTCACCGTGGCGGCGAGGAGCTGGCGGAGCTTCGCCTTCAGAGCGACGAAGGGCGGGGTAGGAGAGAAGGAGTACGATCGCTGATCCTCTTATCTGGTGGTGAGGCTTTATGCACCGGAGCTTGCCAAAATATCAGCGCTCGGTGGATCGCCTGCGGCGCAATTCCTCGAACGTGATTCCCTTGTCTTTGTTCTCAATTAGATATTCATATTGGGAATCAACGTATTCCGCTTCGCTCTGCTTATCACGTTTCACGACTTTTACGGCGTCCATTTTGCACCCAACAAATCCATTTTTAGTCATATTGATATATACTCTTATCTATAATCTGAGTCGCCTGATCTTATGAAGGCGCCGGTAATGTATATCGTTTTGTCCGATTCGTCGACGAAGTACTCTAATCTCTGCTTTCCGACCCTCAGCCTGTACATAGGTGGAGATTTGAAACCTTTCAGCTTCTTGATATCGGCGCGGGGTCGTGGATTGTAGGGGCTTTCCTTCAGCTCTTCGATGTGCTTTGAGATCTTATCGAACGTCCTCTGATCCAGCTTGATTAGATGTTTTTCGGCTTTCGGCAATACGATAACTGTGTACGACATTAAAGGTTCACTTCTCCAGCAGTCCATCGAGGCTTCATGGCTCGAAAGTGGCAGGTACGCGGTTCCGACTTGGCCAACTTCGTCTGATGAGGAACGCTGTCATGATATATGAAAAATGTTTCTATGTTTCAGGGACGAGCCCTCATTTTTCGGCCTTCTGGTGGGGTGGCGCAGTATCTAGGCCAGGTTCTTC
>CAZNGI010000188.1:0-3597 GCA_964572505.1 uncultured Methanotrichaceae archaeon | reverse complement strand
AAATAAATAAACAAAAACGGCCCGATGGCGTCACCCCAAACGGGTGACCGACCGGGCCTCGTGACGAAGCCATCGAGAAAAACGAACTACGGCGGCCGCGTGAGCGGCTCGCCTGGTCATCGATCTATACGCAGCTGTCCAGCAGCCTCTTTTGACCGCCGCGCTTCTCACCTGGCCTTATGGGTTCGACCTTTGCAACCTCTTCCTCTTCCTCTTCCTTCTTCTTCTCTTCCGCCATTTACATCACTCCTGACATTAATTCGGCTGTACACGTTTATTAAACTTTCCGGTACCGTGGCCCTTTTTTCTCGATTTGGAAGATAAGGCCGTATCCGATCCACCAAAAGTCCCAATTATGGGGATCTTTTTCCAGCCTCTGCGCGGCAGAGAAATCTGAATAGTGATGAGACTGTCCGACCTGAAACGAAAAAAAAGATCGCCGTGAAAAATTATCGATTGAAGGATCTGGCGGTGAGGGACCTTCGAGGCTCAGGCCCTTTTGAGATCCTTCACCACACAGGTCGGATCCTCTCCCAGGACGTCCCCACAGTAGTACCTCGCCTTCTGCCGGCATCCGCCGCATAGCTCCAGGTACTCGCACTCGCCACAGGCCCCCTTGAGATGGGACCTGATATCCCTCAGGGCCAAAAGCTCCGGGACGGGGTTGTCGATCCAGATATCCTGAAAGCTCCTCTCCCGGACGTTCCCGACGACAACCTCGGGCATGAAGTGGCAGGGAAGGACATCTCCCCGGTGGTTTATGTTGGAGACCTTGGCGCCGGCGGTGCAGCCCCCGGCGTTCAGGAGAAGCTTTCGGACCCTCTCTCGCTTCTCAGGATCGTCTTTCAGCATCTCCAGGAGGTAGGCTCCGTCCATGGGTGAGTCGGTCGAGAGAATCTCGATCTCCTCGTCTTTCAGCTCGACGGCGGCCTCGGCCAGGAACTTGATGACGCTCCTCCTCTCCTCGGGGGAGACATCTCGGTCTGAGATGTCGGCTGCCCTCCCCACGGGGACGAGGTGGTAGAGGCAGAACCTTGGGATCTCCATCTCAAGGGTCAGGTCTAGGAGGGCCGGTATCTCGTGCCAGTTGTCTTTTGTGAGGGTCACCCTAAGGCCGGTCTTGAGGCCAGCGTCCCTGGCGTTCTTGAGGCCGTCTATGGCCCTCTTGTAAGCTCCCTCGACCCCCCTGAACCTGTCGTGGACCTCGGGCCTGCAGGAGTCGAGACTCACCCCGACGTACCTGATCCCGGCCTCTTTGAGGAGCCTTGCAGCCTCTGGAGTTATGAGGGTCCCGTTCGTCGAGACGACCGTCCGCAACCCCACCTCCTTGGCGTGGAAGGCGTAGGCGTAAAAGTTCCGGCTGAGAAGCGGCTCGCCTCCGGTGAGAATAAGCATCGGGATCTTGAGGCGGGCCAGCTCGTCGATGAGCCTTATCCCCTCCTCGAGCCTCAGCTCCTCGGCCGCGACGGCCGTCGCGTCTATGTAACAATGCTCGCAGGCTAAGTTGCAGCGGCGGGTGATGTTCCACATCACCACGGGCTTCGTCTGGCCCGAGAACCTTATCATGTCATCGGGTACGGGCTCGCCGACCTCTTCAGCGGCCCTTAGCGCGTCCCAGACCGTGGCCTGGTCTGCCAAGGCCTTTGAGAATATGATCATTATTTCCTCCTGATCTCTTCCAGCATCGCTTCAAAAGTGTACCTGTCTGGCACATAGTCAACCCTCACGCCGAGCCGCTCCAGCTCCGCTTTGGTGGGTGGACCGATGGCCGCCACCTTCGCCTGAGCCACCCTCTCTCTGAGATCGTCCTCCGCTCCCAGCTCTTTTGCCCTCTCGATCAGGTTCTTGGCGGTGGAGCCGCTGGTGAAGGCGAAGACGTCGGGCCTTCCCCGCAGAATCAGCCAGTCGAGCCTCGGGTCCAGGGAGGGGGCGATGTCGTAGAGGTGGACCTCGTCCACCTCGACCCCGGCCTCCTCCAGGATCCCCACCAGCTCCTGGCTCCCCTTGGCGCTACGAAGCAGGAGGACCCTTTTGAACCTCGGAGCCAGGGCCTCGGCGAGGCCTTTGGAGCTGAAGCTCTCGGGGACGACTGCGACCGAAAGATCCCTCTCCTCCAAAGCCTCCTTCGTCCTGGGGCCGATGGTGGCAAGAACGGACCATTTGAGAGAATCGGCCACCTTCTCGTCCCGGAGGGCGATCTCGGCCCCCGTGGCGCTGGTGAATACGACGCAGTCCGCCTTCCCGATCCTCTCTGGAAGGTCCGTAGGCAGCGTTAATTCCCTGAAGGCGATGGACGGGGCGAGAAGCGGCCTGAACCCGAGGTCCCGAGCGATCTTCTCAGACTCATCGCCCCGGTTGTCGGGCCTCAAGATGGCGATGGTGGTGGGCCTGAGCTTCTCTGAAAGAGATACGACGTCCCCCACCACCAGTATCGCGGGGGACTGGACATCGGCCTTTCTCGCTCTCTCGACGATGTCGCCCAGGGTTCCGACGACCAGCCTCTCCTCGGGGCTCCATCCCCTCTCGATGAGGGCTGCCGGGGTCTCGGGCGACCGGCCGCCCTGCAGCAGCGCTGATGCGTTCTCCGAGAGCCTCGATACCCCCATCAGGACGACGAGAGTTCCCCCCACCCTGGCCAGGGCCTCCCAGTCCAGGTTCTCGTCTTTTCCAGGTTCCTCGTGGCCAGTGACCACGGTGAAGGCTGTGGTGACGCCCCGATGGGTGACGGGAATTCCCGCCCCCGCCGGAACCGATATCGCCGAGGTGACGCCGGGCACCACCTCGAAGGGTATTCCGGCCTTGGCCAGGGCGAGCCCCTCCTCGCCGCCTCTGCCGAAGACGTAGGGGTCGCCCCCCTTCAGCCTGACCACCATCTTCCCCTCTAGCCCCTTCTTCACGAGAAGGGCGTTGATCTCCTCCTGGGAGAGCTTGTGGCGGCCGGGAAGCTTTCCGACGTCGATCTTCTCGGCATCCTCACAGATCCAGTTCAGGATCTCTGGGGATAGGAGCCGATCGAATAAGACGACCTCGGCCTCCTCGATCAGCCTCCTCGCCTTCAAAGTCAAAAGCTCCGGATCGCCGGGGCCTGCCCCAACCAGGCGGACCTTGCCCCTCTCAGATCTTTCCAACTTCCCTCACCGCCTCTTCTGCAAGATCGCGTCCGCCCATCTCCACCAGCTCACCGCTCAGCTTTTTTGCCCCACTGAGGTGATCGTCCGCCGAAACCCTCCCCTCGACCCTCACAAACCTGGACCCGTCCAGGGATAGAACCTCGGCCAGGACCCTCAGCTCTTTTCCCTCCAGCCGGGCGTAAGCCGCCATCGGGACGACGCAGGATCCTCCGATCGTCTCCAGGATCACCCGCTCGCACTCGGCCTCCATCCTCGTGGGCAGGTGGTCGATCTCACAAACCCGCTCCTCCGCCAGCCCTTTCGTCGCCACCACCGTGATTGCTCCCTGGTTTGCAGATGGCACGAACTTCTCGGGGTCCAGAACAGAGTACTTCGGATGGTAGCCCATCCTCTGGATCCCGGCCTCGGCGAGGACGATCGCCCTGTAGTTCCCCTCTTTGAGCTTTCGAAGCCTCGTCTCGAGGTT
>CAZNGI010000187.1:0-3748 GCA_964572505.1 uncultured Methanotrichaceae archaeon | reverse complement strand
ACCTTCTGCATCATGCAGTGCTCGGGAAGAAAGCTCACCGTCTCCCCGACCTCGGGAATTCGGCCCCTGCTAACGACCCCCTCGAAGGCCGCCACCAAGCAGACCCCCACGTCTTTTGGGGCGAAGTCCTTGTCGCCGAGGAGGTGGCGCGGCCCCACCATGTGGACGGTTACGAGGCCGTGATCGATCTTTATGATCTTGCCAAAATGAGTTACCGGGCAGCCTAGAGGCCGATAGCGGAGGACGTCTCCCACCTCAAACTCTGCATCCCGGTCGAAGGGGTGGATGTCCTCGCGACAGGCGGGCTCGCTAGGAAGCGGTGCCAGGGCGAAGTCCGCAGCCAGACCGTCGATGACGCCCCGGATCTCGGCCTCAACCTCTTCGTCCATTCGCCCTTCTCTTCCACCCTCACCCCATCGCCTTCTCATTTCGGGAAGGATCTCCTCGATCTTGGCCCTCTCGGCGAGGTGCTTCTCCTGGCCGAGGTAGGGGCAGAGGTCGAGGTCCTGGCCTTTCAGTAAGGCCCTGGCGAACTCCCGGCAGTTCTTGAACCCGCACTCGCCGCAGTTGTAGCCGGGCAGAAGCTTTGCGATCTCTTTCATCTCGCTTTCACCTTCACGTTTTAACCAATTCGCAAGCCTCTCTGCCTCTCTCTACTTCTCTACTCCCCGGAGTACTCCATGAACCCGTCCAGATGGCGGAGGACTCCCCGGTGGTGCTCCTTTGAAACCCGGAGCTCCCCGGTGCAGAGGGTGCATATCGCAAGGGGCGGGTTGTGCCGAAGGAGCATGTTCTCGCCGACCTCGGGCCCTCCCCTGATCAGCTCGGCGAGCTCTGCTGCTCCCTTGCCGGTGAGGCCGTTCGCCTCGATGATCCCGCACCTGGGGTTCGCCTCGAGGATCCTCTCCCGGAAGACCTCCCTCTCGGCCTGGGAGACCATGTCCCCCTTCGTCACCACGACGACGTCCGCCGTCGTCAGAAGCGGCCCCACCTTGAGGGGAGCGTTCGGCCCCGTTGTGACGTCGATGACGCAGACCGCAAGACACGAGTCGGGGTACGGAGCGCACCGCAGGCACAGGCCTGCGGTCTCGTTGAGGAGGACGTCGGCCTCCTGCTCCCTCGCCCACTCGAGCATCTCGTCGACGTTGTAGATCGAGTAGTGGTCGGGACACATGTCCTTCGCAAGGCCCACGGCAACGGGCACTCCGAGCCTTTGGAACCTCTTGTCGTCCTCGGTCCAGAGACAGTCGATCTTGACGACGGCGGGCCGGAGCCCCTCCCTCTGGAGGCTCTTTACGGCGTGCATCAGAACCGAGGTTTTGCCGGAGCCGGGGGTTCCCGCGATCACCACCAGCTTCAAAGAGCGGCCCCCACCACCTCGCCCCGCCTGATCGTCTCCCGCAGGTTCATCAGCCAGTCGTCTACTTTGGCCAGATCCTCGCAGACCTTCTGCTCAACAGAACTCGTCTCAATCACCCTTATCATCCCGCCGTTCTTCATCACGACCCTTCTTGAGGTCATGAGAGCGAGCATCGGGTCGTGGGTCACGACGACGACGATCTTTCCCTCGCCTGCAAGAAGCTCGAGCGCCTCCTTCTTCTTGATCCCGGCGTTCTCGATCTCGTCGATGAGAACGATCGGCGAATCGCTGATGACGGCGATGTCTGCTGTCATGAGGGCCCTCGACTGGCCACCGCTGAGGATCGTCAGGTGATGGTCGGGATGGACGGGCTCGCCGGTGAGGGTGTTTGCCAGCTCAATCACCCTGTCCACTACCTCGGGCGACCTTCCCCTGCTCTTTGCGTGCATCCGGAGGAACTCCTCGACGCTCATGTCTGCGAGAAAGTGCATGTTCTGGGAGAGCTGGGCGATCAGCTTCTTTCGGGGGTCAGACCTCGTCTCAGCCCGTGGCTCACACCCGTCGATCATAATCTTCCGGCCCGAGGGGGTGTCTCCCTGGGCGAACTGCTCGATGTCGGCTATGAGGGAGCTTTTTCCCGAGCCCGTCGGCCCGACGATCCCGATGATCTCGCCCCGGTGCATGTCCAGCCTCTCCACCAGGTCCGGGTTTCCGTCTTTATCGACCCCCCCGATTATGGTGAGCTTGCAGGCCCGCTCCGTCGTCATGGTTCAGGCCCTCCGTCCCAGGATCTCGTCGATCTCAGCCAGAAGGTCAGTGTCAGATGGTGATGTGGATGTAGATGCGGATGAGAGGGCTGATGGTTCGGCCTTGATGTCGCATTTGAGCAGGTTCATGTCCAGTTCCTCCTTCGCCCGGGAGACTCCGCCCCCGGTGATGTTGAGCAGTATGAGATCGTTCTTTTCGACCGCCCCGGATCGGACGGCCCTCAAAAGGGCGGCGACGGCGACCGCTGCCGCTGGCAAAATGTCGATATCCTCAGATTCCTCGAAGATCTTCTGGGCCAGTCTCGCCTCCTGGTTGGAGATCCCGTAAACCTCCCCGCCGGTCTCCTCCAGGGCATCTTTGACGCCGCCCTTGACGCCGTAAGGCGGCTTTCTGTTGTAGAGGACGTCGTCGTACATCCCAGCGGGGCACCGGCCCGTCTCCATCTTCGAGCCGGTCCAGGCGGCGTAGATCGGGGCGCAGGGGCTGTTCTGGGCGAGGTGAAGTTTGGGAAGGTGCCGACCGAAGCGGCCGTCCTCGATCAATCGAATCGAGGCCTCCCAGGCGGCGATCCCGCCGGTACCGCTCCCGACGGCCTGGAAGTAGTGTTTGGGAAGGGCCTTCATCGAGAGGGCGCCGTCCAGCATTATGACCCCCATCCCGTCTCTCCGGGCGACGTTCCTCGCCCCGCCTTCCCCAACGAACCTGGGATGGGCTGCGAGCCTGCCCGCGAAGTCGATCGCCTCGGTGTAGTCGCCGTTCACCGATATCACGCAGATCGAGTCTGAGGGCTTCTCGCAGATCCAGAGCCGGTCGAGGCCCGTGGGCGGGACGACCAGGATTAGTGGCAGGTTCGCCACCGAGGCTGCCTGGGCGAAGGCCCTCGCGGTGTTTCCTGCCGAAGCGACCACCAGGATCTGGTCGTCCTCCCACTCGGTCATCCTCTCCACCGTGGGCGGAGCTTCAAGGTCCTTGAAGCTGCAGGTGGTCATCTTGGCCCCCCTCTCGGGCCAATAGCCGCTGAAGCTGACGTAGAGGTTTTCAAGGCCAAGTTCCCGGGCCAGCCCCTTGCTTTTGTAGGTCACAGGCTTCTCCCCAGATCCACGAAGGGGCTCCTTTACGGGAAGCCAGTCATAGAACTTCCAGAGGCCCGGAAGGTCGTCTCTGAGGGTGAGCCTTTTTGTGAAGTACTCGGTTCTGAGCAGTGAATCGTCATTTTGACAGGCGAGAGCGCGGGGCGGCTGCACGTACCCGCAGCCCAGGCACTTGACCAGATATTCGCCCATGATGGTATTTTGGGCGAGTTGTGGATATAACGTTTTCTGTTTTATCCAGTTTTCTAACCTTATTGTGAAATTTCAATCCTACTAAGTGTACAATCCGCCCACAAAATCGCGGCCCTTTGGGCGAATATCTCTGGAGGTCGAATAAGATTCTCGGAAGGAATCATCGAGGGTGGATTTCTATTAACTGCTGATTTGCGATCTCGTATAGTTCCACGTCTGTATTTTTAATCTCAACGCGTTAATGGACGCTATTCTGGTTTAAGTTAGTGGCCTCCGCGAGACTTCCTTTTGCTTTTGGAGGGTACGCAACGGGAATAGGTTGAATGCGATAGCATTA
>CAZNGI010000186.1:0-3758 GCA_964572505.1 uncultured Methanotrichaceae archaeon | reverse complement strand
GATGGCAGAAAGATTGACTGATCATGTATGGACTATCAAGGAGCTAATGACATTCGGGGTGCCAATTCAATGATTCACGTACACGACCCCGGATTCACCGCGCAAATTTTCGCTTCCTTTGCCTGATTGGGGCGACGGCTGGCCCTCCTGCAGCAATATCACCGTCACGATCTGCTGATACGATCGCGTTTGAAACCGCTTTGAATTCGGCCTTTCGACAGACTTAAATCTTCAAGGGACGAGGAACTGGAGGTGATACTGGGATGGCCGACGCTGAAATTGATAACAAAGAAGAGCTTGCGGGGCTCTACGACCTGGCGATTCCCATCGGGATGCCCCTGAGCGTAATCGAGGATTTGGTGGACAACTTCGAGCTGGAGCCGGTGAGGCGAAACGCCAAGGTCGGCCTTATAGACGGCGATACCGAAGAGAGAGAGATACTGGTTCTCCGGGGTGATCTGGAGACGGTCAAGGCCGCAGAGAAGCACATGTTCGAGGCGCTCGATCGGAGAGTTGCGAGCTGGGATAAGAACGAGCGTTCCGATCGCTACAAGGAGATGTACGACAAGAGCGCCGAGAAGAGAAGACAGATGGTGAAAGAGAGGATCGCTGAGAGGAAGGACGAATCCGTCGATCGGATCTGAAAAAACCCCTCTTTCGTGCAACTTCCTTTCAGAGAACGCCCACCATCTTGTGGGTCTGGGGTATGACCACTACTTCTCCCAGATGCTCCGATGCTGCCTCGTGGAGGAGCATCAGTTTTTCTGGATCCGGCTTTTGAGCGCCAGAAGCTGGCTGGAGCACAAAGGTGACCTCCAGCCCTTCAAGGCGGGGGCAGAGGCTTTCTATCTCTTCAATCGATGTAGAATCCAGGATCACAGCCTTAGCGATGGCGACGACCCCCGCCCTGGATGCGCCTTCGATGCAGGCAAGCTCGTTTTCAACAAGATGGCTCAATTCGCTGGGAGAGCAAGCCTTGTGGCTTAGAAGCTTTATGTCTACGGCCGCAAAGTCGATCCAGTCGATCAGCCTTGAGAAGCGACTTCGAGAAAAGCCGTTCGTCTCGAAGTACACGGGCAGGCCTTCAGCGGCACAGCTCATCGCCAGGGCCCGGGCGAACTCGGGCTGGCAGAGGGGCTCGCCCCCGGTTATCGAGACGCTGTGGGTGCCAATAGCCCAGAGGGCGAGGATCTGCTCCATCACCCAGCTCAGATTTACCGGGTTTTTGGCCTGCCTAAAAAGGCCAGAAGCCAAGGGATCTTCGACCCCACAAAATTTGACGTCGCGACGAAATCGCGGGGTATCGCAGTAGCAGCAGCTTAAATTGCAGCCTGCGGTCCTGACGAATACCTGCCTTCTTCCGATCAGGGGGCCCTCGCCCTGAAAAGAGGAGAAGATCTCCCCGAGAAATCCGATCTCATCGATACTCTGTGGGGTCAACCACGCCCGCCTCCAAAAAGCCGAATCTCCGGTGCTGACAGGCCTCGCACTCTCCACAGTGGACCTCATCGTCCAGGTAGCAGGACCAGGTCAGCTCCATGGGAGCGTTCACCTCCGACCCCAGCTTCACGATGTCGGGCTTGAGGAGGTCGACGAGAGGAGCCTCTATCTTTGGAGGTCTGCTGAAGGAGGCGACCGACTTTTCCAGTAAAGAGTTGAACCTCTCAACGAAATCCGGCCTGTTGTCTGGATATGATCTCCCCTCCTCGGCGTTGAAGCCGACGTAGATGCTTTCCGCCCCGATCGCCTCGGCATAGGCTGCGGCCATCGACCCGAAGACGAGGTTTCGGCAATAGACCCAGGTGGAAGGTGTGGACGTGGGGCTCAAAATGTCGACCTCGTCGCCTGATGGGATGGGGGCCTCGGCCGTCGTCAGGGGTGTCAAGTTCTGGAATATGTTCGTCCGGACGAACCTGACCTCGGATGCGGCAAGGGCTTTTGCGATCTCCTCGATCGCTCTCTTTTCCCTCCTTTCGGCCTTCTGGCCGTAGAGGACGTGGATGATGTGGATCTCAAAGCCATCATGCAACGCCCTGGCCGCCGCCACCGTGGAGTCGAGGCCTCCAGAGCAGAGGCATACGGCCTTCGGCTTCATTCGGTCATCACCCACTTCTTCTTCCCCTCCCAGAGCTTCACCGAGACGAGGCTTGCGGGGCTCTCAAGAAGATGATTCTCAAGGCCGATCTTTATGTGCTCTGCGATCCTCTCCGCCGTGGGGTTTGGGAGGATCTCGTTCAGATCGCGGTGGTCCAGCTCCTCCAGGATCGACTTCAGTATCCGTTTCAGGTCGTAAAAGTCCATCAGAAAGCCGCTATTCGCGTCCACCGGCCCCTCCAGGACCACCTCCACGTCGTAGGTGTGGCCGTGGACCCTCGCGCACTTGCCGTCGTAACCCGGGAGGCGGTGGGCGGCGTCAAACTCCAGGGTCAATCCCATCTTCATTCTTCGCCCTCCTCCTTCAGCCTGCCCTGGCGGCGGTCTATCTCGTCGAGCTGGTCCAGCATCTTCCTCAGGGCCGTCCGGACCGCGTCGGAGAAGGTTACGAACTTTCCGTCGTCGCCGACGTGGCGGTTGATGTCATCGATAATGTGTTGGGGAATCTCCACTGATATCTTGGGCACGATAATCCTCCAGTATTCTTGGAGGAATATCCGGGTATTATTAAAGCTTTCTCGGTCAGGACTCCGCCGCCTCCAGGATCTCCTGGGGGGCCCTGGCCAGGGCCACCAGCCCCTCGGCCTCCATGAAGTGAAGCCTCGCCGGGACTACGAGGATGTGCAGGGGACCACCGAAGTCGTGCTCTGTGAGCTTTGGCAGCCAGTCTGCCAACACATTGGCGTCGTCGGACCCGGCCCTCGCCACGCCCACGCCGAGGGCGGCGGAGAGGCGATCGCCTCCGGAGATATTCTCCATCTCCAGGAGGAGATCTGCCCCCTCGCCGACGGTCATGTACCTATCCACCTGGATGTCCAGGAAGAGGAGGGTGTGAAGGTCCCGCTCGAGGTTTTCGACGACGACATCGTAAGGGCTCTGGGCGATGATCCTCTTGCCACGCGCAACATACGGGTAGGGTATCGAGGTGGACCTTCCGAACCGATAGTTCTGAAGGCCGGTGAGCCCCGAGATGGCGGTGACGATGGAGGAGGAGTGGACGACCCGGGTCTCGATCCCCATCTTCAGGGCTCGGAGCCGCAGGTCCAGGTGGGTGGTGGAGATCATGGGGTCACCCCCCACCAGGAAGGCGACCTTCTTCTCCCGTGCTTGGCTCATCCACTCCTCGGGGCTGACCTCCACCTCCTCCCGGCTCAGAAGGCGGACGTCCTTTCCGTAGAACTCAGCGAGCCGCTCCGGCGAGACGCCCATGAGCCTTGAGGTGTAGAACTCGGCAAAGATCAGGTCCGCATCTTTGATCGTCTCAAGCCCCCTAACCGAGACGTCCTTCTCGTCGTAGAGGCCCAGGCCAACAAAAGAGAGCATACAAGCCAATCGGCTCCATGGGGCTTAAAGGGCGCGGCCGGATCGAAAAAAAACGGCTGGCAAAGCCTAATATGCGTTAACCCCCGAATAAATTCTCATGATCGGCAGGACGACCCAGGTTGTGGATTGCCGAGAGAGCATGGGGCTTGCCAAGGGCGGCGGCCTCGCCCAGCGCGGAACCCTCTCCGAGGCCTCCAGACCAGACGTAATCGCCATCGCCATGTCGCCGGGGCGAAGGCACATAACCAAGCCCGTTTGCGAGATCACCTACGGCCTCCGGC
>CAZNGI010000185.1:2654-3775 GCA_964572505.1 uncultured Methanotrichaceae archaeon | reverse complement strand
ATATACGAGTTTCCCCCTCAGAAAGCCGAAGTGGGCGTGTAGCCTAGCCAGGACAAGGCGGCAGCCTCCTAAGCTGTAGATCAAGGGTTCGAATCCCTTCACGCCCGCCAACCACAAAACTTCGTTTTTCGGCCATTCTTCCTGCTCTTCAGGTTCCTGCTGTTTGTGTTATTCTTCGCCCCGACGATTTATCAGGGCACGATCTTGGATATGTTGACCTCGATTATGTCCTCGGCCCCGGCCTTCTTTAGCTGCGGGATCAGGAGGTTTATCTGAGATTTGTCCACCACGCTCTGGACGGCGTAGTACCCCGAATTGTAGAGCTTCGAGACCGTGGGCCGCTTCATGCTGGGCAGAAGGGCGATCACGTCCTCGATCTGCTTCTCGGGGACGTTCAGGGCGATCAGCACCTTGCCCCTGGCCCTGGTGACGGCAAAGAGCATCGTCTCGATGGCCTGGATCTCCTCCCTCTTCACCGGATCGGCCCAGCTCTCCTTGTTTGCGACAAGCTCCGATGTCGACTCCAGGATCACGTCGATGATCTTGAGGCCGTTTTTGACCAGGGTCGACCCGGTCTCCGTCAGGTCGACGACGGCGTCCGCCAGCTCCGGGACCTTCGCCTCCGTCGCCCCGTAGGAGTACTCGACCTCCACCGGGATCCCCAATCCATCGAAGAATTTTTTCGTGAGGTTCGGGTACTCCGTCGATATCCTGCTCCCGGGAACGACGTCTTTTCCGCTCTCGGCCTTCTGGGACTCGGGGACCGCGACGACGACCTTGACCTTGCCCGGTCCCCGCTTTCCGTAGTCGAGCTCCGCCACGGTGACGACGTCGGCCTCAGACTCCTTGACCCAGTCAGTCCCCGAAATCCCCAGGTCGAAGTACCCCTTGGCGACGTATGTGGGGATCTCCTGGGGGCGGAGGATCTTCACCTTCCCGACCCTGGGGTCGTTGATCCTGGCGTTGTACTCCCGCTCAGTTCTTCTTATTTCGAGCCCCGCCTGCTGGAAGAGCTGGAGGGTCTGGTTCTGCAAACTCCCTTTTGGAATGGCGATATTGATCATGGATAAGCACACCAACTCCCAGCAGGTATCCCCCAGGGCTTTTATCTTTTGCCTTTT
>CAZNGI010000185.1:0-2554 GCA_964572505.1 uncultured Methanotrichaceae archaeon | reverse complement strand
TTTGCCTTTTGCATTTTCAGATCCATCACAAATTTTAATATCCGGCAGGGGCCATTCTGGTCCGATGAAACTCAAAGACGTCCTGGAAGGCCGAAGGTCGATCAGGAGGTACTCGGACCGCCCGGTGGAGCGGGACCTGGTGGCCTCGCTCCTGGAGGCGGCAGAGACGGCTCCCTCGGCCGGAAACCTGAGGGCTAGAGAGTACTACGTCGTCACAAGCCCCGAGCTGAGGTCGGCCCTCTCGGCAGCCGCCTACGGCCAGGACCACGTAGCAGCAGCGCCCGTCGTGGTGGTGGTCTGCGCCGATCCGGCGAGGTCGGGGAGACGGTACGGCGACCGGGGCCAGCTCTACTCGATACAGGACGCCGCCGCCGCCACCGTCTGCCTGCTTCTAGCGGCCTTCGACATGGGGCTTGGGAGCTGCTGGACCGGCGCCTTCGACGATGCGATCGCAAGAGAGATCCTGGCCCTTCCTGGCCGCCTTTTGCCTACGGCAATCGTCTCCATCGGCTGGCCCGACGAGAGGCCAGCCCCCCCACCGGGCCGGGATATGACGGAGGCCGTCCACTGGATCGACGGCTGAAGGCGGGACTGCGAGAGATCGTCGACGCCATCCTCTCGGGGGAGATCTCCACCCAGGCGGACCTCGATAGGTGGAAGCGAAAGGCGGGACGAGAGTTCGGCCTCTCAAACCTCCCGAAAAACGCCGAGATCCTGGCCGTGGCCGAGGACGGCGAGCGAGACCAGCTCAAGCTTCTGGTGAGAAAGCCGACCCGAACCCTTTCGGGGGTGGCGGTGGTGGCTGCCATGACATCTCCCGCCCCGTGCCCTCACGGCGTCTGCGTCCCCTGTCCCGGCGGCGTGGGGCGGAGGGACGGGTGCCCAACGCCCCAGAGCTACACCGGAAGAGAGCCGGCAGCTCTGCGGGCGATCCAGCAGCAGTACGACCCCTATCGCCAGGTAAAAACGCGCCTCTCCCAGCTGGAGGAGATCGGCCACCCCCTGGACAAGGTGGACCTGATAATAATGGGCGGCACGATCACCTCACGGCCCCTGGGCTACCAGTACTGGTTTGTGAAAAGGTGCCTGGAAGCGATGAACGATTATCCCCACCGGGCCGGAGGATCGGGGTACTCTGAGGTCCAAGGACCCCGAAAGAGCTTCCGGGAGGCGGCCGAGGAGAACGAGTCGTCACGAGTCAGAAACGTAGGCACCACCTTCGAGACGAGGCCCGACTGGTGCAGGCCCTCCTCGATCCGAAATATGCTCCATCTGGGAGGAACCAAGGTGGAACTGGGGGTGCAGAGCACCGACGACGACCTTCTCGCCGGGATGAGGCGAGGCCACACCGTCCAGGACTCGATCGAGGCGAACCGGGACCTCAGAGAGGCTGGCTTCAAGGTGGGCTTTCACATGATGCCGGGCCTTCCCGGCTCCGACTTTCAGCAGGACCTAGCGTGCTTTCGGGACCTATTTGAGAAAGAGGAGTTCAGGCCCGACTACCTCAAGATATACCCCGCCCTGGTGGTGGAGGGAACCGAGCTATACGACCTTTACCTCCGGGGCGAGTATTCACCTCTGGGAGACGATGAGGCCGCAGACCTGATATCCAGGATCAAGGAGATGATCCCTCCCTACACCAGGCTGCAGCGGGTTCAAAGGGACATCCCGGCCCCCCAGATCGCGGCCGGAGTCAAGAAGAGCAACCTTCGCCAGCTGGCAAAGGAAAGGCTTGAGGCGAGGGGAGGAGCTTGCCGGTGCATCAGGTGCAGGGAGGCGGGCCTGAGGGGCGTTCCAGAGGACGTGGACGTTTCCTTGAAGGATCTGACTTACCGGGCCTGCAGCGGAGAGGAGCAGTTCCTCTCTTATGAGGGCGAGGACGGGACCCTGGTGGGCTTTCTGAGGCTGAGGCTCTCAGAGAATGCTCAAGTGAGGGAGCTTCACGTCTACGGCCCCATGACGCCTCTGGGAAAGAAAGGAGGCTGGCAGCACCGGGGTTTCGGATCGAGGCTTCTCGCCGAGGCCGAGGAGATCTCCATGGCGAGGGGATACGATTCCGTCATCGTCACCAGCGGGATCGGGGCCAGGCCTTACTACCGTCGGCACGATTACGAGCTGAGAGAACCCTACATGGTCAAGCATCTGTGCTGAGCCGGTCACCGGGTCCGGCTTTCGTGGGCACGAACCTCGGATTTCAGGTTCACGTCCAAAATCGTCTCCTCGACCTGGATGTGCGTTCTCCTGAGACGCTCTCCAGAAGTTGTAATGTGCGACGAAAGGCCCCCGAATATGCGTCGATGGGCGAGCCTGCCGATGATACGAATTTTTTTTCCTGGCCATCTCCAGGGCCTATAGTGCATGTATCGTGGCCAGGATCTCAGCGGGGAGGGCATTCGGGGGTGCAGTGCATCGCCAGGAGGAAAAGGAGAACTGCCGCTGCGATCAAGATCAGATGGTTTCGGAGCTTCCTCCACCCAACCTCAGCCATAAGGGTCTTGTATAGTCCCGAAACCTTTGAATTTATATACTCAACATTTCCGCATGAGAAAGCAAA
>CAZNGI010000184.1:0-3787 GCA_964572505.1 uncultured Methanotrichaceae archaeon | reverse complement strand
GGCCCGGATCTCCGAAACCTGCCACTGGCCGGGGCCGAAGGTCCCGCCCTGGCTCCTCTTGAAGACGTCCTTGGTCTGGGGCTCGATCAAGGTCATCTCGATGCCGCCCCTCAAATCGCCCCGGCGCGCCTCATCCCCGTTCTCCGAAACAACGCCGAAACTGCCGGAAAATCGCTCCTCGGCGTACTCCGCCAAATCGTCGCTCAGAACGCAGTCGTCCAGGCTGGCAGAATTTGAGCTTGATTCTGCGAACAGGTCGTCGGTGGTCACAATCCCCACGACGTCCCGGGCGAGGGGTTGAGTGAGCCTGATCATCCCGCAGGCGCACCGGTTGTTCGTCTCCTTGAAGGCGTACCAGAGCCTGCGAGCCTGGTGATCTGCGTCCTCCTTCTCACCGTTCGCCGAGCCGGGACCGAAGGACTGGACTACCTCCCACACCTCCGCCAGGGATAGGGCCATGTAACAGCGATCGCTCGGATAAATCGACTCGAAGGGCGCACTGGTGGCGGAGTGGACCAATTCCAAAAGCTCTTGGTGGGAGATGACCCTCTTGGGCATGACCGAAGGTTATACAAACCAAATATAAAATATTTTGGTGGGGATCAGTCCTCCAACGCGGAAAACTGACCCGAGAGATGGGAGATCATCTCCTCCACAGACCTGCGGAGAACAGCCCTGTTGTCGTAAGCGGCGAGATTCGACTTCAGCTCCGCATCATCCAGGTCGGCCATCTCATCCACGAGGGAGATCAGGTTGGGCAGAGCCCTCACCACGTTGTCGACGATCGTCACCGTCGAGGTCCTCGCGGTCCTGGATAGCGGGTTCAGATCGACGGTGATCACCCTCTTTCCCATATTGACCAGGGCCTCGCACCGGTCCCCGTCCTCCAGGGGAACGAAGACGACGTCGGCATCGTATATCCCGCCCCTGGCGGCCTTGGCCCTGGCGTGCTCGAGCCCCGGGATCACCGCATTGGGATCTTCGCCAAAGACCTTCTCCGCGCCCAGGCTCCGGAGGAGGTCTGCTATCTTCTTCACCCGCTCCTCGGTCCGATAGAATATGTTCACCTCGAGAGGTGCGTTGATCTTTCTGGCAAGCAACACCATATCTTCAGGGACGAGAGCGGCGGCGTTTCCGTTGACGCTCAATACGGGCCTTTCGGCCAAAAGGAGCATCGCAGCCGCCGCCCGCTCGGCCTCCTCGCCGGGGGACGTCGTCCTCTCGCCGAGGAGGTAGTCGAGAGCCTCGCCCCGACCCTGAGCGATAAGGCCGTTCAGCCCGGTGATACCCTTCTCAACGCCCCCGACCACCTTCTCCCTGGTCTTGAGGGAGGCGTACCTGGGATGTGAAGGGGGAACGTCACTCAAGCCCAGCCCCCCTCAGACTGATCCTCGCAGAAATGACCTCTCCAAACTCAGCCAGCGCTTCAGCCCCGTTGAGGGCGAAGATCGCATCACCCAGCATCACCATGCTGGCCATGCCTCCTGAAGCCTCCACTGCCTCCACAGCATCTTTCATCCAACCCCTCGCAAGGCCCGACCTTCGGGCGAACTCCCAGGAGAGGGACGCGAACCTCTCCAGGGTCGGCTTCTTGAGAAGCCCCTTCAGAGCCCGCTCGCCCTCCCGGTTCACCACCCTCATCGTCCCCGGATCGGAGAGAACCTCCTCCGTCGAGAGAGGTCCCCTCACGATGCAGTCGACCTTCAGGGGCGAAACCGGTATCCTGTCCACAGCCCCCAAACCTGGAGCCCCCGGAGAAAGCCTCACCACAAGGCCACCGGAATTCTGGGCGATGACGTCCCCAAGGCCGGTGCCGCATACGACCTCTGCCACATGGGCCGCCTCCCCGACGCCGCTCGCGGTCAGGCCTAGACCGAAGGCCTGGTTGAGGGCGTAGGCAGAGCTTAGAGCGCCGGCCCCGCTCGCCCCAAATCCCGACCCGGAAGGCATAAGAAGCTCGGTCTCGACCCTGACGGGCGAGGGCGCAAGCATCTCTATCACCTTTCTGGTGACGGGCGCCGGCGACTCGGCCCCGTTCAGAAAGACGGTCATCTCCTCCGACCGCCGGACGACGGTTTTGGCACCCAAATCCAGGTTGAGGCCGCAGCCGACAGAGCCCGCACGTCTCGGGTCGGGGTCGCGCCTGGCGGCAAAAAAGCCCGTGATGTGGGCGGGAGCTGCAGCCTTCAGGAGAACTCCTCCACCAGGGCGTCGATCACGATCTTTGCGATGATGCTCTTTCGACCGCAGGCCTCGGACTTCGTCCCATCCCGACCCAGGATCAGGACCCTGTTCTCCTCGGTCCCCATGCCGCCCTTGCCGACGTCGTTGGCGACGACCAGGTCCAGCCGGTTTTTCTCCATCGACTCCGTGGCCCTTGAGATCAGGTCCTCTTCCGAGAGGAAAGTCTCGGCCTTGAACCCCACCATCTTAAGATCTGGATAACGGGACCTCACGGCCTTTATTATCTTCGAGGTCGGTTTCAGCTTGAGGGTCATCTCGCCTCCGGACTTGATCTTCTCGGCTGAAGGGTCCAAGGTGTAGTCGGAGACGGCTGCCGCAGCGATCATGGCGTCGTATTCGCCCCCGTCCAACTCGGCAAGGACGGCGCTCAGCATATCCTCGGCGGTCTCTACATATATCTCCTTTAAGGGCAAGCCGAGGCTGCCCCGATGGACCAGGGTCACATCGGCACCCCTCCTTCGGGCCTCGAGGGCGATCTCCATCCCAGTCTTTCCAGAGGCCCTGTTCGTCAAGATCCTAATGGGGTCGACCCTCTCGGCAGTGGCGCCACTCGTCACCAGTATCTTTCGCGAGGCGAGGTCTTTGGGTCCGAGGAGCCTTTCGACCTCCATAACCACAGCCCTGTTGTCGGCGATCTTGGCCTTCTCCTCCTCGATCCTGGGGTCAACGACCACGACCCCCATCGACCGGAGAGCATCCAGGTTCTTGACCACCGCGGGGTGGCGATACATCGCCTCGTGCATGGCGGGGACGACCATCACGGGAACGCCGCTTCCGATGGCCGTGGTGGCGTAGGTGGTGACCGGGGTGTCGTCGATCCCGAGAGCAATCTTGCCGATGGAGTTGGCGGTGGCAGGAGCTATGAGGAGGAGGTCGGCCCGCCCCCCGACGCCGCAGAACTCGACGTGCTCGACACGTCCAGTGATCTTCGTCACGACCGGGTTTTCAGTGGCGTACTCGAGGGCGTAGGGATGGATGATCTCCTGGGCAGCCCTGCTCACGACGCAGTGGACAGTCGCCCCCCGCCGGATCAGGTCGCGGACGAGGTCGACGGTCCTCACCGCGGCGATGCTTCCCGTAACCCCAACGACGATCAGCTTTCCAGATAGCGAATCGCTCACCGTGCAAGATATGCTCGAAGACATGAAATTCAGCGGGCAATATCCAGGTCCATCTTAGAAATAAGTTCTCCTCTCGGGACCCCACACGGCGGATGAGCACAACGTTTATGTAACAAATCCCCCTAGGAGATCTGCTGTGCCGGGGTGGCCTAGTCGGTTAGGGCGCCAGACTCATAGGGGAACGAAAATGAGGCGCTCGTGTCCTGAGGCATCTGGAAGTCGCGGGTTCGGATCCCGTTCCCGGCACCTAACTTTTACAGGGTCATTTAGCTTCATTTGTTGCTGTTAAAATGCATGACTTAGCTCGGAGCCGATAGAACCACAATTTCGGCTTTGCGACGATCGGATATTACGTCAAATTCGGATAATGAGAAGAAAGACTTGGACCAAAATTTATATATAGCTATTATTTATCTTAAATT
>CAZNGI010000183.1:0-3844 GCA_964572505.1 uncultured Methanotrichaceae archaeon | reverse complement strand
CCTCCCAGGAGCCCTCGCTGGCCATGAGCCACTTCTCTTTCATGGATCACGAAGTAGAAGCTCAGGTTACTAATTTCTTTTGGAGACTCGGGTTTTCGTCTCGATGCTCAGCCTCTTGCCGCAGGGATATGAAACATCGTTTCATCCGTGATATTTAAGAACAGGTTCCGACAGAAGACTAGCCGAATGACGAAGATCGCCCGGATCCTCATCGGATCGGCAGCCCTCTCTTTCGGCCTTCTATCCAAGTCCCTGCCCCCGATCGTCTTGGGCCTGGTGCTGGCAAAGATGATCGTGGTTTTGAACGTGGGGGTGATGGTCTTCTGGTGAGGAAGGACACAAAACAAAATAGGAGCGGAGGGGCGGCGCGCGGAAAGCCACGCCACCGCCCCCCAGGCCGCCGTTTTCAGAGATTATCTGCAGACTTCTGATCTGCGGCTTTTTCAAGCTCAAACCTCTTCGGATTCGGCTCCAGTTCCCGTAACCGAGAGGGTGTACTGGAAGGCGTCGCCCAGGTAGGATTCGACCTCGATATAGTAGGTCCCCGGATCCAGCTCCACCTCGATCTTGGACCAGGTTCCCTCACCGCCGTCGTCGTCGTAGTCTATCTCCTCCATCTCTTCGTCGTAGAGGTAGAGGTAAGAATCGCCGTCGGAATCTCCCGAGGTCTCTATGACGACCTCCAGGGCCTCCTCGACCACGACGACGCGGTAGTCGACGTCGTCTCCGGGAAGGATGCAACCCACCTTCGTCAGCTCGACGCCGGCGGTCAGTACGCCCATATCCAGAGCCTCCTCGGGGGAGTCGTTCGGCTCATCTTCGCATTCGAAGTTCGAGAAGGCGATGATCAGGACGTAGCCTGCTACGGGGTCCAGGCTCTCGGACTCCGCCCGGACGGCGTATCTTCCAGCTTTGAGATCGGCCTCGATCCCGTAATCGCCGCGATCCATCGGAAGATAGCTGCTTTCGCTCTCGTTGTAGCCGTAAAGGACGAGGGAGATTGCGTCCGAATCGCCGAAGAGGTCGAAGTAGTCCTCGTAATCTTCGTCGTCCTCTTCGCCGTCATCGGCGAGGCCCGCCGTGGAGATGGCGCTGATCATGGCATAGCCCTCTGACTCAGGGTCCACCTCGAAGAGGAAGAAGTCGGTGTCGGCCATCGGCTCAATCGAGCCGCCGACCGCCGTCATCTCGGCCAGGGGCCCAAGGTCGTTGCCATCGGATATGCAGTCGTTGGGCTCGGACTCGAATAAGCTGCTGAGGGCGATGGAGTAGTTGCCGATCTCCAGGTCGACCGAATCGACCCGGACGAAGTAGGTGCCAGCTTCTGCCGTCATCGAAAGGAGGCCCTCGTCGGAGTCGAGGTAGCCCAGATTACCGTCGTATAAGACCAGCCTTACGGTCTTCGTCGTATCCGAGGATATGACCAGGTCTGCGGACTCAGCCTCGACGGCGAATTTGAACCAGTCGATGTCGCCGGGATATCCGAGGGACGCCTGATACGAGATCATCCCACCGTCGGCCCCGATCGTCCCGAGGTCCGTCGCCCCTGAGGCGACGTCGTCCGGCTCCGCCTCCAGGGCGAGCCCCACCCCTCCCAAGAAGAGGAGAATCGCCAAAGATGCGATCAATTTTGCGCTCATTTTTGTGCTCATATATGTGTTCCTCTAGTTGTAGTATTAAGCATCAGTTCCGATATTTAATTTAGCGTCCCTGGGAAAAGCGTCATTAATGGACGGAGATTTCCAGAACCAAGCTCGTCCTGAGCATCGAATAAACGCCGGAATTGGGGTCGGGAACTGTGAATCTTTTTATAGCCTCAGCGCCAGTTCATCCTCAGGAGGCAGGCACACGACGAGACCGATCCCGGCCCTGGCGCTGGCGGCGCTTCTGCTGCTGATGGCGGCGGGCGCGTCGCATGGCGCGTCCGAGGACTCACGCGAGGTGGTCTTGGCCGACGATATCCTGGCCGCGATCGAGCGGGGCGATCCGGTCGATTATGACGGCGTGATCGTGGTGGGGGATCTGGACATTGGAGCGTTGGATCTTAAAACTTATGATAATGTCGTCTATAAATATGGCAAATTAAAAGGGCTAGATGATATAGCAAAGGTTGTGGAATCGGCAATAAATATCACAAACTCAGATATACTAGGAACGGTTTATTTCAATAACGCTAGATTTAATAAAACAGTTGTTTTTGAAAAAAATTCTTTTCAACAGGATGTCTATTTTGTAGGCTCGCGATTTATGGCAGATTCTAAATTTAAGGGTGCTAAGTTTGGAGGTATATCACGCTTTGGTTGTGCCTGCTTTGAAGGCGAAGCAGATTTTCAAGAGGCCCAATTTAATAACTCTGCTTATTTTTGGAACTGTACGTTTGAGAAAATGGCAAATTTTTTTAATGCTGAATTCAACGATGTAAGTTTTGGAGATTACGTTGAACAACCCAACGAAGAGTATATTCCAGGTTTTTGGATGGGTCCAGTTGGTTATGAGTATCCCTCTGGATGGCACATGTTGAGCACATTGGGCGATACCATATTTTACAAGGAAGCTTTCTTTACTAATGTACAATTTAAGGGAACAACAGAATTTACAAATGCCAAATTTTATAGTATTTGTTATTTTGATTTGGCTTATTTTGACAAAGATGTTAATTTTATGGGTACAAGATTCGGTGAATCGGGCTTTGATGATGCGCATTTCAATGGCAATGTTGATTTTAGCGGGTCACAGTTTCATGGATGGACGCACTTCGAAAATGCTCAATTCAATAAAATCGCTAAGTTTTATAACGCATCGTTCATACAAACTGCAAACTTCAGAAACGCCTATTTTAGCGATAATAGGAATTTCATTACAGATTTTGAAAAAGCTAGATTTTATAAAAATGTTACATTTGTAGAAACTAAGTTCAGTCAAATTGCCTATTTTGAAAATGCTTCGTTTTATGATTATTTAGATCTAACTGGCTCGCGTATTGATCAATTTGTAATTACTTGGAATCTAATTAAAAATCAACTTATTTGTGACGATGCCGTATACTTATCATTGACTAAAAGTTTCGAGACATTAGGACAATTCGATGATGCTGATGATTGTTATTATAAATATCGTCTTGAAAGCCAAAAACACAAGCCAATTGGCATATCCAAAATATCAGATTGGATATCTCGGCTATCTTATGGATATGGCGTCCGTCCTGAGAATACAATATTCTCAAGCTTTGTTATAATCGGCCTCTTCGGAATAATCCTCTGGCGGGGCGGAGGCATCCAAAGATCTACATATCCTTGTCAGAGCAAATCACAGAACATATCAGTTGCAGATGCCCTTTACTTCAGCACACTTACCTTTGTATCTCAACCGCCATATAACTGGGGACCTAGAGAGGGATCTCGATGGAAGTATATGGTAATGGTTGAGAACATTTTGGGCTGGATATTCCTGACGCTCTTCGTGATCGCCTTAACGTGACAACTTAAAGGTTCGTTTATCTTCAGAATTAAGTTAATGACTCCGTTGAGGTCAATTGCCATATGTTTTGTTTTGATTCTGGCTCGACCTTTCTTTGATCTGATACTACCACCATTTCCACCTCTAACGGCCTAAATCCCTGCCATTCTATCACAACAATCCCACCCGAATACTTCAGCTCGGTGGGGAAAACTCTTTCAGAAAGAAAAGCGCAATAAATTAAAGGACTTCTGCCCCCAGGCGGCCTTTCGCTGGGGGCGAGACGAGGCGGTGGTGCGATTGGCGGAGATCAAAGTGGACTGCAAGGGCCAAAACTGCCCTGTGCCCCTGGTGGAGACGAGAAAGGCCCTGAAGAAGGCGGCGCCGG
>CAZNGI010000182.1:0-3871 GCA_964572505.1 uncultured Methanotrichaceae archaeon | reverse complement strand
AGAATATGGCGGTGCTCGACTCCTCTAAGTGCTTTGCCGCATCCAGACGGTACCCATCGATGTCGGTTTCGGCGATCCAGTGCTTGTAGACGTCTATCAGCGACCTCATGACCTCTTTATTTGAGGTGTCGATGTCTTTGAGAGAGAGGAAATCGCCGTCCCTCGTCTCGGGAAAGGCGTCCCAGTTCTTTATCTCGCCGCATCTTCGATACCATTCGGGATTCTGAAACTCCGGCGGCATGACGGAGTCGCCGTCGCCCTCTTCTTCCGAGGGATGAGACCGCCTCCAGAACCCGAAATCGAACCTCTGACCGTCGCAGTAATAGTAGGGGTACCCGCCCGGATAGGCCCAGTTGTCTCCGGTATGGTTCAAGACTATGTCCAGGATCACGTAAATGCGATTTTTATGGGCTTTTTTGACGAGGGCTCTCAGGTCTTTGGAGGATCCAAACCTCGGGTCGACCTCCAGGAAGTTTTGTATGCCGTAGCCGTGATAGGTGTTATCACCGTCTCGGTTCTTGAATATGGGGCTGAGCCATATCGCTGTGCAGCCGAGCCCCTTGATGTAGTCCAGCTTCTTCGATATGCCTTTCAGGTTCCCGCCCTGCCACTTTTCGCCCTCCGAATCTTCCCTGTCTTGGGCGAGGTCCGGCTCGTAGGCGGGCGTTTTCTCGTCGCCGTTGTTGAACCTGTCCACCATCAGGTGGTAGATGAACTGGTCCCTCCAGTCCCCAGGGGACGAGAAGACCTCACTCCGGGGTTCGAAATCGACCTTTTTTGGAGGTACTCCGCTCTTTTTGGACATGATCCCACTCCTAAGGTTCTATAATTTCAGAATGATATGGCGGGGTTGGACGAAGCCAGGAGAGCCGCTCCATCCCCTGGATCAACTTCGTCTTATTCAGATAATATTCAAATACGGAAGGTAAGCCCGATCCGGAAATCCACCGAAAATCCTCCATTATCGATATCTTAAGGACTTGTTCGGAAATCCTTGGCCGCCATACTTCTTGTTAAAAGATAATATGATCTCTGGATTATATGTAACTTTTGGACGCGAGACCCTATCGATCCAAGCCGACTATCGTCATCTCCAATTCGAAAATGTCAGATAATAATATTTGATAAATGGGGGCGAGCATGTCTGAAGAAAGTTTGAGATAGAAAGTTCCCCTGGCCCCTCATCGGTCATCCTCCGTAGGTGATCCTGTATATCGCCCCGGCAGAATCGTCCGAGACGAGGAGGGCGCCGTCAGGCATCACCAGAATGTCCACAGGCCTTCCCCAGGCCTCCCTTCCCTGGAGCCACCCCTCGGCGAATATTTCGTAGCCGGCGGCCGTCCCGTTCTCCAGCCTCACCAGAGTCACCCGATACCCTATGGGATCGGCCCGGTTCCAGGAGCCGTGCTCTGCGATGAAGATCTGGCCTTGGTACTCCGGCGGGAAGGCAGAGCCGGAGGAGAACCTCATCCCGAGGGCTGCGACGTGGGGCCCCAGCCTCATCGCCGGCGGGACGAAGTCGTCGCATCCTCTCACCCTTCCGAAGCTCGGGTCGGGGATGCTGCCTCCGTGGCAGTACGGAAACCCGAAGTGCTGGCCCGCCTGCCCTGCCCGGTTCAGCTCGTCGGGGGGCAGATCGTCTCCGAGCATGTCCCGACCGTTGTCGGTGAACCATAGGTCGCCGGTCTTTGGATGCCAATCGAAGCCGACGGAATTTCTGACGCCTCGGGCGAAGATCTCGAAGTTTGAGCCGTCGGGGTCCATCCGAGTGATGGAGGCATAGGGGTCGCCCGGATCGCAGACGTTGCAGGGCGCGCCGATGGGGACGTAGAGCTTTCCGTCGGGACCGAAGGCGATGAACTTCCAGCCGTGACCTCTCTCTTTGGGAAGGTCGTCCTTGACGACGACGGGATCGGGCGGGTTCTCAAGGCGGGACTCGATCCGATCGTACCTGAGAACGCGGCTCACCTCTGCGACGTAGAGAGAACCGTTCCTGAAGGCGACGCCGTTTGGCATCTCGAGCCCCTGAGCGATGACGAAGATCTCGCCCGGATCGGCCCGATCGTTTCCGTTCTCGTCCCTGATGGCGTAGACCCTGCCCTCCGACCTCGTCCCCACAAAGAGGGTCCCACCGGGGCTTTGGGCGAGCGACCTGGCTCCCGGAAGATCTGCCGCGTAAACCTGGATCTCAAAGCCCGGCGGAAGCTCGATCAGGTCGACCGGGAGGTCCTGGCCGTCGCCCTGGGGCGTGTTCAAGATTACGAGGGCCAGAAGGAGGACGATAACCGGGATTATGATCTTTTTAGGCTGGAGGTTCATGGGAAGCCATCTCCGATAATTTTTCTGCACCAATCTCTTTGAACTTTAATTGGCAGGAAAGATTATATAAATCTCGCTTAAAATGAGAAAAGGGTCTAACAAGCTACCTAGGTTAGCAGGAAGAAGAAAATGGAAGCAAGCCAATTGTTGGAAGCGGCTACCGCATTCTACTTGGATTCGCCGGATTTCAATGGATACTCTTGTAATGGCACTGTGAGCGAAGAAAAAGTATCTGATGATGAGCTTCGGCTTATATTAAGAGAACTTGTGGAGGAAGGGAAAGGAGCTCTGGTCTTTGGTGATAGGCACCCCAATCCTCATATTCGAGCTTTTCCTGACGAACCAAAAGAGGATCAGCTGGAAAAACTAGAAAAAAAACCTTTGAATGACGTTTGCTTATATCCAACTGCTAACTATTTGAAGAATGTAGTTGACAAAAGCAGTTACGAAGGAAGACCTTACACGCTAGAACTAGCACTCGGGTCGGCACAATTTGAGTTCCGTGCCTTTGACTTGTCCGTTTTGGAAATGTACCTCAACGATCCAAGATATTATTATATAAATGATGATATTAACGGTAGAATATGCATCAAAGACGAGTATTACTTGTCCCATGAATTTCCGGAAAAGGATAAGGTTCTATTGAAGACCTTTGGTTTTGCCTATGATAAGGATTTTAACAGATCAGTAGCTGCCTTTTTAATATATCTAAGTAGATTGAGTCCTGAGCACCAACAGATCTGGAAAGCGAAGGAGCTGGTGGGAAGCTACAAACTTCACCCGGATTACTTCAAAATCACGATAGGAGATTGGGATATAGGACTATCGATCTTTGCGGCCTTTGTTAAAGAACTCCGCATAATCAACCAAATGTGTGACATCATGAATCGACCACATCTATTTAAACAAGATTTTCATGATAATCGCCCGCAAAACTTTTCATTTCTCATCAGGCCAACCTTAGAAGAGTATAACAGCTTCGTTTTGACACTAGACAAAATAATGTCGGAGAACATCAACAAGGAATTCTTTATGGACGATGTATCTGATACCGTGGAAAAGCAACGAAGCAGTAAAACCATCGTAGAACCAAAGGGAACGATAACAATGCTGGAGGAATGGCTTGATAAAAAGTTCCGGCCGTTCGACCGCAGGCTAGTAGAAGAGCCGATTAAAACGTTCAGGGACGTAAGAAAACAGCGGCAGAAACCTGCTCATTCGATAAAATCGAACGTTTTCAATCAGAGTTATTTTCGTCGACAGCGTGAACTTGTAATTGCTGCATATAAAGCTGTGCGCAACATAAGGCTCATTCTCATGACGCATCCAGCAGTTCTTACTACACCAGTTGATATACCCGATGTTCTTAACAAGGGCAAAATTTGGATATATTGAAATGCCAATACGAAACAGTACTCGATTCCACTAAGCGAGAAAAATCACAACGTTGGATCATCGACAAATCCCCAATCTCCGATCAATCCTGAGCGCTTCAACAAAGCCAGAACAGAGGAGAATACTTAATTACAAACTCGTCCATAAATAGGGGTCG
>CAZNGI010000181.1:0-4068 GCA_964572505.1 uncultured Methanotrichaceae archaeon | reverse complement strand
GGAAAAGACGTTGGCGCCCAGGGTCGTGATCCCGCCGTGAGCGAGGAAGAGCGCCTGGTAGACCAAAACTATCAGGCTCAGAACCGCCGTGATGGCGGGACCGAAGAGGACGGCGCCCATACCGGTCCCTGTTGGATGGGAGCTTGAGCCCGTCACCGAGGGGAGCTTGAGGGAGGATAGGACGAAGATGAAGGCCCCGGCGAGGGCCAGGAGGGGGAGAGTCTCTCTTCTCTCCTTTACCAGCTGGTTCATTTTGTACATCCCGTAGACGACGACGGGGAGCGAGAGGGCGTACCAAACCTCCCACCAGGGATGGGGCAGAAAACCTTCCATGATGTGCAAAAGATCACTTCCTATTCTAGCGTCGGGTTCTTTCTCGCAGGTGGGGAATCATGCCATATAAAGTTTGCTTGAGATGGAATCAATTAACTTTATTTGGGGGCGGAAAGGTCCACGGGAACCTCGCCGATCAGCTCCACGTGCCCCTTTCGATACTTTGTTGCCAGGGCGATCGCCTCCACGCCTCTGGCCGCTACCTTTCGGAGGGCGGTCCCGAAGTCGGGTTCGGTCTCGTCGTTTGGCATGAAGGACCTCGCGTCCTCCCTTTGGATGACGAAGACGATGCAGGCCTGATATCCCTCTTCGTGGTCCTTCTCCAGCTCCAGAAGGTGGCGGCGTCCCCTCTCGGTGGGGGCGTCGGGAAAGAGGGCAATTCCGTTTTTCACGAGGGTGCAGCTTTTGACCTCCACAAGACACATTCCGTCGCCCTGGAGTAGAAAGTCAAGTCTGCTTTTGCCAAACCGAGGCTCAGATCTGACGAGCTCGTAACCTGAAAACTCTGGGACCTCTCCGGAACTGAAAGCCTCTCGCATGATCTGGTTTGGAACTCGCGAGTCCACCACCACAGCCTCGCCCTCGGTCATGACGGCGAAGACGTCGAACTTGGTCTTGCGCCGATCTGGATTTACGGCGGGCCTGAGGAGAAGCTCCGCTCCAGGGACGAGAAGCTCCTTCAGCCTTCCGGGGTTTGGAAGGTGACACTCGAACTCTCCGACTTTGCCCGCTTCGTCCGCCAATTCGGCCAGACCGAGAACCGGCTAGTTCTCGACAGGAACCTGGCCCTCACCATCTCACCCTCGATCTTCAGTCTAGCAGCCATTTCTTTCGGCCTACGCCGACAGTCCTTAAATATGGTGCAGTCTCTTTTTATGATGATTGAACCGAGTATTCAACGTCAGCGAGCTGAACTCCAGGATCAGGGAGAGGCTGACCACTGATCTGCGGCTCTGTGACCTCTGGGCCCGGGGGGAGCTGTCGAACGTCGTGAACCACCGTTCAGGACACCGGTACTTCACCCTCAAGGACGGGGACTCTCAGATATCCTGCGTCCTGTTCCGCGGATACAGCGGCGGCCTAGACTTCGAGCTTGAAAACGGGCTGAACGTCCTCGTTTACGGGGACGTCGAGTTCTACCGTCCCCGGGGGCAGGTCCAGATCCTGGTGAAGGCCGCAAGGCGGGATTCAGGTCTTGGCGATAAGCATCTGGAGCTGGAGATGTTGAAGGAGAGGCTCGCGGCCGAGGGGCTTTTCGATGCTGAGAGGAAGAGGCCCATCCCCGCCTATCCGGCATGCATCGGGGTCGTCACATCCCCCGACGGGGCGGCTCTCAGGGACGTTCTGAGGGTCCTTGGGTCCTGTCCTGCCCGGATCGTCATATCTCCTGCCCAGGTCCAGGGCGAATCTGCCCCCGAGTCCATCGCATCGGCCATATCCGCCCTTCAGGGCACTGCCGACGTGATAATCGTTGGGAGGGGCGGAGGGTCGGCAGAGGACCTATCGCCCTTCAACTCAGAATTGGTGGCGAGGGCGATCTTTAGGTCCAGCTGTCCCGTCGTCTCGGCCGTGGGCCACGAGACGGACGTGACTATAGCCGATTTCGTCGCCGACGCTAGGGCCCCCACACCCTCGGCGGCGGCGGAGATGGTGAGGCCCGACGTTGAGAGGCTGAGGGAGGGCCTTGTGGGGATCGAGGCGAGGATGGCGCGATCTCTTTCGGCGAACCTGGATCGCAGAAGGGCGAGGTTTGCGGACCTGGGGAGGGCCCTATCCGGGAGGAGGATGCGGGGGATAGTCTCCGAGCAGAGGCAGAACGTCGATCGGATCACAGACCGGCTCATCTCGGCTGAGGATCGAAGAGTCGAGGGTCTTTCTGGAAGGCTGGAGCTGGCCCAGGGAAAGCTGGACTCCCTGAGCCCACTATCGACCCTCTTTCGAGGCTACTGCATCGCCCTCACCGATCGGGGCCTGGCCAGGCGTGCCTCGGAGGTGGCGGCGGGGGAGCTATTGGAGCTGATATTCGCCGACGGGGAGCTTTTGTGCAGGGTGATCGAGAAGAAGGCGGATCGGAGGTGACGAAGGTGGCGGAGATGACTGAGATGACGGATGCGGCGTCAGATGATCTGAGCCTGGAGGGATCTCTAGCGGAGCTGGAGAAGATAGTCCGGGCGCTGGAGGAGGGGGACCTCACCCTTGAGGAGAGCCTGAAAGCCTTCGAGAGGGGCGTCTCTCTGGTGCGAAGGTGCAACTCCCTTCTGGACGGGGCAGAGCAGAAGATAGAGATCCTGACCGGGGACCTCCCGGAGGATCTGGCAAGGTGATGGTGATCTTGCGATGTGGATTGAGCGTCTCGTTCTTCGTTTTGTTGGAGGTTGAGTTCTATGAGTTTCGCTGATCTTACAGAGAAGGACCTTCTCGCCGACGAGAAGAAGGTATTCGGACGGATTATAGATATGTGGAGCCTTGGGACCTCCGAGGACCCCTACTCGAGCAGCACCGAGTCGAAGGTGCTCAAGTACGCCGAGAAAGACGGCCTCTCTGAGGAGGCGATCTCGAATATTCTAAAATCGCTGGAGGAGAAGGGTCTGATTCAAAGGGAGCAGGAGGGGAAAAAGACGATCATAAAGTACAGGGCCGAGGCTCACCACATAGTGAAGGAGCTGCAGAAGACGACCTACGTCAACAGCAGGTACAAGTTCACGCCACCGCACCATTCGGGCCCCGGATCGAAATGAGCGAGGAGGGCAGCATTTTCACGAGGCGGACCGTCTCCCTTCTGGAGGCGGGAAAGGCTGTCAGAATCGTCGCCTTCGGCGATTCCATATCAGCCGGCTTTGCTGTCAGAAAGGGCTTCGATCACTTCTGGATGAGGATGCTCAGGGAAAAATACCCACAGGCCGAGATCAGCCTCACGAACGAGGGGGTCTGCGGGGATACCGCCTTCGACGGTCTTGCGAGGCTCGACTGGTCGGTGATCTCCCATCGGCCGGATCTCGTCACCGTGAACTTCGGGATAAACGACATGTACATGGGCTTTCGGTTGGAGGAGTTCAAGTCGAACCTGATCGAGATCGCCGAGAAAATCCTGGAAGGGTCGGGATCAGGGCCCTGCTCCGAGATCCTCCTCCTCAGCTCCGAGCCGCTGACGACGCCAAGGTTCGACAGAATAGTCCTCAGCTACTACCAGGTCCTGGAGGACGTCGCCGAGGAGATGGGGATCGGTTTTGTGGACGTCTGCGGAGCCTGGATGAGAAAAGTGAACGATGGCGTCCCCCTCGACTCTCTGATCCTTCCGGGCCTCGACCACCCCAACGAGGCCGGATACAGAATCATCGCCGAGGAGCTGATGCGCTTCTTCTAGTTCTTCTAGCTCGCTATCTTTTTTTTCTCTTTCATCTCGCCGACGGAGGCGCTCCACTTCTTGACGTCGTTCACCTTCTTCTTCACGATTTCTCTGCCCACATCGGTCTTGTGCTCCTTCTTCTCCAGGATCTCCTTGAGGTCCATCAGAGTCCTGATGACGGCGGCGGTCTCCTCGTAAAGCAGGTGGGCCTCCTCGGCGGTCAGCTTCTCCTCTTTCAGCCTCTCCTCTTCGCGGGTCTCCTTCGCCTTCAAAACCTTGATCAGCTCTTTTACCTCCGTCTCCTCCTTCTCGGTCAGGTCCTTCTCGTGGATCAGCCTCCAGATCAGGTGGCGGAGGTCGAGGACCCCCTTGATCGGGTGGACCTCGGG
>CAZNGI010000180.1:0-4095 GCA_964572505.1 uncultured Methanotrichaceae archaeon | reverse complement strand
CTCTCAAATGAATAAGGAAGGCCAACGATCACCATCCCCAGGTGCAGCAGGGTCGGATGGAAGCTCAAGATCGCCGCCTCCTGGCCTCCGTGCTGCGACCCCGAGGAGACGAAGACGCTTCCCACCTTGCCCACGAGAGCGTTCCTCTTCCAGAGGTCGCCCAAAGAGTCCAGGAACGTCCGCATCTGGCCCGACATGTTCCCGAGGTACGAGGGCGTCCCGAAGATGACGGCGTCCGCACCTTCCAGCTCCTCGGGGGTGCAGACGGAAACCTTGGCGAAGATCTTCCCCGCCTCTGTGTCGGCTCCCCTCTTTTTCAGGTCCGTTTCAGAGAGGGTCTCGGGGACGCGGCGGAGCCTCACCTCGGCTCCTTCCACCTGGCGAGCTCCGTCGGCTGCCGCCTCGGCCAGCCGGTGGGTGTGGCCGTTCATGGTGTAGTAGACTATCAGTACCTTCAAGCGATTCTACCTCCAGGTTATTCTATAGGTGCGAACTATTTTAAATTTGTTGGCATCATCGCCGAAGAAAGGTCGCATTCGAAACCTGATGCCTATATGTAGCGTCTATCAGTGTTAATTGAGGAAGGAATTGGGTTCAGCTCCTGCCCGCCTCTTTAACGCCCCGGACCACGACGAAAGAGCCCCGCCCATATCCGGGCCGCGGGGTCTCGGCGGATCTCAGATCCTCCGGCTCGCAAAAAAGCGTCTGAACAAAGGCGAGGTCCCGGAATCCCGCTTCTTCGAGAAGGGCGGCCATCTCCTCCGGGGCGAGAAAATGGGCCTCCTCGTAAAAGCCGCTTTTATCTTTTCTCTCCTTCTTCCCTTTCTCCTCTTTCTCCCTTTGGTAGCGCCGGCCGAGCGGGCTCTCCTTGTCGATGAAGCCGGCGACCAATGACCCGCCCGGCTTCAGGACTCTGCTGGCCTCTCGAAAGGCTGCGGCTCGATCTCTCAGAAGGAAGACGACTGTGACCATCAGGACCAGGTCGAACTTTTCGTCCCCGAAAGGAAGCCTTTCTGCAACGCCTCTGACCGGAGCAACACCCCTCCTGCGCGCGACCTCGATCATGGGCCTGGAGGGGTCCAGACCGACGGAGACGCCCAGAGGAGCGGCAAACCTTCCCGTCCCGACCCCCACCTCTAGGCCCCTCTGGAACCGGGGCATCAGAGACTCCACAGCGGAGAGCTCCGAAAGATAGGCGGTCCTGTTCCTCTCAAACCACCGCTCGTATCGGTCCACCTGGTGCTCGTAAGGATCAGGTCCGGGAATGGTTTATCACCTCTCCCGCCACCTGATGCACATCCACCTTCTCCCGTACTCGGCGTCCAGGGCCTCTTCGAGGGACGGATGCCACTCGCCCTCGCCAGCGCCGGCGAGCCTGAACTCCTGGTCGCCAGCCCGAAGGGCTCCGCCCTCCCTGAGCTGGACGGATATCTCCACAACGCCGCCAGACTTCAGGTCCACCTCCGCCCGGCGCTCTGAAACCTTCTCTTCAGCTCCTGATGAGACGAAGGCGCCCTCATCGATGGGCGCGCAATCGGCCGCCTTTTCGGGCTCGGCCTTCGACTCAGACTTGGGTCCTGCCTTGACCTCCGGCGTCGTCATCGGTTCGGCCTCGGGCGGATCGTCGATCCTGGCGATGCTGGGGTTGTTGCCTTTGACCCTTTTTACCTCGCCCTCTTCGGTCTCGAACTCTATCATCATGGCCGTCGCCTTGGTGACGACGCAGCTTTTATCACACCCCTCAGGAGATGACCATCTCAGCCCGTCCCCCACCTTCCAGCCGAACTTGTTCTCCGTCATCTTGCTTCACCACACTCCCTTTTGATTCCTATTTTGCCGATGCACCATAGACTCTGATCAAGATGCCAAAATAGGTTTCGCATCGCAGCGGGCCGAACGGCCCCGATGCCCGATACTTCCAAAACCTTTTTGTATGTCTGCTGAGAACTCCAAGCTCAGATGAGACCGACCTCGATCCTGGCCCTGGCTTTGCTGGTCCCGCTCCTCGCGAGCCCGGCCCTGGGCGCGCCCGCCGACGACTCCCGGCCGACGGTTCCGGCCAGCGAGATCCTGGCCAAGATCGAGCGGGGCGAGCCGGTGGAGTACTACGGCGTGATCGTCGAAGGGGATCTGGATCTGAGCAAGGTCGACCTTAAAGAGACAGACTTGTTTATTAGACGTGTTTTTGAGGGTGGAGAAACTGTCTCTTTGATCGACGATAAAACCCAATATTTTAAGCTGGTAGAATCTAGGATAAATATTACGAATTCTGAAATTCAAGGTGATGTTCGTTTCGATGGAGTCTTACTCCAGAAAGATGTCTGTTTCAAGTATACCAATTTCACTAAAAATGTTAGTTTTTTGGAAGCTAATTTTAGTTGCTGTGCAGATTTCGAAAGGGCGGTATTCAGCGACGATGCTAACTTCAGGGGAGCGAAGTTCAGCGATTTTTCCGACTTCGGTGGAGCGGAGTTCAGTAGTAATGCTAATTACAAGCATGCGGTGTTCAACAACATAGCCGTTTTCGGGACGGCGGTTTTCAACGGCGATGCCAACTTCGGGAGTGCGGTGTTCAGTGTCGTATATGCCAACTTCAGCGAGACGGTTTTCAACGGAGCTGCCTACTTCTGGGGAGCCGAGTTCTATGGCGAATCCGACTTCAGGGGTGCGGTTTTCAGCGGCAAAGGAATCCTTGGCTTATGTGCCGACTTCATGGATACGAACTTCATCGGCCCAATCGCCTACTTCTATAGGGCGAATTTCAGCGGTGATTCAAACTTCATGGGAGCGGTTTTCAGCGGCGACGCTATTTTCTTGGAGGCTAATTTCGGTGGAAAATCAAACTTTTTGGCTGATTTCGGCGGCGATGCCTCCTTCGGGCGATGTAAGTTCAGCGGTGATGCCGACTTCAGGGGGGCGTGCTTCAGCGATGACGTCAGTTTCGAGGATTCCAGTTTCGATCGCGCAAATTTGATGTTGGAAGACGCGAGGGAAATCCGCATCCTCAGGCTCTCGAACTCCACCTTCGAGAACGAATCCACGATCTCTCTTAAGGGGACCGACTACGATCGGCTGTACGTCCACTGGGACCAGATAAAAGACGGCTTCGTCTACAACGGCGAAGCTTACTTAACTCTTATCAAAAACTTCAGGAACATAGAGTACTTCGAGGATGCCGACGACTGCTATTACCAGTATCGACGAGAGAGGCAATCGATGAGAAGCTGGCTGGAGGTTGCCAAGTACACCGACATCCTCGGATGGGTCACCTGCGGATACGGAGTGCGGCCAGGCTACACCCTGGTCCTGGGCCTCTTCGTGGTCCTGGTTTCTGCCGTCTACTACTGGCGAAGGGATGCCATCAGGAGGCTGAAAGGAGATGAGGACGAGAGCGCCAAATTCTCGGATGCCTTCTACTTCAGCATGATGACCTTCACGACTGTCGGATACGGCGACTGGTACCCCCTGGACCGGCACAGAAAGGTGGTGATGATCGAGGGCATCTTCGGCTGGCTCACGCTCTCGCTCTTCCTGGTGACGCTGGCGAACGTGATAATCAGGTAATTACACATTCGGAGCTACGAACGATAGACCTTTTGGATGTGTAATAAATAAAATATGGCTCATGAAATCTTGAGGGGGGAAATTAGTAAATATCATCACATTATAGAAGTCAGAATAATAAGATAAAATTAGAGCGAATTACAGGATTGCGGTCAAAGCTAGTACTGGTTTTATTTAATGAGAAGCAAACTTATAGAGGTATTTCTAAGAATAATGAGGGATTAAATTGAAGCATAACATAATAACAGATTCAAATAAAGAACCTAAACTTTTAATTGAAAGGATTGGTGAACGGACACATTTAGGTGTGTTTTGGTTTTTTATTTTATGGTATATAGGATATTTTATTTTAATTGAAATCATCATGCCCATCATTCTTATTAAGTATTCAATTATTTATACACATAATGGGATTATCCGAGGTGCAGATCTAATCGATAGCATAATAACGTATACAGATATCGGTGCCGTCTTCCTGAGTCAAACAGCGCACCCCGCTGCAAGCAGCGGGGCATGTTCGCGCCGGTCATC
>CAZNGI010000179.1:0-4105 GCA_964572505.1 uncultured Methanotrichaceae archaeon | reverse complement strand
ATGCCCCGCAGCTCTGCTGCGGGGTGCGCCGCCGCCAGTTTGACTGAGCATGTTCGTCTCGTCAATAAAGAGATGGGTTAGCGGTAGATATCGAAGAAATCTCGAAAAGTATGAAGATAAGAGGGCAAAAATAGCAAAAATCCATCATAATCTGGAGAAAAATCCGGCCTATAGAACGTTCAGATCGAAAATGTTGAGGTAAAGTCCTTCATGGAACGCCAGTTATAGGATAATCGAAGTCCTCCATTACCAAATCAATTTCCAGCTGATATTGAGAAAAAGGAGGATTTCCAGAATTATTAGATCTTACTCTTCACTTCACCTTTCATCGCCATTTTTGGATATTTTATCGAACTTCTCCACCTGGGTATCTCAATCACTACCCGCCCCGAATGTATGAAAAACCTTCCGAGCCGGCTTCGATATCGTTCCAACAATTGTCAAGTTAGTTTTTAGTAGTTTGGACACTATCAGACCCAAAGCGGAGGAGGGACGAGAGATGCCAGCTCGGGTAAGCAAGTTCGAACGAAGCGTCGTGGACGCGTTTAAGGGGTCCGTAGAGGACTTTCGCAACGGAAAGATCGAGACGGATGACGATTTTAAGGCCTCTCTTTATCACCACCTGCGAGCGCATACAGATAAAAATAAAATAATGACGATGCTGATAAACCACACCGTGGGCGACTGCAAACCCGAGATCTCGATGTTCAAGGGCGATGAGTGTCTTGTGGTCATCGAGCCGAAGACGATCACAAAAGAAGGGGGCAAGATAAAACCCTACGATAGATCGAGCATAAAAAGCAGCATGGAGAAGCTGAAGCTCTGCGTCCCCCACTCTGAGAGGGGCTACTTCATACACATCGACGAAAGTGATCCGGGATTCGACGACGGTTTCGCAGAGTGGAAGGAGGATTACTACAGGAACCTCTGGCACGAGGTCGAAGAGGACAAGACCTACGTCTTCGAGGTCAAGAAGGGGCGCACCAACAAGCGGAGAGTATAACATATTTTAAAGATTGTAATCCTAGGCAGAATTCTGTTCAGGCATTTCGAGCGTCGACCATGAACGAACTGCACATTTCCAGGATCTCCAGAGAGATCGGCTTAAAGGTCGGTCAGGTCAGGGCCACAGCAAAGCTCCTGGACGAAGGCAAGACCATCCCCTTCATCGCCAGGTACAGAAAAGAGGCGACAGAAAGCCTGGACGAGGTCGCGATCGCCGCCATCCGGGATCTTCTCGAAAGGCAGAGGGAGCTGGACAAAAGGCGCAACTCGATCTTGAAATCTCTGAGGGAGAGAGGAGAGCTCACCCCCGACCTTGAAAAGAAGATAATGGCAGCGGAAACTATCGCCCTCTTGGAGGACCTCTATCTCCCCTACAAGCCAAAACGCAGGACCCGAGCCACCGTCGCAAGAGAGCAGGGGCTCGAACCCCTGGCGGAGAGGATATTCGATCAGGGAGAGATCGACCCGAGAGCCGAGGCGGCTCGTTTCGTCGATCCGGAGAAGGGAGTTGGATCTATCGAGGAGGCGCTCGCAGGCGCCCGCGACATAATCGCAGAGAAGATCAGCGAAGACCCGGCGGCGAGATCGAGGATGCGCGACCTCTTTTTGGCCAGGGGGACCCTGCGGTCGAAGTCGTCCGACGTCTTGGAAGGGGAGGGCTCCAAGTACCGAGATTACGCCGACTGGTCTGAGCCCCTCTCCAAAGCCCCGTCTCACAGGGTCATGGCGATGATGAGGGGCAAAAAAGAGGGTTTTCTGATCCTGCACGTCGAGCTGCCTCTGGAGAGGGCATCTCTCGTTCTCGAGTCGCTCTTCGTCAGGGGAATGGGTCCCGCCTCCCAGGAGGTAAGGCTGGCATGTCAGGACGGCTACAAGAGGCTCTTAGGGCCGTCGATGGAGAGGGAGAGCCTCTCATCCATCAGGGAGCGGGCCGAAGAGAAGGCGATCGAGGTCTTCGCAGGAAACCTGCGCCAGCTCCTCTTGGAGCCGCCTCTGGGGGAGAAGATCGTCCTCGCGATAGATCCCGGGTTCAGGACCGGCTGCAAGCTGGCCGTCCTCGACCGGCAGGGATCTTTGGCCGCAAAAGACGTCATATATCCTCACCCCCCTCAAAAAGAGGTTCGGCAATCGGCCGAGAAGGTCCTGGAGCTGTGCAAAAGGTTCGGGGTGGAGTTCATCGCCGTCGGAAACGGGACCGCCGGGAGGGAGACCGAGGAGTTTCTAAAGAATCTGAAGCTGCCCGGTGACATTCCGACAGTGATGGTGAACGAGGCGGGAGCCTCCATCTACTCGGCATCAAAATGCGCGAGAGACGAGTTTCCAAAGGAGGACGTGACCGTCAGAAGCACCGTATCCATCGGCAGACGCCTCATGGACCCTCTGGCGGAATTGGTCAAGATCGATCCAAAGTCGATAGGCGTGGGCCAGTACCAGCACGACGTGAACCAGACGGCCCTGAAAAGAAAGCTTGAGGACGTCGTCGAGATATGCGTCAACATGGTTGGGGTGGACCTGAACACCGCAAGCATTGAGCTTCTCTCGCGCGTCTCGGGGCTGGGGCCGAAACTGGCGGGATCGATAGTCAAGCACAGAGACGAGCACGGACCATTCAGGTCCAGAGTGGAGCTGAAAATGGTTTCCGGCCTAGGTCCGAAGGCCTTCGAGCAGGCTGCGGGCTTTCTCCGGATAGGAGGCGGGGAAAACCCCCTGGACGGCTCCGCGGTCCATCCCGAAAGCTACGGGATCGTGGAGGCGATGGCCCGGGACCTTGGCGCGTCCGTCGAGGAGCTGATGAAAGACTCCGCCCTCCAAAAGAGGATCGACCCAAAGAAGTACATTTCAGAAAAGGCGGGCCTTCCCACCCTAAAAGACATCCTCGCAGAGCTTTCAAAGCCGGGCAGAGACCCGCGCCGGGAGTTTGAGGTCTTCGAATTCACCCCAGGCGTTGCGAAGATGGAGGACCTTCGGCCAGGGATGAAGCTATCGGGGGTCGTGACAAACGTCACCGCCTTTGGCGCCTTCATCGATGTCGGAGTCCACCAGGACGGGCTGGTCCACATCAGCCAGCTTGCGGACCGCTTCGTAAGGGACCCGGCAGAGGTTGTGAGGGTCCATCAGAAGGTCGAGGTCACCGTCCAGGAGGTGGACCTGGACCGAAAGAGGATATCCCTCTCGATGAGGGAGAATCCCGATATTAAAAGGGAAGGCGATTCTTAGCGGTATGGCTTAACCCGTGAAATTCCTCATATTATCCTCACGCCGAAGAAGACCGGCAGAGCCGCCAGTATCGTCGGAATTCCTACGATCGCCCAGACCAAGCGGCTGCCCCTGAAGATCTTGCCGCCGTCGAGGGGGTCCACGGGTATCATGTTGAAACCCGCCAAGATCAGGTTGATGAGGAAGCCGAAGTAAGCAACGCCCATCAATAACCCGCTCGCGACGATCCCGCTCTTGATAAGCGAAAAGAAAAGCAGCGTCAGCACTATGTTTGTCATGGGGCCGGCCAGAGCTATCCAAAGCTCCTCGCGCCCCGCAGTCGTATCAGTTCGGCCGAGAGGAATGGCGTCGCCGATGGGGCGAGCAAACCGGATCGGATCGTAGGGATCTTTTCGGATCATGACCGCCCCGGGCACTGCGAATATAAACCCCATAAAGGCCATGGCGATGATGAAGACGAGGCCCATCCGGTTCGCCCTGTACTCGGCCCAGTAGCCGTACCGCTGGGCAACGAATTTGTGCGCCATCTCGTGCAAAAGGAAGCCCGACCCTACGCCCATGGCCGATATGAAGAAAATGTTGGCTCCGGGCACGCCGCTTTCGCCGATGATGATGGAAAAGGCAAAAGCGAGGACGGCCAGCGATAACGATAGGTCCAAGAGCTCCGCTCTGCCTATCCTGCTCGAAGGGCTCATGGGATTATCCTTGAGGAAGACCGCCATATTAGCTTGTTGATTTGACACTCGGAATATCGATTATTTATATCGTGAGCAGAATCTATAGGTGATAAGATTTTTTGATTGAGGTACTAGGGCCATAAATGTTTCGAGTCAAACTGGCGGCGGCGCACCCCGCAGCAAGCTGCGGGGTGCGCCGCCGCCCT
>CAZNGI010000178.1:0-4107 GCA_964572505.1 uncultured Methanotrichaceae archaeon | reverse complement strand
GATCAGGCAGAACCTCTGCCACACCGGCGCCGTACCGCTGTAACTGAAAGTGAGGGGCCGCCGACAGGCCGATTCGACTTCGGCGCCCCTTTGCACCGCGCACCTCACCGTCACCACCGTCCTCAAATTTTTTATATTTTTACTAAAATGTGAATGCAGTTCTATTTGCGGCATCATCTATATATTCAACAATCTAATTGAGCATGGTGATCCTTTGAAGAAGACGATCTTACTTTTGGCAGCTCTCTGTTGCTATGCTGCCCTCGGCATCGCCGGTTCGTCTCTGGCCGAAGATGGTACGGCCGCAGAAGAAGTTCTGGAGTACGACAGCGGGTATTGGACCGATCTTTTAACCAGCTCTCCATTTGGGATCTTTGCAGAAACCGTGAGGTTCACTCCGCCGAGAACGCCTTGGACCCTGACCAAAGTCCAGGTCGCCGGATGGGACGGCTTTGACAACGAGACGTTGCCTGAAGAGCGGGTTATAGCACTGGAGATTCGAGATGAAGACCTGAAACTTATCTACCAGTTCGCCGACTCACAGATCCCACACTTCTCCGACACATCTCCTGCGCTTGAGACGTTCGAGTTGCCACCTCTAGTCGTCAATGACGAATTTTACGTGTGTTTCTATAGTCGAGGTGCGGTTCTTGTGGCGTTTAATGCAACAGAAACCGGTGACAGATCTTATACGTATAACAGGATTACTGGCGAGCTTTTGTCGGCAAAGGCCATGACCGAGGAATCTGAAGACCCTGTCTCGGTGAACTGGATGATAAGAGCGGTCGGGCACTGAAAAAAAGCCCGGCCCCCTTTCCCATTATGTCCCAGATGTCCCAGAAAATTTTCGGCCCGTGCGTCTGCCTCGGAGGCATGCCCGGCATCGGAAGCGTCGGGAAGGTGGCCGCAGATTACATAGGCACGGCCCTGGAGTGCCACACCTTTCAGCTGATGGTATCCACCGGGTTTCCGCCCCAGGTCCCAGTAGAGGACGGCATAGCACGGGCCCTCCAGGTGGAGCTGAAGGCTCCCGAAGGCCGGGACAACCTCCTGATCCTCTCCGGGGATGCCCAGCCCCTGAAGCCGCCTCATATGTACAACCTGGCAGGGGAGATCCTGAAGGCTCTGAAGTCCTTCGAGGTGACGGACGTGATCACCCTCGCCGCCTACGTCGGCAGCTCCGAAGAGACGATCTATGGCGTCGCCACAGATCCGGATATCGCCCAGGCTCTGGAGGACGGCGGCGTCGCTCTACTCCGAAACGGGGTCGTGGGCGGTCTCAACGGAATCCTCGTCGGCCTTTGCCCCTTATACGGGATGCGAGGCGTCTGCCTCATGGGAAAGACAGACGGAAAGACTTCCGTTGACATCGCGGCCGCTGAGTGCCTTATCAAGGCCGCCAGCGACCTTCTCGACCTGGAGATCTCTTTGGATGGGCTCAACTGGATCCTGCAGGAAGAGCCAAAAGAGGATGAAACGACGGGACGGCCCCATCGGCGCGTGGACGACTTTCAAGCAGGATACGGATGATCTTTTTTATACCCGATTAAACGACCTTCGCCAAGAGGCTTAGATGGCCCTCACCACCAGAGTGCCCTGAGAAACCCCCACCTTCATGGAGACCGGCTCGCACTTTGCCCTCATGACGTAGATGAGCCGTCCTTTTAACCGATCGTCGAACTCGGTCATCGTCTCGAAGTTGCCCATCCCCTTGGCGATGACGAGCCAGCTTTCGTTCATGAGGAGGTCCAGAAGTTCGGGCCTCGCATTCTCCAGGGACAGGCCGATGACCGGGCCTGTGGGCTCGATAGGCAGGGAAGTCATCGATTTCAGCTCATCGGCGGTGACGTCGTTTAGGATGGGGGCGGTCTTGGGGCCGATGACGACGAACTTTCCCATCTCCTCCAGCTTCTCGATGACGAAGAGGTCGAAGACGATCTCCCCGGCGTTGTCGGTGAGGTAGAGGATATTCTCGAACCGGTTTATGCGGCGGCGGGCCTCCTCAAGGTCGCCGTCGAAGTTCTCCTTCAGGGTGTCGAGGAAGACGTCCTCGAAAGAATCGACGTCAAAATCGTGACCCTTCACGCCCCACTCCATGGAGTTTGCGGCGGCGGCGATCCTGATCAGGGCCTCGAGCTTGTCCTCGGCCTCCTCGTAAAACCGTCTCGTCAGGGGGAGCAGATCCGTTGCCACCCGGTTGCTCTCGGCTTTCATCTCACGATAGGGGTCGGAGTTTTTGCTCCTCCTCTTCATGATCCGCTCCCGTTCGGTCCCCACCACTGAGGGAACCATGCCTTTGTGGAGGGCCATGAAGTCGAGGAGCTCCTCCATCGCCTCTCTCTTCGAATCGTCCTCGGAAAAGAGCATGTCGCACTCGAACTTGGCCCGGTCGAGGATGCAACTGTAGCAGTTGGAGGCCATCTTCACTAGCCATCACCTCCCTGCCAGGACCGATATCACCTCGGGAATGGCCTTCGAAGCCACCTCAGGGACCGACCCTCCGCTGAGGACGAAAACCACGCCCTTGTCGCCCGCAGCCGCCTTGATGATCCTCGCCATCTTGGGGTAGGCGACGACGGAAAGCTCGAAGCCGCCGTAGTCGTCGGCGTGGGAGTCGTGGCCGAATACGACAAAGCATATCTGAAAATCGAAGTCTTTGGCCATCCCCATGGCGTTATCGAGCTCGCTCAAAAACTGGCCGTCCTCGGCGTCAAACCCGATCCCGACGTCGTAGTTGTTCTTATTCCTGTCGAAGTTGGAGCTCTGCTGGTGGTTGAAGTTTATGTGGTAGACGCGTGGATCGTCTCCGAAGAAGTTTCTCGTGCCGTCACCGAAGTGGGGGTCGACGTCCACGATCAAAAACCTCTCAAGGCCCATCTCTCTGAGCCTCAGGATCGATATCGCCACGTCGTTGAAGTAGCAAAATCCCCAGCAGCTTCCGGGGCTTGCGTGATGACCTGCGGTCCCGGTATAGGCGAAGGCGTTCTCGGCTTCGCCCTTCGCCACCATCTCCGCGGCCTTGAGGACGCTTCCCGCCGAGAGGAGGGCGACGTCGTAGTACATCCGGTTGTAAGACTCGGTCCTCATGCTCTCCATGTGCTCTCTCGTGTGGGCCTTCTCGACCAGCTCCAGGGGTGCGGGCGCGGGCTCGAAGACCTGGACCTCGTCGCCTTCCAAAAGGCCTGACCTCGCCAGGGCTTCAAAAGAGGGCTTGATCCGGGTCTTGAGGACGCTGTGCCCCTTCAACCCGAAATCCTCGTGATAGATGACGGCAACCAACATGGCCTCTAGGTTTCCGACCGATCTTATAAAACGTTCCTACCCTAGCCTCTAGATCTGAGAGTACCTCGGATACCTCTCGAGAAGCATCCCCTCGACGAAGATCGGCATCTCCCTGAGGGCGTCGTTGGCGGCCCTCTGGACCTCCCAGTCCTTGCTGGAGTATATCGTGAAGAGCGGCTCCCCCTTCTTTACGACCTCGCCCATCTTCCTGTGGATCCGGACCCCGGCCTTCTTGTCGGCGGGAGCTCCGGCGCTCCTCGCGATCTCGATGATCCTCTTGTTGTCGAAGGAGATGACGTAGCCGTTCGTCGGGGAGAGGATGTCCTGGTGGTACTCGCCGATCTCGATGTCGCTGCTCTTGACGCTCGGGTCGCCCCCTTGCGCCTCGATGATCTCCATCATCTTCTCGTGAGCCTTGCCGCTGCTGAGGATTTTCTCGGCCATGGCCCTCCCCTCGCCCCGGGCGGAGACGCATCCCATCCCGGCGGTGCACCCGATCTCCAGGAGAATCCCGGCGAGGGAGAGGCTCTTCTCCCGGAGGCTGTTCGGCCCCTGGCCGCTCTCCAGCATGGTGAGGGCCTCTTTCACCTCCAGAGCCGGGCCCACGGTCCTTCCCACGGGCGATCCGCCGAAGGTCATGGCGCACTCGACCCTGATCCCGAGCCGGTCCCCAAGGTCGATGAGGTCTTTGGCCATGGATCTTCCGTCGGCGGCCGTCGGCAGTTTCGTTCCGGGGCCCACGGGCATGTCCATCACCACCGAGTCTGCGCCGACGGCGCCCTTCTTGGCCATGATCGATGCCAGCATCTGGCTGTAGGGGTCGAT
>CAZNGI010000177.1:0-4110 GCA_964572505.1 uncultured Methanotrichaceae archaeon | reverse complement strand
TGAGATTATTTTGAAAATCAGTGGAGAAAGATATAAAATATAAGAGAATCAAGTAAATGCAGGAGGACTAAAAATGAAAGAAGAGGTATTCTTCGGCGAAGGGATGGTACACGTCAAAAAAGATTACCCCGACCTTTACGAGGCCATAACCGGCCTGAACGAGGCGGCGTACACGGGAAAGGTCATAGACTACAGGACCCAGAAGCTGATCGCCCTGGGGATCGCCGCTGCCGCCTCCGATGAGAGGGCGGCGAAGAAGCAGATGATGAGCGCCATGAAGGAGTTCGGCGTCACAAAGGAAGAGATCGTCGACGTCCTGAGGGTGGTCCTCTTGACGTCGGGGATGCCTCCCTTCACCAAGGCGATGAAGATCCTGTACGAGCTGAAGTAGAGGGGTAATTGGGGAAGGTCGACGACGGCGATCTCTCCTTCACGCCAATTTCATCTCTTTTTCCAGATCCGTCATCTCTTTTTCGAGCTTTTTGATCGTGTCCCTGAGCATGATAGCCCGCTCAAAGTCGAGGACATCGGCGGCCGCCCTCATCTCGTCATCCAGCTCGATCACGACGTTCGGGATGTCAGACTTGGGGATGTGCCTCGTATCGGTGATCTCGACGACCTTCTCTCTGATCGGCTTGTTGATGGTTTTGGGGACGATGCCGTGCTCCTGGTTATATTTCATCTGGAGGGCTCGCCTCTCCTCGGTCTTTTTGACCGCGCCCCTGACCGAGTCGGTCATCCTGTCGGCGTAGAGGACTACCCGCGAGTTTGCGTTCCTCGAAGCCCTGCCGATCGTCTGGATCAGGCTCTTTTCGTCCCGGAGAAATCCCTCCTTGTCTGCGTCCAGGATCCCGATGAAGCCGACCTCGGGGATGTCGAGCCCCTCCCGGAGGAGGTTGATCCCGACGAGGACGTCGAACTTTCCGAGGCGAAGCTCCCGGATGATCTCGGTCCTCTCGATCGTCTGGATCTCGGAGTGGAGGTAGCGGGCTCGAATCCCGTTTTGGGCCAGGTAGTCGGTCAGCTCCTCGGCCAGCTTCTTTGTGAGGGTCGTCACAAGAGCCCGGTCGCCCTGCTCGACGATCTTTCCGATCTCCTCCATGACGTCCCTGACCTGGCCCTCCACGGGCCTCACCTCAACCTCGGGGTCCAGAAGGCCCGTCGGCCTTATGATCTGCTCGACGATCTGGGCCGAACGCTCCAGCTCGTAGGGACCGGGGGTCGCCGAGACGAAGATCGCCTGTCTCATGAACCGCTCGAACTCTTCGAACCGGAACGGCCGGTTGTCGTAGGCGCTGGGAAGCCGGAATCCGTAGTCCACGAGGCTCTTTTTCCGGGATCGATCTCCCTTGTACATCGCCCGAAGCTGGGGGATCGTCTGGTGGCTCTCGTCGATCACCAAAAGGAAGTCCTTGGGGAAGTAGTCCAGGAGGCAGTAGGGCGGATCGCCGGGTTTTCGGCCGTCGAAGTGGCGGGAGTAGTTCTCGATCCCTTTGCAGCTTCCGGTCTCTCTGATCATCTCGATGTCGTATAGTGTCCTCTGCCGCAATCGGTGGGCTTCAAGCATGTCGAGGTCTGGAAGCCTCTCCTCCAGCTCTTCGAGGATCGAGTCGATGGCGCTTTTCTTCTCCTCTTCGGGGATGACGTAGTGGCGGGCGGGGTAGACGTAAAAGTACTTCATCTCCTCTCGCCGTTCGCCGGTCTGTCGGTCGATCTCGGTGATCCGGTCCACCTCGTCCCCAAAGAGCTCGATTCTGACGATGTTGTTGAAGTAGCCGGGGACGAGGTCGATCGTCTCCCCCTTCACCCGGAAGCGGCCCGGCGCAAGCTCCATGTCGTTACGCTCGTACTGGATAGAAACGAGCCTTTCGAGGATCTCCCGACGAGATATCCTGTCGCCGACCTTAAGCTCAAAGCCCATCTTCAAAAAGTTCTCGGGGTTACCGAGGCCGTAGATGCAGGAGACCGAGGCGACGACGATCACGTCCCTTCTTGACATGAGAGACGCCGTCGCCGCCAGCCGCATCTGCTCGATCTTGGGGTTGATAGAGGAGTCCTTTTCGATGTACTGGTCCCGGGCCGGGATGTAGGACTCGGGCTGGTAGTAGTCGTAGTAGGAGACGAAATACTCGACCCTGTTATCGGGGAAGAACTCTTGGAACTCGTTATAGAGCTGGGCTGCCAGGGTCTTGTTGTGGGCGATGACCAGAGTCGGCTTTTTGACGGCGTCGATGACCTTTGCGACCGAATAGGTCTTGCCCGAGCCAGTGACTCCGAGGAGGGTCTGGAACCTCTGCCCAGCCGATAGGCCCGAAACGAGCTTTTTGATCGCCTCGGGCTGGGAGCCTTTCGGCTCGAAGTCGGAGGCGAGGCGAAACTCTGGCTCAGGAGCTGCATCCGGGATTTGGCTTGATTTCATCATGGGGCTGCCTGACGACTGGTTTTTTCGAGAGGAAGTACTTTTTGCCCCGGCTGGGGCGATCGGCTCATCGGGCCTTCATCGCCGACGGAAACGATGGACAACCAAACCTTTTTTGCAGATCAGTTCAAAAATACCTGGCAGGAGGGAGATTCGACGAGACCGGTTTCGATCCTGGCCCTGGTGCTGGCGGCGCTTCTTCTCGCGGGCTTAGCCCAGGGCGCGCCCGATTCTCGCAGGGTCGTCCAGGCGAGCGAGATCCTGGCCACGATAGAGCGGGGTGAGCCGGTCGATTACGACGGCGTGATCGTCGAGGGGGATCTGGATTTGAGCGGGTTGGACTTGCCGAATGTAACCGTAATTTACCGTGAAGTTGAATTTGTGTCCCCTGAATTTGTGTCCCCTGAATACGACATAGTTGTTATGAAAAGGCAGATCATCGAAGTGAAAAGAAACGCGTCCTTGGTCAGTTCTCCAATAACCATCAACAACTCTGAGATGCGAGGAAATGTCGACTTCTGGAATTCAGCCTTTCAAGAATCGGTAAGTTTTGAGGCTACCAACTTCAGCGCCGACGCCAACTTTGAACGAGCTCGGTTCAATAGCACTTCTGATTTCAACAAGGCCCGATTCAGTAGAGATGCTTGGTTCAATGGTGCTCAGTTCAGCAGAGATGCTTGGTTCAATGGTGCTCAGTTCAGCGGCGATGTTGATTTCATCTGGGCTCAGTTCAGCAGCGTTGCTAACTTCGACGAAGCTCAATTCAACGGTAGGTCTGCTTGGTTTCTAGATGCTAATTTCACCGGCGATGCCTCTTTCAGCAGAGCGAAGTTCAACACAATCACCTATTTTGGTCAGTTATCCAAAGGTCGAGTTGGGCCTCAGTTTAACAGCTTTGCAAATTTCGCAGAGACTCAGTTCAACGATGAAACTTACTTCAGGGCTAATTTCAGCGGCTATGCCTCTTTCAGTGGCGCTCAGTTCAACAGCGATGTCGACTTCAGCGGCACTGAATTCATCGAAACTGCTGACTTCAGTAACGCACAGTTTCGTGGGAATTCAGCCACATTTAGAGAGGTTAATTTCCGTGAAATTGCTAAATTTGACGAATCTGAGTTCAGTGGCTACGCTTTGTTTGAAGGTGCCAGTTTCAATGGTACAAATACATTCTTTTTAACACGAACACAATTTGGTAAATTTCACATTAGGTGGAAGGATATCAGCGATAATAAATTGGCTTATAACGATGAAGTTTATCTGTTGTTAATAGAGAATTATAAAAATCTGGGGTGGTTCAAAGATGCAGACGACTGTTACTATCAATATAGAAAGGAATATCGTAGCCATTCTGAAATGGGATTTTTTGCCAAATTCGGAGATTTTTTACTCGAAAAGTTTTACGGTTACGGGGTGAGGCCAGTAAACGCTTTAATTTGGTCTGCAGCGTTTATTGTGGTTTTTGGATTATTTTGGAGGGGCATCGATCTGAGCACATCGAATCGCGATGTAGATAAAAATACAATTATCAGAACTGGGTGTTGGAGTGAGGTCATAAGATTAGTTGAATGCTTAAGTTTTAGTGCGGCGGTTTTCCTATCTGGTACGAAACTATTCGTTGACCCCCCGAAATACACAAACCCATCTGGAAAATTCGGGTTTGGGGTCGGGAAATTCAAATTTGTAATAAAATC
>CAZNGI010000176.1:0-4114 GCA_964572505.1 uncultured Methanotrichaceae archaeon | reverse complement strand
ATTTGAAACATCTCTTTCAAATAGGCTAGATATCAATAAAATTTTCATAACTATGGTCAAACTGGCGGCGGCGCACCCCGCTGCAAGCAGCGGGGCATGATTCGCGCCGCCGCCCTGTTAAGCCGATAGACCGCAAATAGCATCATTATTAAGCCAATCATATGCTTCCCGATACCCGCCACTTAGATTATCCGTGGCCCGATTCAAACTGTTGAGTTGATTATTTGACCATCCCAACCGCAGCAAGCTGCGGGGTATTCAATTTAAAATAATCGTAGGAGGCCTCGTACCGGATGCAAAGGTTGTTTATAGGATGTGGTTGGAAAAATATCTGAAAAGATAGGCCTATCCAGCTCGTCTCAGATGCGGCCGAAGCTTGCGCAATCTGGAGACTATTGCAGCGGGTAATTCAGGGACGAAGCTCTTTGAAAGCGGATCTTGGGTGGACGGCAGGATGAAATTTGGTAGATCTCTTGTGGCCTTATTGGCTTTGGCGGCGTTACTTGTCGGTTTTTCCGCAGCCATCTCTCCCGGCGATCAGGTCTTCGCCCTCTTGGGTGGAGCGGAGGGAGCCGAGTATCCGCCCAAGGTGCCGGTGGGCCCAGCCCTCCAAGATCTTGGCCTAATCCTGGCCGGAAACGGCATCGCCTCGAACTCCACAGCTGCCCTTCCCCTCACCTTGATGGTGGAGAGGTCGAAGGTGATCCGGCCATCTCACGCCAAAAAGCTCTTTGACGATCTGGATAGGATCGATGCGTCTAGGGCCGGAAGGGCGAGCGCTGAAGCCGCATCCGACTACAGGGGTCACATGCTCCTCTTCGAGAGGCCTTACCTGCTAGGCAAGATCGAGATAATCGGCGGGGAGAACGTCTCAGACCTGGAGGCGAAGGTGCTGAAGACCAACGCCGGCGGTGGTGAAGAGGTCGTCGGCAACCTTGTGATCAAGACGGAACGGCGGGACCGCGTCTGGGGCGGCGAGGGCGTTTTGTCCATGGAGGACGGCGTTATCCATGGCGATTACGAGGTAGTCCTCGATATGTCGCCTCAAGCTGAAAAGAGGGCAGAGGAGTCCCTGATCGCAACGGGGCCGCCGCCTGATATGTCGAGGATCGTATCGGCAGGTTCAGCTCAGTGACAAAGCTGATTTGTATGGATGTGATAAAATGAGACGAATTGACTTCCTCAAGCTGGCAGCATCCCTTGGCGCCTGTTATCTGGCGGCCTTCATCGGGTCGGTCTTCACCACACCTAACATACCGACCTGGTACGCCGCCCTGGCGAAGCCCTTCTTCGCCCCGCCCAACTGGGTCTTCGCCCCGGTCTGGACAGCCATCTTCACACTGATGGGGATCTCGGCCTATCTGGTCTGGCGGGAGGGCCTGAGAGATCCCAGGATCAAAGCCGCATTGGCGGTATTCGTTCTCCAACTCGCCGCAAACGTCTCTTGGTCGGCGGCCTTCTTCGGCCTCCGCTCCCCTCTGGCAGGATTATTTGTTATTGCCGTCCTCTGGGCTCTGATCGCCCTGAACATCCAGAAGTTCAGAGGGATTTCGAGGACTGCAGGAACGCTTCTTCTGCCCTACATAATCTGGGTGAGCTTCGCCGCAATTCTGAACTTTGCGATCTGGAGGCTCAACTCCTGACCCTGCGAGGCCGAAGGTTTCTGGAACCGAGCCGCTGGATCGCAATCGTTTTTTCTAAATTCTTTCACCAAAAACATTTTAATGTTGAAGCCCTTTATGATATTTGGTGATCTAAATGGCCGAAGAGAAGAAAAATCTGGGCGAGATGATAAATACCTTCGACATGGCCGCTGGCGAGGCTCTGGGAAAAAGAGAGAGCCACACCCCCAGGATCGAGGCCCCGAAGGCCGTCAAGGCCGACGAGACCTTCGAGGTCAAGGTCTCGGTCCAAAACCACCCCAACAAGGTGGAGCATTCCATCAGGTGGATCGAGGTCTACTTCCGGGAGGATGGAAGGCCCTTCAACCCCATAATGCTGGCAAGAATAGACTTCACCCCAATCTATTCGGAGCCCGAGGCAAGGCTTTTGGTTAAGCTCTCCAAGTCCGGGTCGATCCTGGCCATGGAGTACTGCAACGTCCACGGTCTCTGGTCTGCAAAAGAAGAGATAAAGGTGGAGTGATAACTCCACGCACTCTTTTTGTTTATCAGGCCGAGCTTACGATCAGCATCCCGAATAACATGTTCAGAGCCATCAGCAAAAGGGCGGTTCTGCCGAAGAGCCTGTGGACCCTTCTGATCCGGGCCCTCTTCTCCTTCGCCGCTCTGAGCTGGAGAAGCCCCAAGGTCGGCGTGAGGATGAGCAGAAGGATCACGAACGAGCCGAGGTAGGCGTGAGGCACTTTGAAGTGCTCCTGGGAGGCTGCAGAGATCATGTAGGCGGCCATCGTCATCCCGGCGATGGCGAAAGCTGCTCCCGATATTCCGAGGAGCCTGTGCTTTTTCAGCCACCCCTTCTCCTTTCTCCGGGCGACGGTCATTCCCCATACCAGGAACCCAAATCCCAAAATCACAAGGGATGCGTGATAAGGCCACAGCCTCACGATTTCGGCGGGAAGCTCCCGAGAAGCCTCGGCGGCAGCGGCACCTGCGGGGGCGGCGGCGATCACGAAAATCGGAAGGTATAGAGCCCAAAGGAATGTGGTCATCAGCTTTTTGAGACGGCGGGTTTCAACTCCAACGTCGAGATCGTCGGTCATAACTCAGCTCCTCATGTCGGATTGTCTCGGATGAAAACTGATCGGAATTCCGAGTCCCTGGGAGGTCATAAAAAATAAAGGTTGAAGCCCTGGAGGCTTCAGTCCAGCTTCTTGTGGCAGAACCACCAGTCGAAGCACTCGTACTTCGAAAGCCTCTCCTTTGCGGTCTTCTCGTCGGATGGCGGGGGTATTATGACCTCGTCGCCGAGGAGGTCGTTATTCGGCCAGTTGGCGGGCATTGCCACCTTCTTTTCGTCTGAGATCTGAAGAGCCTTGACCACTCGGAGAATCTCACCCATATTCCGCCCAATCTCCTGGGGGTAGTAGAGCATCAGCCTCATGACGCCGTTTGGATCCACCACGAAGACCGCCCTGACGGTGTTCGTCCCCTTTCCGGGATGGACCATCCCAAGCTTTGCGGCGACGGCGCCGTTGTCCGCGATGATCGGAAAAGTGATCTCTACATTCATATTATCTTTGATCCACTCTGTCCACTTAATGTGGGAATGAACCTGGTCGACGGACAATCCGACGAGGGCGCAGTTCAGCTTATCGAACTCTTTCCTCATCTTCTCGAAGGCTATGAACTCCGTGGTGCACACCGGAGTGAAGTCTCCGGGATGGCTGAAGAGGACGAACCACTTTCCCGAGAAATCGGTTGGGATCTTCATCCTGCCGTGGGTGGTCTGAACCTCCATCTCCGGAACCTTCTCCCCCAGGAGGGGGATCCCCTGTCTTGCTTCCAACTCCATGATTTTTTGCCTCCTCTTTTAAGTTCCACTTTCATCTTATTAAATTTTATCAGCGATAAGAATTAACCTGTCGAATCCCTTTACCTTAACGTGCTGAAAAAAGAACGTGGACGAAGACGAGCGCTCGTCCACCAGCAACGAGACGCATCTTCCTCCACATTGTACAATACAACCAGAGACGAGAATGCGGAGAAGCTAACGCTCCGCCTCCGCCTCTACCTCCATGATCAGCTTCTCTCCGCCGCTGACATAAGTCACGTAATGAATGACTATGCATATACCCCAGCCGATGGGCGAATACCAGGGCTGCCAGATGGGCAGAGTCGCCCCGGCGGCACTTATTTCGGGTATTACCATCATGTAGTTGATCGCCAGCCACACGATGTTGACCACCAGGTAGATCACGAGGTGCGTCATGAACAGCTTCTTCATGCGCGCCTGCATAGCTGTTCTAAACGCCTTTTTGTACGCTTCGTCGACCATTTTTAACCTCACCCCCAGAACAAAGACTCTTTCTATATGTCTTTTTGTCAATATATAAAGGTTTCCAGAGTATTTAGAGATGTTCAGTGCCCAATAAGTGATCATTTTTGTTTCAAATCGGGCATTGGAATTTCTATCTTCGATCTTTTGTCCAGGT
>CAZNGI010000175.1:0-4187 GCA_964572505.1 uncultured Methanotrichaceae archaeon | reverse complement strand
GAGATAGGACGTAATAGTATAATAACATCAACTCACTGCTGGTGCACTACCCAATAAATGCTACTATGAATACATGAAACACAGGACGTGTGAAAGTTTTACTGGCGGCTGCATCAATACAGTGCTTCATGTATCTTACGGCTATGGCACAAAGCCGGAATATTCGCTGTACTGGTCTGTGGCTTTAATGGCGATATTTGGAGTCATCTGGAGCCGCACTGGAATAAGAGGATCGATATTCGAGGCAGATTCGACTAAACGCGGATCTGGTTTGAGGAACAGGGTCGCCAAATTTGCCGATCGAAAAGGGATCGCCAAAGTTGCGGATCCTTATATATTTAGCGTAAAAATTTTTCTCTCTGGCACAAAGCTCTTCGTCGACCCACCAAAATATCGAAAGCCACCGGGATGGCGTGGATCTGTTGTCAAAACCCTCTTCATCAGTGAGAGGACGCTGGGGATGATTTTGTTCTTCCTCTTCATCTTTGCCGTATCAGCAAGCATGTTAACAAAAATAATTTAGTTTCCCTGCCCCTTCTTTTTCCCACCGGGCAGGAGGAAAAGCCCCTTTAGGTCGTGGGTCGGAGCATGTCAGATCGACGATCGGCCTGATCGCGTCAAAACGTTTTATAACCCCAAGTCCCCTGGCGAGGTTCATGTGCAGAAGCTCGAGGTCCGTCCCAGTGGGCAGGGGAGATGGTGAGGGCGAGAGACGCCATCTTAGCCGCCCCCGTCCTCTGCTGATCGCCGTTATAATCTCCTTCTCGCTCTTTATGATGGGGTCGGCCATGGGGGCCACCCTGACCGTTGTGCCCGGAGAGAGCATCCAGGCCGCCATCAACGAAGCGAACGATGGAGACTTGGTGCTGGTGGAGGCGGGAGTTTACAGAGAAAACCTGGTCTTGGAGAGGGGGATCATCCTGAAGGGGACCGGAAGGTCCCTGATCGACGCTGGCGGCACCGGGAGCGGCGTGACGCTCCGGTCGGATGGGACGGCCGTTGTGGGCTTCGAGGTTTCGGGCTCCGGTCCCGGTGAGAGAGATGCCGGGATCAGGGTCCTTGCTGAAAACTGCACCGTCAGAGATAACCTCGTTGTCGAAAACAACATCGGCATCCTCCTCCAGGACGTCCAGAGCTGCGTGATCAGCAGAAACGAGGTCGAGAGAAACGAGGTCGGAGTTTATCTGGAGACCTCCTACGGGAACGAGATCAGCTACAACCGGATCACCGAGAACGGCGAGGGGATCCACATGGCCAGAAACAACCTCTCCGAGAGCATAACGGAATCTGATACCGGAGGCGTCTCGATAAAGTACCAGCCCAAAACCGAGACCTCGACCTCGACCCTCAAGGTCAGCGAGATAGGTTTTGCAGGAGCCTACAAGGACAACCTGATCTACGGAAACGAGCTTCTGGAGAACGGCCAGAACGCCTACGATGACGGCGACAACCTCTGGTACGACGGGAAGAGAGGAAACCACTACGACGACTTCGACGCGATAGAGGAGGGGTGCAGGGATAGAAACAGGGACGGAGTCTGCGACTCGTCCCGCGAGATACCGGGCGGGTCCAGCATCGATAAGTATCCCGTCGCCTCGGAGGACGCCATCCGGCGGTACAGGTCCGTCTCCGACGATTTCGAGCTGATCCTCTATCGGTCGGTCTTCTCTCCCGGCGGAGAGATCCCTCTGGGCTTCAAAGCCGCCGAGAACTTCACCGGGAGGGCGGATCTCATCGCCGCTGGCCCTGGCTCAGGGTCTGGCTCGGGTTCGGACCAGGGGACGGGCGAAGCGGGAACCGCCATATCCAGCTTGCCCCTGGAGGGTTCGAGCGGCACCGTCGTCTTCACCGCGCCCTCCGAAGAGGGATCTTACGCCTTTTGGATGCACGACGGCTCGGGAGATGAGGGAGATGAGATCGTCTCTCTCTCCTTTGCTGTGGCGACTCCTGTCCTCACCGTCGCCGTCGCCTCTGCCAGCACCTGCGACAGGGTCGATGTGAACTACAGCGGTGCCCCCGGCTTCGACGGGGACTGGGTCGGGCTTTACAGGGTCGGGGCCGGGAACGAGAGCCCCATATCCCAAAAGCGCCTGGAGGGGACGAATAACGGGACCCTGACCTTCGCCATGCCCTCGTCGGCTGGAAGCTACGAGTTCCGGATCTTCGAGGACGACAGCTATTCCATGCTTGCGGCAACTAGTCCCGTCGAGGTGAAGGTCTCCTCTGGCGTGAGGATAGTGGCGTCGCCCAAAAGCGTCAGGCCAGGCGAGACGATAACCGTCTCCTTCTGGGGTGCAAAGCCTGCCTCCGCCATAGGGATGTACGAGATGACGAGGCCCGACAAGTACATGCTCGACATGCAGTGGACCAACGGAAGGTCCTGCGGCACCATGACCTTCAGGGCGCCCTCAACACCTGGCAGATACGACTTCAGGTTCTTTGAGGACAACGTCCACAGGAAGCTGATGGGAGCGAGCAACGTCGTGATAGTCAGTTGAGGAGAGAAGAGACCGAAGGCCCGACCCGAGACTTTCTGTCTGTTTTTCTATTTTTCACATTGTGAACTAAAAGCGTCAAGGTTTTGAAATTGAGACAAACTGGGTTCTTTAGAAGCCAGAACAAGATCCCAACTCTGATAGGATGGAGGACCACTTCACGCCTCGCTGTTGCCGCCACGGATATCACCACCCACCTCCTGCAGGTGGGAATGTCCCTCGAATTCATCCAGGAGATGAGGGGGCGACGTGAGGAAGGAGACAATCGATATCTACGACCACATCGACAAGAAGGAGCTTCGCGAAAGCTACCTCGCCCACATACCGCAGCTGATGGTATAGGTCATCGTGGGGCGATAGCACCGAAACATTTTTCGTGGGTTGTAACAGTTTCCATTACTCAGGTGGGTGATGAAAACGAGACTGAAACTCATTTTGGCGTTACTGATTATGGCAGCGCTAGTAATGCCCGCTACTGCGGACAAGGTAGACGATCTCATTTGGGATCTGTTGTATGGGGGAACGCCAGAAGTCCGAGCGAGTGCTGCTGTGTCTCTAGGCAGGGTTGGCGATCCTAGGGCAGTCGATCCTCTCATCCAGGCTCTTCAAGATGAGGATCCAGACGTCCGGGAAAATGCTGCGGAGGCTCTTGGCAAGATCAACGATTCCAGAGCTACTGATTCTCTAGTCGTCATGGCTTTAAACGAAAGTTTGGGTCCAGTCCGAGAGAAAGCAGTCGAGGCACTCAGCATGATCGGTGATCCGAAAGCTGTAGATCTTCTCATCGCGGCTCTCAAGGATGATAACTCAGAAGTACAAAAAAATGCTATAAAGGCTCTCGGTAAGATCAACGATTCCAGGGCAGTCGATCCACTCATTGAGATTCTCAAGGATAAAAAAGAGGACTATTCTGTCCGATACGGTGCTGCCTCGGCTCTCGGGGAGACCGGCGATCCCAGGGCAGTCGATCCTCTTATTGAGGTCCTCAAGGATAAGGACGAAAACTGGTTTGTCCGACTCGATGCTACCGAGGCTCTCGGTAAGATCAATGATTCCAGGGCAGTCGATCCTCTTATTGAGGCACTCAGGGACGAGAACTATTTTATTCGATTGAATGCTGCCTTGGCTCTAGGGGAGATCGGCGATCCCAGGGCAGTCGATCCACTCATTGAGATTCTCAATGAGGACTGCAGGTTGGACTGCATCCGAGAGGAGGCTGCAGAGAGCCTCGGTATGATCGGCGATACCCGAGCGATAGATCCACTGACCTACGTGGCGCAGAATGACGCGGACGAGGATGTCCGAGAGGCGGCTTCAGAGGCGCTGGAGAAGCTGGGGGCGAACTAGCCCTTCGATCTTTTTTATCTACGACTGATTTAAAATGGCCCGGAATCGGTTTTCTGATAGCTGGCCAGATACATTCTCTTACCTTCGGCGGTCACTTCTCACAGGGTGAAGGTACGGAAGAGAAAAACCAGCCGACATTACACCCAGCAAAAACATTATATCTTGTAAAATTAATCTGGGGTTATGAGTAAGTTCAGCCTTGGAAAATATCAAATCACGATCGATAGCGATAGGTACGAATCCGAACAGATTTTATGGAATGAATACACTTGCATCGAAGTGAAACCAAAAAACGAACATGCTCAATAAAGTGTTGCGATTTGCCAGAATGGTCGACGGGCAGAT
>CAZNGI010000174.1:0-4202 GCA_964572505.1 uncultured Methanotrichaceae archaeon | reverse complement strand
AAGCTCGGTGTCGGAGATGGTTAGGAAGACCGGGACCAAGATCGCATAGGCCACGCCGACGGGCCCGTCGCCTGCGGGAAGGCTGCGGATCTCGACGAGGGCGTATCTTCCGCCCGCCCCGACGTCCAGAGGGATCTCGCCCTCCAGCAAGAGCTGTTGGGTGGCTCCAGGCTCTAGGTGAAAGCTCTCTGGGGCGACTCGCTGGAAGGATCGAGCGGAGTAGGGGCTCGTGTCATCGTCGGGTTCGAGCCCGATATATCCGCCGCCGAGGGTTTGCCCGAACCCCGCCACCTCGGCCACCAGGTCAAGAGGGGTCTCGTTATCGGCGATCCTCACCGTCATCTGGTGGCTTATGGCATCTCCCGGTTCTGCTTCAGCCCTCAAGATGGTGCCTGAAACCCCGAACCCCCCAGAGGTGGGGTCAGCGGCTGAGTAGAGGAGAACCGCGATGCTGAGCGCGAAGGCAAGATGACTGAGATTTAGATTTAGCTTCGGCATCATGGCCTTTCGAACCTCCCTCCCATCGATCCTCCCTCGAAGCGTCCATCTCCCACAGCCCGCGAACCTTCAGATTATTAGAGACCCGGTGAATGTCACCACCAGTTTGTAGTTGTAACCGCTACCAAGAACCTGGTCATCCCAGCTTACCGGCTGATTGAAGTTTATGGTCACGTCTTGGCCACCCTCAGGCGTCGGTCCGCCGGTGAGTATCTGTTGGTTGGTGGTTGAAAGGGTGACCTCACTTCCTCCGGCGGCCGAGATCGTCATGGGGCTCGCAAGCTTAACCCCGGTATCGTAGGTCCCCGCGCCGATGTTGTACTTGGTCATCTGCCCCGAGGTATCCGAATTCGCGTCTTTTATCTCCACCTTCCAGTTGCCGGTTGAGCGGACGTTGAGCGTGCCGGATTGGTTGTTGGTCGTTTCTGGGGCGAGGGCCCAGTTGCTTATGTCCGCCGGTGCCGTGATGTATATCTCATCCCAGTCTGTGGCGCTTCCGGTCAGCTGTCCTGGCGCTTGGGCTCCCGAGGGAGCCACGAAGTGAAGTAAAGCCAAGAGGATGAGGAGCCTCCGTCCCGATGAGAATATCCCTCGTTTGATGTTCATCATTATGTGTTACACTCAACCGCAGTATTTTTGTCCTCTGATAGGATGCTTGCGGATGGATCGGCCTCGCGCAAAACCCACATTAATTCGCCGCTGGCGTGGCCGGGGAGAAGAGGGCGCCGGCGAGGCGCCCAACGCCTCCGCAGGATTCACCATATCACACCTCAAAGATCGCCTCCTCGGTATCCAATACCGTCCCGTTCTCGTGGATCACCGACACCTCGACGGTGTAGGTGCCGGGGGTGAGGCCGTTCTTAGAGTCAAACTGGACTTCGAAAAGGTGCGAAGTCATGGGGAGGAGGGGGTCGATGCGCGAGGCCGTCGAATAATTGGCAACGACATTTCCGCCCTCATCCTTCAGGACCGCCTCTGCTCCGGCCAAGTAATGATGATTGCCGGTGCTCTCAAAGATCGCAGAGACCTTATCCTCGGATATCCTCAGATCAGTTATCTCGCCAGTCTCGACGAGATCGGTCCCTGACACTGTGAGCCGGACTGGCACCACAACCGCCATAACAACTCCAACCACGCCTTTACCCAGAGCATCGGTCTCTATTTTGACCAGAGCATACCTTCCACCAGAGCCCACGTCCATGGGAACGTCTCCTTCAAGGACGATTGTCTTAGACTCGCCCGGAAAGAGAGAAACTTGCGTTGGCGTGATCTTCAGAAAATCCGTCGCCGAGTATGGGCTTAGGTCCTCGTCAGGCCTTAGAGTGATTTTTGAGCTTTCGAGGCTAAGGCCGTAACCGAAGATCATAGCATTCAAGTCTACAGGCGGATCACCTTCGCTGATTTTCACTGTTATCGTATGTACGATGTGTTCTCCTGGGATTACTTCCGCTTCAAAGCGCGTTCCAGTTACACTAAGAGTCTCCGCCGATGATGTCGTAGAAAGGGCGACAAGCAGACATAGCGCATATATCACACATTTGGGTTTCATCACACTCTTTCTCCATTTGTTTTTGAGTTATTATGTCACAAGCCATTATTATATTTATTGGTGCTTTAGAGACGTCTAAAGAGGATTTCGAAAAACCTAATCAATGGTTAAGTTTATATACTATTAATACTATATTTTAGGTTATGAGGACCCTCATAGACTTCTCCATCTTGCAAGAATATAATCAGAAAGTTCTGCCGCGTGGTGATAAGCTATCAGCAATAGCCGGACTGGTTGACTGGAAACGGTTTTTGCCTATAGGTGATGGCCTGTACAAAAACAATACCGAACGAGGCGGCAGACCTAATATCGACATTATTATAATGATTAAATTACTCGTGCTTCAAGAGATGTTCGGTCTCTCGGACCCACAGTTAGAGCTTCAGGTAGCGGATAGAATTTCTTTTCGGATCTTCTTGGGGACGACTGAGATCATCCCAGACTACACTACAGTTTGGCTGTTTCGCAAGAGATTGGAAGAATCCGGCAAGTACGACGACATCTGGTACGAGTTCACCAATCAACTCCGAGCTAAAGGCTACGATGTGAGGAAAGGTGTGATCCAAGATGCCACTTTTGTATGTTTCCAAGTTCGTGTATGCCCATTCCATTCGTAATGGAGGTTAGGTCGGTCTGGATTAGGATTAAGACAAGAGATAGTCTGGTATCTTCGGCCTGTAGTTTCTTCGACATAGCGGAATGTCTTTTCAAGATTCTCCGGTTGATACTCAGCGTATTGTGCATTCCATACGAAACGATCAGTTTTGCGATAGTAAAAGAGCGAATCAAGAATCTGACCAAATCTCTTGTACGTGTTTCCGTGTGGAAGGGAACGTTTCCAAGAGATCGCATTGCCAAAACACCGGCTACCAAACACCTCATCCATAATCTGCCGAATGTACCCATTCACCCGCCAATCACAGTGCACATAGATGCTCTCATCCTCCGCCAGCAGGTCCCGCATCAGTACCAGCCGCTCGTAGATCATGGCGATGAAGGAATCTGCGCCCTTGCCCCAGGTGTCGCGATAGGCGATCTTTTCCAGGATGTTGGGCTTTTTGGTGAAGGTATCGCCGCCGACCTCGATGTTCATCGAGAAGTCTGCGCCCACGTCGAAGGGCGGGTCGATGTAGATCAGCTTGATGCCGCCCTGCGCCTCGATCTCCTCGCGTAGCGGGCCGTTTTTGAGGCTGGAGAGGATCAGCTTGTTGTCGCCCCAGATCAGCTTGTTCGTCCAGCCCTTGAGCTGACGGCCGCGGGGGTCCACGTCGAAGAGCGTCCTCTGAAAGCTGGTGTCTTTCTCGGCCCGCGGCTCGTCCACCTGCTCGATCACCTGAAAGGGCAGAACGATGTTGCAGACTTCGTTCGTCTTGCCGTTCCAGACAAGCTCCACCTCACGCTTTTCCTCGAAGAGGAGAAAGCGATACTTGTCTGGTAGGGGCACGTCGGCTTCGACTTAGCGGATGATCTCTTGTTGTTCTTTTTCGGTCAGGCGTGGCATGGACATCCTCTTTGCTGATTATACTGAAGAGCCTCGAAGGGAGGTTGACTGCCGTGAGGGTCACCAATCTCAGCAAGAGAATTTGAAGCTGCTTTTCTCACTCCGGGACTGAGACTTTTGAGAACACAAACTCGCAGGTCAAACTCTGAATTCGTTTGGTCGCCCTCCTGGCAATGGAAGCTGTCACAACCAACGAAAAACCTTTTGGTGTCATCGCCCTGTGACGAAAACCTCGTGCCCCGGCACCACAACTGTCTCCTGCGCCACCCCCCCGCCTCTTCCGCCCCCACCACCAGCATCCACAAAGGAGACGAGAGAAGCGCCCTAGCCGTGGACGTGAAAGGCGTTCGTTGCGGTCGTCTGGCAGGATAAATATCGGCGACAGATGGATAGGGATGCCTTAAAAACGATCTGAATGATTAAATCAAAAAATATAATAAAAATGGATGAACGATCAGGCCGGTTTCTTTTAAAATGAATACCCCGCAGCTTGCTGCGGTTGGGATGGTCAAATAACCAACTCAACAGTTTGAATCGGGCCACGGATAATCTAAGTAGCGGGTATCGGGAAGCATATGATTGGCTTAATAATGATGCTATTTGGGTAGTGCACCAGCAGTGAGTTGATGTTATTATACTATTACGTCCTATCTC
>CAZNGI010000173.1:0-4259 GCA_964572505.1 uncultured Methanotrichaceae archaeon | reverse complement strand
TATATCCGATCCGTGAGATACTCCCTGACGAAATTATATGGAGACGTGGAAGAATGAAAAAGAGCGAGATCTTATCAGCCGTTTTTCTGACGATATGCATCGCGCTGACGGGCCTGGCATCGTCTTCTCCGGACCCGTTGGAGAACGAGACCCTGGAGGTCCAGATCCTCGCCATCAACGATCTGCACGGCCAGCTGGAACCGCCCCAGGGAAGCGTGATGGTCTATTACGACAGCAATTGCCAGCCGGTCCAGGTGGCGGCCGGCGGCGCCGAGTATTTGGCGACCCACATCAAGGGGCTGAAGGCGACTAACCCCGATACCATTCTCGTCTCGGCTGGAGACAACATCGGTGCAAGCCCCCTGATCTCCGCCCTCTTCCATGACGAGCCGACGATCAAGGCCCTCTCCATGATGGGCTTCGATTACTCCGCCGCCGGAAACCACGAGTTCGATGAGGGGGCTTGCGAGCTTTTGCGGATGCAGTACGGCTGCTGCCATCCGACGACCGGATGCCAGGACGGGGAGCGGTTTGTGGGGGCGGGTTTCAGGTACCTCGCCGCCAACGTCATCAACGAGACGACGAATGAGACGCTCTTTCCGGCCTACGACGTTCGCAGCGTTCAAGGGGTCCCGGTGGCCTTTATCGGCGTCTCTTTGAAGAGCACTCCAGCGATAGTGGTGCCCTCTGGAGTTGAGGGGCTCAAGTTCATCGACGAGGCCGAGGCGATCAACAAGTACGTCGCGCTTCTGAAAGAGCAGGGCGTCGAGACGATGGTGGTCCTCGTTCACAACGGCGGCCTTTCGGCGGGACTTCCCGACGAGGGGATGAAACCATGCGAGCCGGTCGAAGATATCGTCAACCGGACCGACGATGAGGTCGACCTCTTCATCACGGGCCACAGCCACCAGGCCTACATATCGACGATAGACGGGCGGCTCGTGACCCAGGCCGGATGCCAGGGGAAGTTCATAACGGACATCGATCTCGTCATCAGCTCGACGACCAGGGATGTCGTCGAGGTCAGGGCGAAGAACGTGGCTGTGACCAGGGACGTTCCCAAAGACCCGGCCATCTCTGAGATATTGAAGAAGTACGCCGACTTGATGGGACCGTTGGCGAACGAGGTCGTCGGCTCCATCACCGCTGACATCACGAGGAACGCGATCGAATCGGGCGAATCGGCCCTGGGAGACCTGATCACCGATGCGCAGCTCTATGCCACCTCCTGCAACGAGAGCGCGGTTGTGGCTTTCATGAACCCCGGTGGAATCCGCGCCAACATCCTCTTCGACAAAACCACGGGAGATGAGCTGCCCGGCGAAGTGACCTACCAAGAGGCCTTCGATGTGCAGCCCTTCGACAACAGCCTGATCGTGATGAACCTGACGGGCTTGCAGATTGCCTCCATCCTCGAAGAGCAGTTCGACAACCCGGACCCAGGAAAGAAGCGCATACTTCAGGTCTCCTGTGGGTTCACCTACGCCTGGAGCGAATCAGCCCCTCCGGGAGGCAAGGTCGATATGGCCGACATAAAGATCAACGGCACCCCCATAGACCCTGATGGGACCTACAGGGTTGCTGCAAACTGCTTCCTGGCGGAGGGTGGAGACGGTTTCAGCACCTTCAAGGAGGGGGTCGATCGTAGCTGCGGCATCTCGGACCTCGAAGCCCTTGAAAATTACCTGAGGGCGTTTTCGCCTGTATCCCCAACTCCGATCGACAGGATCGCCGTGGTGCAAGAAGCGTCTTGTGGACTTCCGGCCCAGATGGCCCCGGCGTAATCAGATTCGGGAAGCCGGGGGGCTGGGACGCCTCTTATTTTTCTTTTCGGCGGCAAACCCCCGAGATGTTCACTTCCTCCAGCCGACGGTGGCGCTCGGGATGCTGTCGACCTCCAAGAAGTAGGGCTTGATGTCGATGAGCGGCAAGCCCTCGATGGCGTCAAGGCCCTTCAGCCTTTTGCCCTCGACCCTATACAGTCCCGAAACCTTTTACTTTATATATCAAACACCATCCCACGGGAAAACTAAATAAGATTGTAAACTAACTGATAAAATGGTCAGATATATCATCAGCACCAGACGTATTGCGCCGGAGATGAGAGTCGGCGAGATGGGAGATGAGACAAATGAAAAGAACGGTTTCTAAGACGAAACTTTATTTAGCAATGATAGTACTTGCAGCATCGATCCTTACCTTGAGCACAGCCTCTATAGGGGACGATGGTCATAAGCAGATAACTCGAAATCTCATAGATTTGGTGGAGAAAAATCCGGAGATCGGGAGCATGTTGGAAGCGTCCATCGCAGAAGCTAAAAACATAAATCCCGACCCGAAGACGAATCCTGTTCAGAACTTGTCGGACTACTACGATTTCATAGACCGGGCATCAGAGCTGATCCCGCAGGACTTACTTGAGAATCCGTCCGATCTCACGAGTGACCAAATACTGCAAAGTATCTGTTACTTTTATTTCCTGGTTGACCAGCCCCTGCCCGAATTAGAGAACAGGGATCTGTACAAGAATGCGATTCAGTACTACGAACCTTTTTCCTCATGGTTGCGCAATTTCGCCGATGCTTGGGGAGCGTTCCTTGATACCGAAGAGTCATGGAACAACGAAACTTATATGGAGTTTTATAACGACCCGAGCTTCGGTTTACAGAGCGGGTGGTATGAGTCCTCATCTAACTGGAAGACGTTTAACCAGTTCTTCTCCAGATATTTGATATCGCCTGATGCGCGGCCCATCGCTTCGCCGAACGACTCGGAAGTCGTTGTTTCGCCGGCAGATTCCGTCCCCCAGGGAACGTGGGCGATTGATGAAAATTCGAGTATCCAGGTAGAAGACGGATTGGAAGTCAAGCTTGTGCGTTATTACAGCATCGAGGATCTGCTCGGTGAGGAGAGTCAGTACAAGGATGCCTTTGCCAACGGCGTGCTCACCCACTCTTTCCTGAATGTAAACGACTACCACCGTTATCATTTCGCTGTTGGCGGAACGATTAACGAAACGAAGATCATCGTGCAAAACGTTGCATTAGAGGTGGCGTGGAATTCAACAGAGGGCAAGTATGATCCCATCGATTCGACAGGATGGCAGTTCTCTCAGACCCGTGGTTATGTGATAGTGGATACGGAAGAATACGGACTGGTGGCCCTTATTCCCATGGGCATGGCCCAGGTATCTTCTGTCAATTTCGAGGATGATGTTGTGGTGGGAGCCGCTCATCAGAAGGGCGACATGCTCGGAAATTTCCTCTTTGGAGGGTCTGATTTCGTCATGCTCTTCCAGGAGAGTGCCGGGTTTGAAATGACGGCGGCGCAAGGCGACCACATCCTCATGGGCGAGGAGTACGGCGTGATGAGGGGTGCAGCCTGAACGAGCCGAAAAAACTGGTGACCGAACTAAACTGAACCGAGCCCCGCCATTCAAATCAAATAAAGGATGGCACCAGACCCTTCGGCCCCGCCCTCGGATCTGACCACGCCGGGGCCATCGGAGCCGGAGGGCCGGGACGTCCCTTACGCCCCTTATTTTTCTTTACTTTTCTTTTCGGCGGCAAACCCCCGAGATGTTCACTTCCTCCAGCCGACGGTGGCGCTCGGGATGCTGTCGACCTCCAAGAAGTAGGGCTTGATGTCGATGAGCGGCAAGCCCTCGATGGCGTCAAGGCCCTTCACCTTCATCCTTCCGTCCTCGATCCCCAGAAGCTCGACTACGCCGAAGCCGATGGGGTTTGGCCTGTTCGGGGACCGGGTGGCAAAGATTCCGTGCTCCTTTCCATCGTAGGGCGGAAAGGCCTTGAGCATGTTTCTATCGGCCCGATCGAGCCAGTAGAGGAGGATTAGGTGGGTGCACCCCTCCACGTCTGCAAGGCCCGGGAGGAACTCGTCGAAGACCTCCACCTCGCAGACTTCATTTGAATGCCTGCCCTGGAAGGGGGCCTCGGCCTTCGTCTTGTAGGGTGAGTGGATTATGCCTATCTGTTTGAGGTTCATGGCGAGGGGTTTGTCTTCAAAAGGAAAAAAGGGCTTCGGAGGGGAAACTGGCGACGGCGCCCAGCGAAGCAAGCTGGGAGGTGTTCAAACTTTAATTAAAAGAGGATTTCGAAAAAAACCTATTAGATAGTAAAATATGTATACTATTATTACTATACATTAGGTTATGAGGACCCTCATAGGCTTTTCTATCTTGAACGGGTCGTGTACGTGAATCATTGAATTGGCACCCTGAATGTCATTAGCTCCTTGAT
>CAZNGI010000172.1:0-4291 GCA_964572505.1 uncultured Methanotrichaceae archaeon | reverse complement strand
AGACCGAGGAGAAGATCGTGGGGTTCATCGATCCGCGCCAGTGGTCCTGCCCCCCGGCCGCCTCGCCCGACTCGTCCCGATCTTCGACCCGTCCGGGATCTTCGTCTTTCGACGAGGGGGCCGAGGCGATCCAGGTCCTCTGGACGCCCTGGTCTAGGTCCCGGTGGAAGGTGATAAACGAGATCAACCGCTTTCCCTCGGGAAAGCAGAACCTCTTTTTGGAGCTTCTCCAGAAGCGGAAGGTGACCTACGCAGGAAAGACGCTGGACCTGGGCGACACCTGCTACTTCGCCACCATGAACCCCGACTTCAGTGCCACATACCCCCTGGACGAGGCCCTTCTCGATCGGATATCAATCTCGGTCCCCGCGACCCAGCCCGACTTTCTTGCAAGCCTCGCCCTCGCCGAAAGGGAAAAAGAGGTCTGGGAGCTGGCCGAGTCCCTGCCCCGTTTTTCCTCCGAGGAGTTTGAGAGACTTCCCGGAATGGTGGCAGCCGTGAGCCTCGACAGCCAGGTGGAGCTATCGATAATCTCCCTCTTGAGAGACTTCACACTCTGCGAGAGAGCTCCGGCCTTCGACAAGACCCAGCTCTCCGGCGGGTCCAAGCCGAGCCGGGGCCTTTGCGCCGGGTGCCACTACTTCAACAACCCCGAGGTCTGCTGCTGGCAGGTCGACGAGGGGCTCTCCGACAGGGTGAGGCAGGACCTGCGGTCCTACACCAGGGCGATGGCCCTCCTCCTCGGCCTTGACAGCTCAGAGAGCAAGATCGAGGTTTTGAGGGCCGTCGCCCCTTACGTCATCTGGCACAGGGTCTCCCCCAACAGGACGATGCTGGAGCGGCCTCCCTACTATGGGGCGAGGCGCCTTCTTTACGTGAAAGATCTCGTCGAGAAGAGCATAAACAGGACGCTGAACGAGCGAGGCGAGATGAACATGATCTTCGCCCGGGCCGTCGACGGCGAGATCTCGCCAAGAGTGGCGTTGGAGGAGCTTTCGGGCTACGACGACCCGATAGCCAGGCTCGACTACGTGAGGGCCCTGGAGAGGATGGTTTGAAGCTGAAGGGGTTCATGGACCAGGCCTACGAGGGCAAGGTCAGAGGGGAGAAGAGGCTCGACGAGAAGAAAGGCGAGTTTCTCCTGGGCTTTGAGGACCTCGCCCAGAGGCTTAAAGAGAGGCCTAAGAGGGCAGAGGTGGAGGACCTCGCCCCACGGGATGCAGACTCGATCGTCGACCTCGTCATTTCGGCTTCGCCCAAGGACAAAAGAGAGGAGACGATCTGGGGCATTCTTTCGAGCCTCGCGGCCGAGAGCATCTCGGAGCCTCTTTTCATACCGCCCCGAAACTTCGCCGGCCTTGAGCTGAAGAGGGGCACGATAATCCTGGATGGAGAGGCCCCGGCCTCCGGGCCGAAGGCCAGGGCTTCGGGCGGGGCCGGCCAAACTTCGGCTCCATGGACAAGAGCCCACCACCTCGGAGAAAAGATGTCCGGCGGAAGGTTGGTGGTTCGAGGCGGTGCCGGTGACTACCTTGGCCAGGAGATGGAGGGCGGCGGGATCGTCTGCATCTCCTGCGGCGATTACGCCTTCAGGAACATGACGGGCGGCTGGGGCGTCGTCAAGGGGGATGCCGGAAATTATCTTGGGGTTGGAAACTCCGGCGGCAGGATCGCGGTCAAGGGGAGGGCTGGCGCAAGGGCAGGCTGGCTGATGCGGTCGGGCAGGATATGGGTGAGAAAAGATGCCGGCGACTATTTGGGCCTCATGATGAGCGAAGGCTCGATCTCGGTGGTGGGCAGGGCCGGGGCTCGGGCGGGCTGGCGGATGAAGGGCGGTTTGATCAAAGCCGACGGTTACGGTCCCGAGGCTGGAGCTGAGAAGGTTGGTGGCAGGATATTCCGAAGAGGGGCTCTTTGAGATCTGGGAGCGGTCCAGGTCGAACTGGCATCGCCCCCAGCTTCCAAGGCCGATAATCGACGGGTCAAAAGACGGCGAGAGCTTCCCCTTCAAAAATTACAGGATCGTCGTCGATTCAAAGACGCTCGAAAAGGGCGACCAATATTTGGAGAACCTATTCGACCACCTGATCGTCCACTACCTATTCTGCCCACGGTCCCTCGACGCGGCCGGAAGGCTTGCCCTGGCGGCCCGAGAGGGGTTGAGCAACGGCGACCAGAATCAGGCCAGAAGGATGGTGAACATATTCTCCGACATCGTAGTCGAGACCTTCCGCCTGGAGCGAAGCGAGGAGGACGAGGAGAAGGTCCTCCTTGGCTGGAGGGACCTGGCAAAGCAGAATCTATCGCCCTTGGACGAGGCAGTGGTGGGGTTTCTCGCCTACCTCTGGGGGGTGGACCTGCCCTCATCGGACATCCCCGAGTCGGAGATGCTCCTATCGGTCTTTCGATGGGGCGTCAGGGACAAAACGAAGTGGCCGAGGCAGTGCATGCAGATGGCGAGGATCCTCGAATCCCTGGAGCCTGGAATACTCGGCCGGGGAACGGTTCCCTCCGTCGAAGGATTGGGCGGAAACGCTCACTCGGCCCCCCTCTCGGGCCTCGCCTCGGACCTGGAGCCCGATAGCTACAGGGAGATCCTTTCGGTCCTGGGCCTTGATGGGGATCTGTTGCGTTGGTACCGGGACCAGAGCTACAGCATAGTGATCAGGCCGACAAGCCGCGTAAAAGAGAGCTGGTACCCCTCAAGCCTCGTCAAGTGGCGGTTCACCGATCCTCCCAGCGAGCTTGAGGTCGCCTACTCCCTGAGCCTCGCACCCCGCCTCATCCCCGGAGTCACCACCTACAAGCGGGAGCAGGAGTGCTGCGGGATGGTGGCCGGAGGCGAGAGGGTCCCGGACCTTCTGGTCGTTCTTGACAGCAGCGGGTCGATGGACGGCCACCGCCGGGGCACCAAGACCCATGCTGCGACCCTGGCCGCCTTCAAGGCCAGCCAGTTCGCCCACGCCCAGGGGGCGGAGGTTGCCGCCATCAGCTTCAGCGACCGGATGGCGGTCCAGGAGTGGACCAGAGACCTAGTCGCTGTAGAAGATGTTCTCGTCCAGCACCTGGGGTCTCGGACCCACATACCCGGCGAAGAGGTGCTTAAGCTGGCGAAGTCGAGGCCAGGCTGCCTCATCTTGTGCATAACCGACACCCACATCCAGAACCTCTACAACGAATGGGACTCGATCCAGGAGGCGGCAGCTCTCGGCAGGTTCGTTCTCTTCTGCATCGACGAGGCGAACAAGAACAGGCAGGTGGATGAGGCCCTTGGCGACCTCGGCGCCGTCTACCGGATCAACCGGCTCGAAGACCTGTTGTCCCTGGTCGTCGAGACGGCCGAGGAGGCCTATCGGGGCCGGGAGCCCCATCAGGGGCGTTTGAACGGGGAAAGTTTTATCTCCTCTGAGTGAATGGGATCAGGCTGAAGTGCCGGGGTAGGGTAGCTGGTCATCCTTTGGGACTGTGGATCCCATGACCCGGGTTCAAATCCCGGCTCCGGCCCTAAATTATTAGTCGTTTTTAAATTGTGACGGTCCCATTAATGCCTTTATTGGTTAAACCTGATAAATCTCGCTACGTATATCTTTAACTTTCTTCCTCTGATGATAAGAAGCAGTGCTGCGAGATTTTCAGGAGAAAAGGTGACTGTGGTTGTGGCTGCCATCCCACAACATGTTGAGACAAAGCGTGCAAAAATTTAAGTAGGAAGAAATAAAGAGGGCGGCATTATGAATTTGACAATCAACCCGCTATCAGAGAGAATTAATTCGCTTCGCGATAAAGATGTTCGTGTTATGCTGACTTCGGGCGAGGACATCAATGGGACTCTTTCGGAGGTCTTAACGGATGCCTTGATTCTGAAGGATAATGCCGGAGATGCGGTGATAGTTGCATCGAGTTGTATAGCCGCGATAGCTGAACGGTCCAAGCAGCCCCAGCTGCCCCTTGTCTTCAGTGCTCCACAGAAGCCGATAGTGGGAAACCCGAATATTTGACCATCTTGGTAATTAGACTTCCTGCCGTCACCATGTAAATTTCTCGTCACTGGTTGTCCTTTCTCTAACCAGATTCAAGGTAGAGATCCGCGGAATCTGGAGCGGCCAGACACATCTCCTGCCTCAGTTATGTGACTATCTGATAAGATAATATGAGTAATGTCACATAACCCATTGCTCTTATGTAGCCGATCACCGTTTTTGGTTAGGTGGTTACGTAGAACCGCAGGGATTTACTAATTACCCCTCTCCAAGATCAAATTTTAGAAACGCCACTAAAATCTTTTAAAAAC
>CAZNGI010000171.1:0-4368 GCA_964572505.1 uncultured Methanotrichaceae archaeon | reverse complement strand
CACCCTATATAGAGAATATAGATAAGTGCTTTAAGCTATGAATGAACGCTCAGATGATAATATGGATCCTCCAGCTAAACGCGGCGTCCGCCGATCTACCAGATATGGCGACCGTTTTGTGGAAGCGCTCCTCTTCTTTGCCGCCGTCACTTCCATACTGGTAATGGTCCTGATCTTTTACTTCCTCACCTACGAGAGCGTTCTCGCCTTCAGGGACGTGGGGATCCTCGACATGATCCTGGGGCAGAAGTGGCATCCTGCCGGGGAGATCTTCGGCATGATGCCGATAATCGTCGGCTCGGTCCTGATCACCTTCATCGCCCTCTTCATAAACATCCTGGTGGGCATACCCCTCGCGATATACCTTTCCGAGCTTGCAGGGCCCTGGTCCCGGGAGTTTCTAAAGCCCGCCATCGAGCTTTTGGCTGGGGTTCCCTCCATCGTCTACGGCTTTCTTGGGGTTCTGATTCTGGTGGTCTATCTCGAGAAGAGCTTTGATATGCTGACGGGACGGTCGATTTTGGCGGGAGCGATCCTCCTGGGGATCATGTTCATCCCGGCCCTGACGACGATATGCGAGGACGCCCTCCGGGCCGTTCCCAAAGAGTTCAAGGAGGGGTCTCTCGCTCTCGGCGCCACCCACTGGCAGACGGTGCGAAGGGTCACCCTCCCCGCCGCCTCCTCGGGGATCATCGCAGCCGTGATCCTGAACGTGGGCAGGATCATCGGGGAGACGATGGCCGCCCTCCTGGTGGTGGGAAACGTCGCCCGGCTCCCCTCGCCAGTCTTCGACGCCTTCGACCGGGGCGCGATCTTCACCTCGGTCATCGCCGGGGAGATGGGGGAGGTGGCCCACGGGTCGATGCACTACCACGCTCTCTTCGCCGTGGGTTTCGTCCTGCTGGTGATCGTAACCGTCCTCAACATCTCGGCGGACCTGGTCAGGGCTGCGATCCAGAAAAAGTTCGGAGGGTACTGAGATGAAGAAGATCAAGCCAGCACCCCTGGCATCGATCGTCGTCGCCCTCTTTTTGCTCATCTCTTCCCTCTACTACCTGATAATCCAGTCAGAAGAGATTCCTCTGGTGCCGTTCTGGGAGGGAGGCCTCGTGGTCTGTATCGTTCTCATATCGGCTTCCGCCCTCGCCCTCAATCGGGAGGCTGACGATCGGACGCGCGTCGCCTGGACCAGGTCCAGGTTTCTGCCTTTGGCGGCGGATTTGGTCTACTTTCTGGCAGCGTTTCTTCTGATATTTTCGGGCCGAATCCGGCCCGACCTGGAGTTCGAGTTTCTGGGGCTGAGCGCCATCTTCACCTACGATCTGGTCCTCCCCTTCCTGGTCCTTTTGGCGAGCTTCCTTGTGATAAAAGACTCCATCAACCTCCTCTACGGGTACAGCACCAGGGGAAGGGAGGTTCTGGTATTCTCGATGGTCCGGCTCTCGGCGGTCTTCACCCTCCTGCTTTTGGGTGGGATAATCTCGGTGATCCTCTTCCGGGGGATCGGGGCCATAAGCTGGGAGTTTCTCACCCAACCCCACTTCCGGCTCGGCCAGCAGGGCGGGATCAGCACCTGCATCGAGGGAACCTTCTGGCTGGTGATGGGGGCGATGCTGATCTCAGCGCCGCTGGGGATCGGAGCCGCCATCTACCTCAACGAGTACTCCAAGCATACGGGGCTGAAGCGGATCGTCACCATCGCCGTCGGCTGTCTCAACGGCGTGCCTTCAGTGGTCTACGGCCTCTTCGGCCTCGCCTTCCTGGTGGCAACCTTTGGCCTATCGCTTCTGGCGGGGTCCATAATCCTGGGCCTGATGAACCTGCCCACCATAATCCTCACAAGTCAAGAGGCGTTGAAGAGCGTTCCAAACTCTCTTCGGGAGGGTAGCGTCGCCCTCGGCGCCACCAGGTGGCAGACGATCAAGAAGGTGGTGATCCCATCGGCCCTCCCTGGAGTCCTCACAGGGCTGATCATCGGGGTTGCCAGAGCCGCCGGTGAGACGGCTCCCATCATGTGGACCGCCGTCACCTTCTCCGCGACACCTGTTCACATGTTCTACGGCGTCGTCCCAGACGTCTTCCAGCCCGTGAACAACCTCTGCTACCATCTCCTCAACCTGATATACTTCCTGGGGGCCTGGGACGTCGAGCAGAACGCCTGGGGGACGGCCCTGGTCCTTTTGGCCCTGGTCTTGAGCATCAACATGGTGGCCATCCTGGTCAGAAACCACTACAGAAAGAAGATCTCCTGGTGAATCACTCCTCCACAACTTTTATCATTTCAGGGACATAACAGTCCATTATGAGACCGATCTCTCCCGACGAGATGAGAGCCATCGACGCCAACTGCTCCTATTTTGGCCTGCTTCCCCTCCAGCTGATGGAAAACGCTGGGTCTGCCCTCGCCCAGGAGGTAAAAAAGAGGGCTAGGGGAAAGAAGATTGCCGTCATAGCGGGGCGGGGCAACAACGGCGGGGACGCCTTCGTGGCCGCCCGCCACCTCAATGATTTCGAGGTGACGGTATTTCTTCTCGGCAGGTCCAGAGAGATCGTCACCGAAGAGGCGAGGCGGAACTGGGAGATTCTGGAACTTCTCAATTTCGATCTCCGGGAGGTTCGGGATTCGGGCGACCTCGAGTCTCTATCCCAGTACGACCTGATCCTGGACGCGGTCTTCGGGACCGGCGTCCGCGGTGCGGTTCGAGGCCTGGAGGCTGAGGCGATCGACGCCATCAACTCCTCTCGAAAAAGCGTCGTCTCTGTGGACGTGCCCAGCGGTCTTGGGACCGATAAGGTTGTAGATCCCGAGGTCACCGTCACCTTCCACAGGCCGAAAGACGGCATCCCCGGCGAGGTGGTGGTGGCGGGGATCGGCATACCTCCGGCGGCCGAGTTTCTGACGGGACCCGGCGACCTGGCCCTGGTGACGGCCCGGGCCGCTGAGAGCCACAAGGGCCAGAACGGCCGGGTTCTGGTGATCGGGGGAGGTCCTTACAGCGGCGCGCCAGCTCTATCGGCCATGGCGGCCCTAAGGGCCGGGGCGGACCTCGTCACCGTCGCGGCCCCCGGCAACGTCTCCGGCATTATCGCCGGATTCTCCCCGAACCTGATCGTTCGGGAGCTCTCCAGTGACCACCTCTCTCCCGACGATCTGCCGGCTCTCAGAGAGCTCTTGCCCCGCCACGACGTCGTAGTCGTCGGCATGGGCTTGGGCCGAGACCCCGAGACCCGGGAGGCTCTGGCGAAGATCGTGCCTGAATGCGGCAAGGTGGTGATGGATGCCGACGCCCTCCTCCCCGGAATCCCTCTCAAGGGGATAATCACTCCTCACGAGAGCGAGTTTAGGAGGGTCAGCTCCATCAAGGTGCCGCCGGGCCGGGTCCATAACGAGACCTTGAAGAGCTTTGCAAGGGACATGAGCCTCACCATCCTCCTAAAAGGGAAGGTCGACCTGATCACCGATGGCACGATCGTTAGAGGCAACGCCACCGGGAACGCCGGGATGACCGTCGGCGGGACCGGGGACGTTCTCGCCGGGATCACGGGGGCGTTCCGCTGCAAAGCCTCGCCCCTGCGAGCCGCCGCCGCCGCCGCCTTCGTCAACGGAACCGCTGGCGACCTCGCCTTCGAGGAGAAGGGCTACTCTCTTCTCGCCACCGACGTCATCGAGAATATACCTCGGGCCATGTGGCCGTGAGACCCACAAGGCTGTGATCCAATGAGGCTAGATCGAGCACCAAATCGCCGAGAAGATCGTGGAGGGATGGTGGAGATCACCGAGAAGCCCGCCGTCGGGCGGAGGGCCGTCGCATCCGGAACAATCCGCCTAAAAGAGTCCACAGTCGAGGCGATCAAAAACGGCGAGGTGGAGAAGGGGGACGTCCTCACCGTGGCGAGGGTGGCGGCGATCCAGGCGGTTAAAGAGACCCCAAGGCAGATCCCCATGTGCCATCCGATACCGATAACCGGCGTCGAGGTCGCCTTCGAGCTTGAGCCGAGCCGGGTCAGGGCGACGGTCGTCGTCACCTCCGTCGGCAAGACGGGCGTCGAGATGGAGGCTCTGGCCGGGGTCTCGGCGGCGCTCCTCAACGTCTGGGACATGGTCAAGTACCTGGAGAAGGACGAGACCGGAAACTACCCATCGACGAGGATCGAGGAAATCCGGGTGGTGGAGAAGGAAAAAGGGTGAAGGTACGATCGGGATTAATTTTAAAATGAATACCCCGCAGCTTGCTGCGGTTGGGATGGTCACAAAACCGACTTAAGGATTGTTGCATCTGTGTGGATTGTTGAGCCGAGAAAGTCGATGTCGGAGGCACCATCTAAAAACCGAGTGATTTTCAGTTATTAGAAGCAAAACATCCAGAA
>CAZNGI010000170.1:0-4440 GCA_964572505.1 uncultured Methanotrichaceae archaeon | reverse complement strand
GGCTAACTTAATTTATAAAGCGGCATGATATAATATTTTATTGAGCATGTTCGGCGAACCTTTCCGGCTCGCGGAGCCGGTCGCCCTCGGCATGCCACCGGCCCCAGAGGCGAGTCGGGCCCAAGGCCTCGAACCTTTCGCCCGTCACCCCAAGGATTTCATCGAGGGCTCGTCCCCGGTGGTCGAGGCCCGGTCGGGGATGCCGCGAGCCGCTTGATCTCGATTCATTCCGGACGGAATAGAGGGGTGGCCACCAGATCCGGAAAAAGCATTTATACTTGACTGATTTTAGTGACTCTGATTCGTTGATTATCTCGTCACGGAGGATTGAATGATTTGACGACTGTTTATGACGTGCCTCCCAACAACCTAATAGATGCTGTGGCACAAGAGCTGAAGACCAGCGGGAAGATCGAGCCGCCAGAGTGGTCGGCGTATGTGAAGACCGGAGTGAACAAGGAGATGCCGCCCGTCAGCCCCGACTGGTGGTACGTCAGGTGCGCATCGGTGCTCCGCCGCCTGTACATCGACGGGCCCGTGGGCGTATCGAGGCTCCGGTCCTACTACGGTGGAAAACACAGGAGAAGGACCGTCACCGCCAGTTTCGCCAAGGGTAGCGGGTCTGTCTTAAGGGTGGCCCTTCAGCAGCTGGAGAAGGCGGGGTACGTGAAGAAGATGAAGGTGGGACGGCAGCTCACCCCGGTGGGCCAGTCTTTCCTGGACAACATATCTCATCAGGTCAAAATAGAGGTACAGAAGTCGATCCCGGAGCTCGAGAGGTATTGATTCATGGATATGGATGATGAGCTTGCAGATCTGAAGCGCAAAAGGATGGAAGAGCTCCAGAGGCAGCAGGCAGGTTCCCAGACGTACGCTGCCCAGCAGGCTCAGCAGGAGCAGATGCAGCAGGAGATGGAGGCCCGAAAGCAGGCGGTCCTGAGGACTATCCTCACCCCCGAGGCGAGGGAGAGGCTCAGCAGCATAAGGATGGCCCGCCCGGATTTCGCGGCCCAGATCGAGTCTCAGCTGGTGGTGCTGGCCCAGAGCGGCCGGCTCCAGAGCGCTATTACAGACGAGCAGCTCAAAGCCATACTCAAACAGATTCAGCCCAAGAAGAGGGAGATCAACATCACCAGACGATGAAGGTCATAGTTCTCTTCAGCGGCGGCAAGGACAGCGCCTTAGCCTCGATTCTTCTGGAACCGTTCTTTGATGTGGAGCTGGCAACCTTCGCGTTCGGTCGCCACGATACGGATAAAGCGGCAAAGGAGGCCGCAAAGGTCCTGAACCTTCCCCACAGGACGATCGTCTTCGAGGACGAAGTTATCGAGGAGGCTCTCGGGATGCTCCTGGACGCGGGATATCCAAGAGACGGTCTCAACCGCCTCCATCGGAACGCCCTCGACGTCCTCTCACAGGATTGGGAGTTTGTGGCCGACGGGACAAAAAGAGAAGATCGGGTTCCCATGATGACCCCGGACGGGGTTCGAAGCCTCGAGGACAGGCACAAAGTCCATTACATAAGGCCGCTCGCCGGATACGGGAGCAAGACCATCAACGCCCTGGCATTTCGCTACATGGAGTTCGAGACGCTCCCAAGCGAGGTCCGACCCGCCTCCGACTTCGAGGTGGGGCTGAGGCTGGAGCTGGAGGAGCGGTGCGGGCAGGAGGCAGTATTCAGGGTATTTCCTGCCAACCACATGCATACCAGAGTAGTCAGGAGGAAGAGTCTTTGAGCAAGAGAACCAAAGGCAAGAAGATCAGACACGCCAAGGCCTTCGGCCAGAACAGGCGAGTGCCCGGCTGGGTGATCATGAAAACGATGCGCAACGTGGTGAGCCACCCCAAGAGACGTCACTGGAGACGAAGCTCCATTGAGTGAGGGATAAGAGATGGCGGAGACAGAACGGGTATACACGATTCCGTTGAGGGACGTAAAGAAGGCTCCGAGATGGAAGAGGAGCAAGAAGGCTGTGGACGAGGTCAGAAGCTACCTGGCCAGACACATGAAGACCTCAGTCAAGGATGTAAAGATCGCTGGCGACCTCAACGAGGCGATCTGGGCGAGAGGCGCTCAGAAGCCGCCGACCAGGATCCGGGTGAAGGCGGTAAAGTTCGACGACGGTGGGGTTGAGGCTGAGTTTGCAGGCGAACGAGTCAGATAAGCGGCTGAAGATAGCGGGAAGCTCTCTTCTGGGGGTCTTTGCCTGTTGCACCGAGAAGACGGTGCTGGTGCCCCTCGAGACCACCTCCAGGTCGATCAGAACCCTGGAGAGGTACCTGGGGATCGCCCCCGAAAAGGTGATGGTTGCGGGCAGCTCGGTCGTAGGGTCGCTCGTCTGCGGGAACAGCAACGGGTTCGTCCTCACGCCTCACGCCAGCGACGAGGACCTTGCGAGGTTCTCTTCTTACGGCCGTGTGGCGAGACTTCCTGGGAAGATAAGCGCCGCTGGAAACGTCATCCTCGCCAACGACAGCGCCGCCATGGTTCATCCGAAGCTTTCGGATCGGGCCTGCGAGAGCATATCCAGGACCCTGGGGGTTGAGGTCAGACGAGGCACCATCGGAGGCCTGAAGACGGTCGGGATGACATCTGCTGTCACCAACCGGGGCGTTCTCGTCCATCCCAGGCTGACGGAGACGGAGCTTGCCGATCTCGAGGACCTCTTCGGGCTTCCAGTGGACGTTGGCACCGTCAACTTCAGCTCGCCTCTGGTGGGGTCAGGGATCCTCGCCAACAGCCAAGGGTACGTCGCTGGCGACGAGACGACGGGTCCTGAGCTTGGCCGTATCGAAGATGCGTTGGGTTTTATGGGGTAGTCTTATGGTCGATTTTGAGATCAGAGGAAAGTTCAAGGTGAGAAACAGCTGGCAGTCCTTCTCCAAGGTGATCGAGAGCCAGAACGAGAAGAACGCCGCGGAGAAGGTCTACTCCCTGCTCGGAAGCGAGCAGGGCGTGAAGAGAAACCTGGTCAGGATAGAAGAGGTGAAGGCTCTTGGCTGAGTCTCCGGCTGCTCCCAGCGAGGAGGAGGTCAGGAGACTCTTGACGGTATATCAGCAGTACCAGGCCGAGGCAGAGGCCATCGTCCGGCAGCTTGGTCTATTCCAGCTTTCTGTGGAGGGGTGCGAGAAGGCCCTCAAGGCCGTCGAGGCGATGGAGTCTGCCGAAGATGGCCAGGATATGCTCGTCCCAATCGGCCAGGACTCTTTCGTCCACGCAAAGCTCGTCTCCAAAGAGAAGGTCGTCGTTGGTGTGGGCGCGGGTGTGAGCATCGAGAAGAGCGTTGCCGAGGCCGAGGAGTCTCTCAGCAAGAGGAAGGCGCAGCTTTCGGAGGCTTCGGGCAAGCTGAACCAGACCCTCTCCAAGATCGAGCAGGAGATGGGCAAGATCCAGTCGATCGCCTCCCAGTACGAGCAGCAGTTTGCAGAGTAGGGGCGGGAAGGTTGTTCAACAGGTTCAAGGAGAGGCTGAAGGGGTTCAAAGAGGCCGTCTCCACCAAGATCCAGGAGAAGGGCGAGGCCGAAGCCGAGAAGGCCGAGGCGAAAGCCGCCGAAGGGACGAAGCCCACCCCGGAGAAGGGCGCAGCCGTCGTCGCAAAAGCGGCAGAGGCGGGACCTCTCCCTGAGAATAACGCCGCGAAGACGAAACAATCCTTCAAATCCAGAGCCAAATCTTTGATCTTCGAGCAGGAGGTCGTGCTGGACGAAAAAGACCTCACTGACCCGCTCTGGGAGCTGGAGATGGCCCTTCTCGAAAGCGACGTCGCCCTTCCCGTGGCCGAGACGATCGTCGCCTCCGTCAAGGACGAGCTTGTCGGAAGGAAGAAGAAGATACGGGCCGACACCGGCGAGATCGCCGAGGAGGCGCTCCGGTCCGCCCTCTACAAGGTCCTCTCGGAGAACTATTTCGACGTCGACGAGTACATCGCACGGGCCGATAAGCCCGTGAAGATAGTCTTCGTCGGGGTGAACGGGACCGGCAAGACCACCTCCATCGCGAAGGTCGCAAAGTACCTAAAAGACCGTGGCTACTCCGTCGTCCTCGCCGCAGGCGACACCTTCAGGGCGGGGGCCGTAGAGCAGATCGAGGTCCACGCAAATAACCTCGAGGTGAAGCTCGTCAAGCACAAGGACGGAAAGGATCCTGCCGCCGTGATCTTCGACGCCGTGGAGTACGCGAAAGCCCACCACAGAGACGTCGTTCTCGCGGACACCGCGGGAAGGCTTCACACCAACGTCAACCTCATGGACCAGATGAAGAAGATAGTGAGGGTCGTAGAGCCCGACCTTCTGATATTCGTCGACGAGGCGATCGCAGGAAACGACGCCGTCGAGAGGGCGAGGCTCTTCAACGAGGCTGTGCCGATCAACGGGACCGTCCTCACCAAGACCGACGCCGACGCCAAGGGCGGGGCTGCGATATCCATATCTCACATCAC
>CAZNGI010000169.1:0-4456 GCA_964572505.1 uncultured Methanotrichaceae archaeon | reverse complement strand
CGAGTGTGGGGGTCGAGGAGACCGTGTAGATCGTGCTGATCCTGATCCTTTTTCCCATCCTGGCCTCAAGATACGTTGGCCGCTTGAGGATCGACCCGGCGCACCCCATCAACGCGGGCCTCTTCGTCGTCACCTACATCGTGGTGGGGTTGAACAGTGGCGACATTTCAACTGAGGTTGCAGGGGTTCTGCTGATAGCCGTCGCCCGGACCTTCCTCTCAGGGGCGGTCGTTTACGTGGGCGCTGCTTTCGCTGGGGTCGAGCGTCCTCAGAGGATCGCCTACACTCTATTCGGCTCCTTCAAGAACCTGGGTTTGACCGCCACCGTGGCCCTCCTCCTCTTCGGTCCCAGGGCCGGAATTCCAGCGGCCGTCTGCATCCTCACCGAGACCACCTTTTACATCCTCCTCTCGGCCCTGGCCGGGCGGCGAAAAGACGGCGGCAAGGCTCCTGAAACGGGAGCTTGAAAAGGAACTGCTTGCCCCGAACCTCGGCAGTTCCGTATCTTCGAATCAGCGTTTGGTCAGGGAACCGGAAATAGGCGTCAACCCTCCAAGGGGAACGGTCGGAAGCTTCAGTTCGACCGCCATATCGTTGTTCGTCTCGTCGCTCTCCATGACCCTGCAGTAATCGGGCATGGCCTTATAGCCGAAACAGCTGTCGGCGTGGGCACTGATGGATATATTCTGGCCGTAAAGAGATGTCTCGTCAGGATGCGCCAGGGTCAAAGTTCCTGGGAGGGTGACCTCCTCGCCGCTCTCCAGCCCCTCCACTTTTCCGGGAGCGCTGAAGGGTGCTTCAACCTCTCTTTTCTGCCCTGGATAGAGAGCGGTTATGCCTACCTCAAAAGTCTCCGCTTTGGAAATACCGAAGTTCTTGATTGTGACGAATAAGGGCACCGCAGCCTGCCGACCGCCGTCTTTGAAGGTGGGGTCGTACACGTGGATCTCGGTGACCCTCAGATCGGGAGCCGTGGAGAAACGTCCTAGCATCGACATGGTGGAAGGTACCATCCGACCTTCAGCGACTCTCCCGGAAAGGAGGGCGACGTCCTCCATCCAGTATTCGACGGATTCGCTGGTGTAGACCAGCTCAGCCTCCTGGGTTGTCAGGTCCAGCCTGTATATGCTTGACCTGTGGTCGGCGAAGTAAAGGCTGTCGGGGCTCTCGTAACAGAGGCCCATGATGCTGCAATTTTGGCTGTAGATCTCGACGGGACTGCCGGTTACCCGGTCACGACCCGCGCCGTCAATCCTGAAGATGGAGGCAGGATGATGGTTTCCGGAGCTTAAGTAGAGATTGTCGGCATCGTCGAAGGCGAAGTCGCCAGCCCAGGTTCCGGTGGTGGTTCCGTTGCAGGAGGGAACGGGAACGTCAGCAAGGTTCACAGTGTAGTAGAGGGTGGCAGTCTCAGGACCGTCGACCCGGTATATCTCGCTGACCCCCCCATAGCCGGAGGCGATGCTGTAGTAGACCTCGTAACTTCCAGAGCCGTCGGTCGTCTTGACGGCGACGTCTCTTAGGAAGTCCATATCGCCCCCGCGGGGTCGATCCGTCTCGTCAGTGTAGACGATCGTCTCATCGCCGTAGCCGCCTCCTAGAGGGGAGGGGGTTATGCTCTTTACGTACTGGAGGTAGGTCAAATTGCTTGGGTCCTCGGATATGCCGCCGGACTCGCAGGTCACGGAGTAGATCTTCCCGTCAGGGGCGGAGTCGATACCGCTGGGGGCCATACGCATATCGTATATGGCCTCAGCGGAGCCGGTTTCCGTATCCGTCCTGTAGATGGAATCGTTCCACCCGAAGATGTAGGCGAGTTCGACGCCCGCTGAGACCGTCGCTCCGAAGGCGAGGAGAAGAGATATCACAACTGCTTGGATCGTCGCTTTTTTCATGGTTCAGTCCACCGGATAAGTTGAATTGAAGTTCACGATCGTTTTTCATTTTTCTAGCGATTTTCGGATCAAAAAGAGAATGGTCGAGGGATGGGCTCAGCATCCCTCGGATCACTTGGTCGTCATCACCAGTTTATCTGTAAATAAGACCGGCGTTGTTATGGATGGCGTGTAGCTTCCGGCCGTCGGTCTGCTTCCGGGAGCGTCCGCCCTCTCTCTGAAGCCTACGTCGGAGAGCCACGTTCTGCTCGGGTTGGAATAGTAGACGGTGCTCGTCATGCTGCTGAGGTCGAGGCGGTAGATGTTCTGGCCCCAGTCGGCGTAGTAGAGGCGCCCTTTCCTGTAGACGAGACCGGCAATCGATCCGGTTCTCGAGTCGAATATCTTGGTCACAGCCCCGGTCCCGCTAGCGACTTTGTATATGCTGGCAGGGACGTGGTTTCCTGAGCTCAGGTAGAGGTTTCCGTCGTAATCGAAGGCGAAGTCACCCCGCCAGAAGCCGCCGACGTCCGAGAGCTTCACCGTGTAGAAGGGCGTGGCTGAGGCGCCGTCGAGCCTGTAGATCTTGCCGTCGCCGCCGGCGCCGGTGGCCTCACTGAAGTAGAGGCCGATTTCGCCGTTCTGGTCGAAGGCGAAGGCGATGTCCCTCACGTAGGTGGTGTGGGTGTAGATGATCGACTCCGCAGACCAGCCGGACCAGAGCTCGTCTGACCTGTAAATGTTGTATTGGTTGGAGTTGGCGTAGTAGAGCTTCTCGGGGACTCCCGGATGGAAGGTGAAGCTGTAGAGGTTGCCCGAGGGCCTCGTGTATATGATGTTGTCAGGAGCGCTGCTGCTGGCGGCGTAATAGACCGATCCTCTGGACTCGCGCCCGTCAGCGTAGTAGATCGGTACGAACTTTTCCAGAACGGTCATGGTGACCGGCTTCATCTCCACGATGGGCTGGGCTTTCATCTGCTGGGCAGAGGCGGCGTCGGCCGCATAGATCGGCGATGCCAGCAAAAATAGAGCGAGGATCGCCACTGCATAGGTCGATTTCATGATCAATTAACCCCCTTATTCGGACGGACCGAGATGCAGCAAGACATGTTACATGAATTGACGCGACATGTCATGCCACAAACCCAGCCCGAACCTTTTTGGTCAACAGCTCCGAATGACGGATCCTAGATCCGTCCGCGAAACAGAATTAACGAATATTGTTGATCGGCATTTTACTTAAAATTTTGTCCTGCTCGGCCACAGACATCTTAAGAAAAAATCCACATTAGTTGAGATTGGGACCCGTATATTCTCCCAAAATGGCTCAATCTCGCCCATTTCATCCATCCTGGATCGAAAACTCCCTTTGCACGTCTTCCTGAGCGGCAGCCCTCGACATCGGATAAAAAGTCACATATAGGATCGAAGATACACCAGAAATTCGTAGGAGCATCGATAGACGATCCTGCAGGTGAAATCGTCGACGAATCGGGCCCATTCGGCTCAAAGGAGGCGAAAAATCATGACGCATCGAGAAAAGGAGGACAAAGCCTGCCCCTTTGTGGCAAGAACCTGCCTTCGGCAGGGGTGCATGGCCTGGGACGACCCCGGCGGCGGCTGCAAATTGATCATGTCCGAGAAAGAGGCCGCGAGCACCTTTGACGCGAGGCTCCGGCAGGCGGCGCCGCTGATGTACGGCTCCCTTCTGGACCTGGTGAGGGTGATGGAGAAGCGGGCGCGGGAGTGCGATGCCTGCGGCGCAGAGCTCTGGGACTACGCTCAGGAGGTGAGGAGGAGCTTTCTCGACGAGCTGATCGAAGCCCAGCTGAAGGTGGGGGTGAAGGCGGAGGAGAGATGAGACGGTTAGGGGGAGTTGTGTCTAGGCCACAGCCTCGTGAAGGGAGCCCAGACGATATGCGAAAGGCGAAAAGGGATTTTAAGTTGAAAGATGTTCCATGAGGCATACATGGTGGAAGAAAAGCTTGAAGTATTTATGAAGAAGCTCGCCCCCTGCATCGATAAGGGCGAGCTGGATGTCTGTGTGGAAAAGGCTGCTCAGTTGGCACAGGAGACGGGAATAGCTGCGAAAGAGCTTCTTAGGCTATCTGCTGAAGCTGGCAGAGACAGCCTGTATGCTCTTTCATATGTGCTCGCACTTGCAACAGCGGATCGTTTGGATGGAGCTGAAAAAGCTAGAGCCTACAATATTGCAGGTGTTACGGCGCAGTACCTCGGGGAATCCAAAAAATCGGAAATGTACTTCAAAGAAGCGATCGAAATAGATCCGAAAAATACGATAGCACATATAAATTACGCGAGTCTCCTCCAAGATTTGGATCGAAAAGAAGAGGCTGAGGATCAATATTACAAAGTAATTCAGCTAGACCCTAAAGATGCTAAACCATACAACAATTATGCGAGACTTCTACAAGATTTGGGGCGAAAAGAAGAGGCTGAAGAGCAATACAAAAAAGCGATCGAGCTTGACTCAAAATACGTGATTGCACGCTATAATTATGCGAACCTGCTTCAAGATTTGGATCGAAAAGAAGAGGCAGGATTTCAATACAAAAAAACGA
>CAZNGI010000168.1:0-4526 GCA_964572505.1 uncultured Methanotrichaceae archaeon | reverse complement strand
GGGTCAGCTTGATCATCCTGCCCTGGCTGTTGTCGCTGGGCCTGAAGCAGAGCTTGGCCATCATCATCATCGCCTCTTCCTTCGTCTCGGCGACGTAGAGGAGGTGCTCTGGCGCGGGCTCACAGTAAACCCTGGAACCGTCCCTCGCGTCGATGATCTCCCAGTCCTCCTTCTTGTCGGTCCTGCCGAGGAATGCACGGCGGTACATGACGCTGTGGGGCTGGACGACGGCGGGAACTCCGAGCCTGTTGAACCCGGTGGCGATGGAGGCCGCCTTCTGAGACATGGCACCCCAGGCGACGCCGCAGGCTCCTACCTTGGAGAGGACGTAGTCGGCGATGTCGTCGTAGTTGCCTCTCTCGTTCCTCCCGGCGAAGATCGTCGCCACTTTGATGGCAGCGCCATGGATGTGGGCGTTGGAGACGCAGCTACCGATGTTGCAGATGTTCCTGCCGTCGAAGCCGCCTGGGAACTGCTCCCAGATCGTCTTGCCGTCCTCGTCGGTGTAGAGGGACATGTCCATCGCCATGCAGCCGGTGGTGGTGACGATGAAGCCCCTGTCAACGAACTCGCGGGCGATGTCGTAGCACTCTTTGGTCCCGTTCGGGTAATTTGCGCATCCGATGATGGCGATGACGCCGGGGATCGTTCCAAGAACCAGAGGTGCGCCCACACGCCTGATCTCGGTGTCCTTGACGGGACCTCTTCCGGCCCTCATCTTGAACTTGTGGTTTCTGATGTACTCCTGGTTGGCGTAGGCGTAGAGGCTCAGGATCGGTATGTCCTGGGGGCAGACCTGCTCGCACCTTCTGCAGCCGACGCAGATCTCGTAGGTCGAGCTGAGAGGCTCGAGGTTCCCCTTCGCCGCCTCCTGGACGACGTCGCCTATCTTGATGTGGGGCGGACAGACGAACTGACAGGAGTGGCAGTAGGTACAGGACTCGGCGTACTTCTTGAAATCCTCCGCGGTGATGAAGGCCTTCTCCCTCTCCTCGACGCGCTTCGGTTTGACGGCGATGGCGGTCCTGACGCCGACCTCTCCGGCCTTGATCGGGTCTATGATGGCGACGCCCGGCATCCTGAAGTTGACCAGGTCGTCGACGATCTCGTCAACGGGATCGTTCGTCCTGTCCGGCAGGCCGAGCATGATCTTCTCGTTGGTGGCTATCAGTGGCACCTTCCGCGCCGAGCAATCCTCGAGGGCGTCGCAATAGACGCACTGCTCGTCGACCATGACGCAGTCCATGACGTCGGCCCTGACCATCTTTCTCCACCAGCCCATGGCTCCTGCGACCTTGGCCTTGGTCCCGACCATCCTGTATTTATCGTTAATAATTTCGGGATAGCCGAGGCCCTCGCCGATCCTGGTGTTGTCGATGGCCGTGCAGCATACGCCGCCGATGTCGACCTTGCCCCAGAGATCGTTGTCCTCGGTGTAGAACATAGCCTCTGCGGAGCCCGCCAGGTTGTGGCCGTAGGTGATGAGGATCGCCTTGTTCTTGTCGAGGGTCCCCATGCCGCACTCTACCAGGGGAGCGTCCTCGTCGCCCCTTGGCATGTCGTAGGCGATGATCTGGACCATATCCGAGACCTCTTTGCCCAGGGAGTCGAGCATGCCGGCGTGGAGGGCCTTCGACTCGAAGTCCCTGTAGTTTCCTTCCTGGCCGACGTGGGTGCAAGCCAGAAGCTGCGCAACCTCCTCCTCGATGTAGCTCAGGACCGGCCCGAACTCCTTCAGGGTCTTGGGTTTCATTCCCGTAACGGTCCTGGTCAGCGGTGCGTCCACCAGGATCTCTTCGCCCATATTGAAGGGTAGGTCGCCGAACTTTTCCAGGGTCCAGTGGTAGAGGTGTCGGCCGTGAGCGCAGTGAGCTGTACAGCCCATGAGGACCGCCAGGAGAACGATCCTGCCCTGCTGGGCTGCCTGGTTTATGCCGCAGGCGCCTCTCTTGTTACCGGTCAGGTCGCAGGGACCGTAGGTACAGAGGGTGCACCGATCACAGATCGGGGAGTAGAAGACCCTGTACCTGTTTATGAGCTTGAAGTCCCAGTCTCGAAGCGTGGCGATGCTTGGACAGGGGAACGGGCCCATGGGTTGGTCCCACTCCTCCACCTCCTTCACGATCTCGCCGATGTTGATCTGGACATTTTGCATGTCCTCGACGGCAAAACTGCCTTCCATCTTATCCATCTTCTCACCTCTCTCTGATAAATATCCGCGCACTATACCAGGTTAATTGCTTGATATAAACCTTGTGGGTTCTATGTCAATCAGATGCCAGAAAATATTCTCAATTAAATCAACTAAAAAGGATTTACATATGGTTGAAAGTTCAAATTTATACGAATCATTTTACAAGATATTGACTCATATTTTGCCATATACAAGCAACAAAAGATGTTATTCGGATCAAATATTTTACAAAAAAGCGACAGATATTTTCGACGATTTGATGAGAATTAAGAGAGGTTTTTGGGCAAATATTTTACAAAAAAGGATTTCAGTCCCATGAGATCGGGACGATTCTGCCAGCTGGCCTCAAAACCAAAAAATCAAAGAAAAAGGGTCGAGATCGATCTTCGTGATGGCGGCCTCGGCGTGATCAGAAGACCATCTCATCCCATCAGCACGTCCAGAACCTCTCTCAGGGCCTTCACCGGGATCTGGCCGGGAGCGGTCGCGCTTTCGATGTAGCCATAAGTGAGTACCGAGCCGTATATCGGGGCCACCGCTCGAAGGTGCCTCCCAACATCTCCCATCCCCATCAAAGTGGTTGGACCCTCCGTCTCCAAAACGAGCTTCAGAAGATCGAGACAGTCCTCCAGGGATGCAGGGGTCAGGGCGATCTTGGCGATCTCGGCTCCGGCCTCGAAGATCTCCTTCAGCATCGACCTGAGCACATCAAGGGGTGGCATCCCTTCGAAGTCGTGGTAAGAAATTATCACTGGCCCATCCACCATCTTCATGAGACGGTCGCGCCCCTCGGCCCGGAGTTCCACGTCCACAATGTCCGCCCAGGCCGAGGCCCCGGCCAGGATCTCGATCCTCTCGTCCTCGCCTCCATGGAACGCGCCGCCTTCCTGGATCATCCTATTGGTGGCGATTATGGGAAGGGTCGTTGCCTCTCGCACCTCCCTGATGATCCTTATCGGATCCCCTGGGAGGAGGTCGAGCCTCACCTCCACCAGGTCTGCTCCGAGGCCTTCCGCAACACCGGCGTTTCTGGCCGCCTCCTCCCCGCTCAACACGGCCACCACCGCCGGGGCCTCGATCTCCAGGGCTCCTAAAACGAGCTTCCTCTTGCCGAGCTTCTTCTCATTCATATTCTGGGGCATCCATTTCCTCGATTTCTATTCCGCCCGAAAGCTCCTCGCCGTTCCCTAGAGGCTCATCTCTCGAGGATGCTCTCCTCGATGCTCATTCCGAAGTGGCGGGCCTTCCCCTCGAAGTGGACCAGGACCTTGTCCCCCACCTTCAGGTCGGTGACTGACTTTGGCGTCCCGTCCTCGCCGACGAGTTTGATCGTCTCGGCGTTCTGGAGGAGGGTGCTCATCTTCTCCCCGCCCACCTCGGCCTCGATCAGCATCAGGGGTCTCTTCTCGATCTTCACCCTGCCGACGATGGCGGTCTGGGTTTCGCCCTCCTTGTCGACGACCGTCACCTCGTCGCCAGCCTTCAGCTCCGAGAGGTACCTGGTCTTGTCTCCGACCTTGACGTAGGCGTGGACGGCTCCAGCATTGACCCTGAAGGGGCGGGCTGCTACGTAGGAGCTCTCCTCGGACTCGCTGTGGACCAGGAAGGCGGCTTTCGACTGGGACCCGACGAGCATCCCTTCTCCAGGATGCATCATGGTGCAGGTGTCGACGCAGACCCGATCGCCCATCCCGACGGGCCTAATATCGGTGATCTTGGCGGAGACGAGATCGAGCTTCGCCATACCGGCCTTCTCCGCCGCCTTTTGAACCCTCTTGATCTCCGAGAGGTCCGATGTGTCGAGGAGGATGCCGTCTGCCCCCTTCTCTAGGGTCGCGAGGTCGACGTCGGCCTCCTCGGCGGTCTTGACGCCGCTTATTATCTTGACCTTCTCGCCCTGGAGGCCTGCGATCATGTTCTCGAGGGGGATAACCTTCCAGTCGGTCCCGACGACCACCAGGTAGTCGACGTTCTTTCCCAGCTCCACAGCGAACTGCTCGTACCTCTTGCTCTTAATCTCGACGTAGCCAGCGACCGTCCCCTCGGTGGCCCGAGCGAGGCTTATGTCAAGAGAGGCCCCGAACTCCTCGGGCAGGGGAACCGAGCCGTCGCCCTCGCCGCCGCGGCCTATTACGAGTATGTCTTCCTTCTCCCTCTCGGTCCCGAAGGAGGCGACCAATATATCGCCCAGCTTTCTGACCTTGTCGGCGTCTTCAGGTTTAGCCACCACGCAGTCGAACCCGGATTCGAGAGCCGTGGTGATTCTGGGCTTTATCTCCTCCCAGGAGCCCTCGCTGGCCATGAGCCACTTCTCTTTCATGGATCACGAAGT
>CAZNGI010000167.1:0-4577 GCA_964572505.1 uncultured Methanotrichaceae archaeon | reverse complement strand
AACGGATTATTTTCCCGATGACTATTTAGTCCCGGGACCTCCTTCTCGCTCGCATGGCAGGAGAGCTCTTGGACCGGTTCAGGGGCTGCATGCTGGGCCTCGCCGTGGGCGACGCCCTGGGCATGCCCGTCGAGGGGCTGACGAGAGACAAGATCAGCGAGTGCCTCGGCGAGGTTCGGGAGATGGCGGCCCCGGACCAGGACCACTTCCACTGCGGCCTTGGGCCGGGCCAGTACACCGACGATACCGAGCAGACCCTCCTTCTGGCGGAGACGATAATCGAGGCTGGGTTCTTCGACGTCGAGAAGTTCACCGCCAAGCTGATGGACTGGGGCCGGTGCTGGACTCTTGACCCCTCCCTCAACAGGGGCGTAGGATGGACCAGCAAGACGGCGATCCAGGACCTATTGAGGGATCGGCCCTGGCAAGAGGCAGGCCTGCCCACGCCGACCTGCGGCTCGGCCATGAGGACGGCGCCGATCGGCCTTGTCTACCACTGCAACCTCGATCTCGTATCCAGGTACGCCGACCAACAGAGCCTTCCCACCCACAGCTCGAATGCTGCGAGGGCCGGGTCCATCGCCGTGGCCGTCGGCGTCGCCCTTTCCCTTCTCGGGTTCGCCCCAATTAAGGTGCTGGAGATGGCGGTCACCTTTTCAGATAGGGTCGACCGAGAGTTCGCTCGCCGCCTTCTGGTCGTAAAAGAGATACTCGACCTCGATCCTCCTGAGGCTCTCGAGGAGATCGGCACATCTCCGATGGTGGGAGAGACGGTCCCAGCCGCCTTCTACTGCCACCTCAAGTTCGAGCCAGAGGAGGCCCTTATCACGGCAGCCTCCTCGGGAGGGGACACCGACTCGATCGCCTCGATTGCAGGAGCCCTGGCTGGCGCATCCCAGGGCACAGACTGGATTCCCGAAAGGTGGCTAGTATATCTTGAGGAGAGATTGAGGATCGAGCAGGTGGCATCTGACCTCGCCTCTGTCGCGTCGAGGATCTGTCCAGGGATCTAAATTGAATCCTTGACTTCAGTGGTCGAAGTGAAGCCGTACGCTGCATATTCCGTCTTTCTGGTCCAGCTTCACTGAGTTTGCGTACCGCTTTATCATGAAACCCGATAGCTTGATCGCCCCCTTATCGTCCCGCAAAAGGTCTGCATCGCTGGGCCTCGTCGAGGGCAGATCCAGAGGCTCTCCTTTGTACTTAGCCTCCACGTCGAGGTTGAACTCATCGAAGCTGACGTCAACCTCAATATCGCCTTTTGCCAGGTTCGAAGAAGAGACCGCCTCGAATAGCTCGTGCAAGGCCGATATCGCTCTGTAGATAACCTCTCTTCTCGCGCCCCAGGAAGCACCCTGTTTTTCCATGAAATCGAAGATCGAATCGGCATCGTCGACCCCAGGCTTCAAAACAAGCCGCTGCCGTTTTGCTATGCCGATCCTGAAGAGGAGGTTGAGCAGGACCACCAGCACCGCCGCCAGGGATAAAGATGAGCTGAAGATCGGTTTTAAGAGGTGGGGTACGTTCTCGTAAAGCCCGGGAAGGAAGTCGACCGAGAGCCCCAGGATCAGGGGTATCCCCACCAGGAACGTCCTTCTAGCATCCAGCATCCTCGACATTATTATCTGAAACCCTGCGACGATCATGAAGCTGACAGCGTATATCAGGGTCGCACCCATGACGGGCTTTGGCATCACCACGAAGACCATGGCGAGCTTGGGGAGGAAGGCGAGGAAGACGAGAAGGCCACCGATGGCGAAAGCGATCTTTCTGCTCGCCGCTCCGGTCCCTATCGAGAGGCCGACGTTGCTTGAAGAGGTGGACTGACCCATCGCCCCAACCAGGCCGCCGACGACTGCGCTCAGACCGTCGGCCAAGATCCCCTGGCTGACGTTCTTCATGTCGGTCCGCTTCCAATCGATGTCGTTGATCTTCTGGCAGGTGGTTATGTCGCCCACGGTCTTCAGGGAGGAGCAGGTTATCGCGATCAAGAAGGGAGCGAGCAGGACTAAGTCGAAGGACAAGCCGAAGTAGTCGAGGTTGGGAGCGGCGGCGAAGGGCGCCTCAGTGAAAAGCTCAAGGTGGGCGACGTTCAGGATCCCGAGGGCGACGGAGGCCAGATAGCCGAAGGTCATTCCTACCAGGACCGAGTAGAGCCTCATCTTTCCCTTGGACCAGACGCTGATTCCGACCATCGTTCCAAGAGTGATCACGGCCACCATCAGCTCGGGCAGCTCGGTTATCGAATCGGTGGCGTCGCGGCCCATGAAGTTGGGAAGCGCAACGGGGATCACGGTGATGCCGACCATCGCCACCACAAGGCCCGTCACCTCCGGGGGAAAGAGGGCCCGGAGCCTGTGCATCACTCGCGATAGAAGCACCTCAAAAAGCCCTGCCACCGAGGTCATTCCGAAGAGGAGGGGAAGTCCTCCGACGTTTGCCGCCAGAAGGGAGGCCGAGAGGTAAGACGGTCCGCAGACCGAGGGGCAGAGGTAGCCCGAGCCCATGCCCCTTCTGTTCAGGGCTTGGAGCATCGTCCCGATGCCTGCGGCCAGCATCGACATGCTGACCATGAACTCCGCCTGCTGAGGGGTTCCGCCTATGGACCTCACCACCACAACCGGAAAAATGAGGCTGATGGAGATGATGAATATATGCTGGAGTCCAAGAAGAAGGTTGGTCAGGAAGGGCGGATCTTCATCGACACCGTAAGTCAGCTCAGGCGGTTTCTTAGGCATTTGTGGTCCCGGTTTAGAGGTGACGGTCTGAATTTAAACATTTATCGGTAAGACATTTACGGTCTATTTCATATGAGGCTTCTGCGGTGCCTTATGGTCATCATCAGAATGTTATTTCCCTCTCGACGTTCGTATTTCACATCATCCATCAGGGTTCTGATGAGGTATATCCCAAGACCGCCCACCTCCCGCTCCTCGATGGGGACATCGAGGTCGAGAGCGGGAGCTTCGAGGGGGTTGAAGGCAAGCCCCACGTCTCTGATCTCCACGATGACCTGCTCGTCCTCCACCTCGCATTTTATGTCGATCTCGTCAGAGCAGCCGTACTTTATTATGTTGGTGCAGGCCTCGTCGACTGCCATCATTAGGTGAAATATCTCGCGCTGATCAAGGCCCGATTCCCTCACTGATCCGAGGACGAAATCGCTTATATTGGACAGATTGTCCAGGGAGCTTTTAGCTCTAAGCTCGAAGCCCGCCTTCATCCCGGCTTCTCCCCCTTCAGCACCATGAGGGTGATGTCGTCGAACTGGGGAGCGCCTTTGCTGAAGGCGAGGACCTCGTCAGTGATCTTTTCGACGAGATCTGCTGCAGGAAGGTGGCTGTTTTTCCTCGTGATTTCAACGAGCCTCTCGATCCCGAACTGGTTGAACCTCTCGTCGACGGCTTCGGTCACGCCGTCGGTGTAGAAGACCACCACGTCCCCTTCATCGAGCTCGATCTCCCTCTCCTCCATCTCAGCCTTCTCCACGACGCCCATGGCGATCCCCCTGGCCTTTAGAAGTGTGAGGTCGCCGGTCTCGCCGTTCAGGACGAGGGGCGGGTTGTGGCCGGCGTTAACGTACCTGAGGGTCCGAGCCTCCAGGTCCAGTATCGCATAGAAGAGGGTCACGAACATCCCCGACTTCGCGTCGGCTGTGATCAAGTCGTTGGCGTTCTTTGCGACCTCTGATGCGGTTGAATTTCCGGCCGCGCTCGCCCTGATCATCGCCCTGGAGAGGACCATGAAGAGGGCGGCTGGAACGCTCTTGCCCGAGACGTCCGCGATGACCAGGCCCATCTCGTCCTCGGATATGGGGATGAAATCGTAAAAGTCGCCACCCACCTCCTCGGCAGGATGATTGACGGCGGCCAGATCGAAACCCTTCAATGAGGGCACCGTCTCGGGGAGGAAGCTCTGCTGGATCTCGCGGGCGATATTCAGCTCCAGCTTCTTTTTTTCTAGCTCGCGGAAGTACCTGTCCCGCTCTAAAGCCGTCTTTCGCTCCTTTATCAGGTTTGAGATCATGAAGGCGAAGATCAACATGCCAATGGAGTTGGACGCGATCATCGGGATTCCGGTCTCCTGGACGACCATGACAGCTTCCGAATAGGGGTCTGAAATTAAAAGGACGAGAAGCATGTGGAACGTCTCAACGAAGACCGAGAAGATCACCGCCCCTCCGACCCCCACGAACTTGCGCCGGTTTAATATGTACACGACGCCGCCGAAAACTCCCGCAAGGATCGTGGCGATCGAGCAGGGCAATCCCGTAAACCCACCCAAAAGGTAGCGGTAACCTCCACCGATCAGACCGGCCCCCAATCCGACCAAAGGTCCGCCGACCAGTCCCCCTATCATCGGCCCCAGGTCTCGTACGTTTGCGATCACGCCGAAGATCTCCACGCCCGATACCGTCCCGAATACGGAGAAGGCACCGAATATCAGGACCAGAGCCGTCTGATTCTTCGGGGTGAGCTTGCCATCGAGAACTTCGGAGAAGCGGCTTGTCCTGGTGATGAGATATGCCACCACCACGATGACGCAGATCTTGTCGATCAGAGCCAAAAGCAAGGTGC
>CAZNGI010000166.1:2705-4715 GCA_964572505.1 uncultured Methanotrichaceae archaeon | reverse complement strand
GAACCGGTGGTGCACTGCGCCTCGTGAGTTCAAATCTCACCCTCAGCGCCAAATTTACCAATAATAATTAGATAGTTAGAGGGCTATTTTATCTGCTATTGGGATGGTGAGGAAATGAGTAACCCTAAGATCTATTTGGCTGGCAAGATGGATTACAGCGGACATGATGCAAACTATGAGTCCAATTGGCGGGCTGTATTATTAGGGGACAAATATAATGACATTATCCTCACCGATAAGGTCGACGAATACCCCATAATAGAAAACGCCATCAGTCGAATAGATGTGACGTATTCAATGGGGTTAACCTCCAATCCAAAAACAAAGACGTTTGATTACGTGGGACCTTATTTCATCGAGAACTGTGGCGGGCATGGTAGTTATGATCTGGATGCTGGTATCGTGGCCCCTCATGCAGGGGGCGATATATGGACCGAAGTCCCGCAATTGTCGAGAGATGCAATTAAGCGGGCAGACATAGTTGCAGCTTGGATAGATAGTCCCGATGCATACGGCACTATATTCGAACTTGGTTACGCAATCGGACTACAAAAGCGCGTTGTGCTATTTTATTTGGCTGACAGCGTACCTCAAGAATGGTGGTTTGTACTGTCGCATTGTGTTACGAAAGAGGTCAGGTCAAAGCTGCAAGATGGGACCCCTGTGGCAGCTGAATTAATCATGAGGCTTATGCGTCAGAGGTTTTGGTTATACGCTCAGAATAATTGGGATACCATCACTCGTGGGGTGGAAATTGGTTCCAATTGTAGCGAGACACATCAAAATAGTTTCCTCTATGTTATTAAGTCGGGTGATTCTGCTTATAAGGTCGGCATTTCGATGGATCCTAAAAGAAGACTCTCCCAGCTCCAGACCGGGAACCACAACCCTCTGAGCCTCGTAATGCAAATCCCGTTCGAATCATCGGGTGAGGCCAACCGCGTAGAGCGCATCATTCACGAAAAAATCAAAGCCTACAACTCTAGCGGGGAGTGGTTCAAGATCCAGTCCAGTATTCTAGGGGCAATAATATTTGAATCTCTTGAATATGCTTCTAAGTAGCACTCCTTCAATCCGGAATTCGTAGTTTTTGAGTTAATTTTTCCTTTTTTTTCTTAATTTTCTGGCCTTAAATCGCTATTAACTAAAAACACTAGGCAGCGACATATACCGTCAATTAAAGAATCCCAAAACATTTTTTGCAGAGAAGGATAAACATCTGAACCTGGAGGTAGACCCGACGAAATCGATCCCGGCTTTGGTTCTGGTGGCGCTTCTGCTGGGCGCGGGCGCTTCGGAGGGCGCGTCAGATTCTCGCGAAGTAGTCCCGGCCAGCGAGATCTTAGCCGCGATCGAGCGGAGCGAGCCGGTGGAGTACGACGGCGTGATCGTCGAGGGAGACTTAGATCTGCACACTGAACACGTAGTGGATGAATTCGGATGGCCTGCGGATATATGGTTGACTTGGACCGAGAAAGCGATAGTAGTAAAGTCTGGAATAAACATCGTCAACTCCGAAATCCAGGGTAATGTGACTTTAGTTAATACACTCTTCCAGGAGGAAGTCGATTTTGAAAATACTAACTTCACCAAGCAGGTCTGGTTTGCAGGATCAAATTTCAGCGGTTATGCCAACTTCGCAGTAGCGAAGTTCTCAGGTGCAGACGCATCTTTTAGAGAAGCGAAGTTCTCAAGCGAAGTTGCCGATTTCAGGGGAGCGGAGTTCTCAGGCGGAGATGCCATCTTCAGGGGAGCGGAGTTCTCAGGTGGAGTTGCCGACTTCGGAGGAGCGGAGTTCTCAGGTGGAGTTGCCGACTTCGGCGAGGCGGAGTTCTCAGGTGGAGTTGCCGACTTCGGAGGAGCGGAGTTCTCGGGCGGATATGCTGAATTCTGGGAAGCGAGGTTCTCGGGCGGAGATGCCATCTTCTCGGATGCGGAGTTCTCAGGCTATTATGCCCACTTCGGCGGAACGAATTTCTCGGGCGGAGATGCCGACTTCAAGGGAGCGGA
>CAZNGI010000166.1:0-2605 GCA_964572505.1 uncultured Methanotrichaceae archaeon | reverse complement strand
GTTCTCGGGCGGAGATGCCGACTTCAAGGGAGCGGAGTTCTCGGGCGGAGATGCCGACTTCAAGGGAGCGGAGTTCTCGGGCGGAGATGCCAACTTCGAGGGAGCCAAGTTCGAAGAAAATGCTAATTTTGAGCATTCCATTTTCGGAAACATAAATGAAAGTGAACCGTTCAATATCACTCTCGAATATGTTCGATTCAATTATGACGCCTATTTTGAATATTCGACCTTCTATCCCAACACGAAGCTCGACCTGACGAGATCATCTTACAGACGAATGTTTTTCCCCTGGGACTGCATAAATCAGAACCAGGCGTCTCCCTCCGATGACGATGCTTACCTGGCATTAATGAGAAATTACTTGAACTTGGGATGGTATGAGGATGCCAACTCCTGCTACTACGAGTACAGGAACAGGCGGCGTGCGGATGAGCCGATCGGTATCGAAAAGGTCACAGACACCGTTGAATATGCCCTCTACGGCTACGGCGTGAAGCCCTTTCGAACCTTAGGGTGGATCGTCGGCCTCGTTCTGGCCTTCGGGCTGGTCTTAAGGAACGGGGGGAGCATCAAGAAGTACGTCAGAGAGAAGAGCGAGGTGCCTCTCGATGATGAACCCGCTGCTGGCGACGAATCCGAGGCGGTCGAGCTGAAGACCACCCTCAGGAGGGGAGAGATCGACTTAATAGACCCCTTCCTCTTCAGCCTGACGACCTTCACCTCCGGCCTGACCTCCTTTCTCTACCCCGCAATCGAGTACGAGGCAGAAAAGCACACCCGACTGGTGATAGTCGAGCGCCTCCTGGGGTCGGTCTTCCTGGCTCTGCTGATCACAGCCATCAGCAAGACATACCTCATAAGATGAAGATCAAGATGAAGATCGAGGCGGCGAGGGGAAGGCGGAGGCGGAAGAGGAGGCGGAGGACCATCGGTGCGGTCTGATTTTTACGGGGTCTCCTCTTCATCCCCCCCTTTCAATACCATGGCTTTAAATAGAGGAGACGAGTTCTAGGTCCGGCGCGATCACCTGTCAAAGTCGATGGTGATCATAAGCGCAAGAGTTACACAATTGGATGTTTAAAGCTCGTATGTTATTGATCAAACCGTCAAAATACGGTTCATAAATTAGATCTGAGCTAATTGGTGACGACTATTCTGGCCCAAATTCATATGACGGCGTCCGACTGCGTAGCCCTAAAGAGGTAAAAATGCAGTTTGAAAATCTAAATATTTCGGAACCGCTCCAGCGGGCGCTGATCAAAGAAGGATATTCCACGCCAACGCCGATACAGGCGCAGGCGATACCACATCTTTTGAAGGGCGAGGACCTGATGGGCATCGCCCAGACGGGCACCGGCAAGACCGCAGCATTCGTTTTGCCCGTACTCCAGAGGATGGCAGAAGAGCAGAAGGTTGCAGCTCCAGGTGTGCCGCGTGTCCTCGTGCTCGCACCCACCCGAGAGCTCGCAGCACAGATAGACCAGAGCTTTGGAACATACGGCCAGTTCCTCAGGTTCAGGCACACCGCGATATACGGCGGCGTCAATCAAGGGCCGCAGGTCAGTGCCCTATCCAGAGGCGTCGACACCCTCGTCGCCACCCCCGGTCGGCTCCTCGACCTGATGGACCAGGGTTACATAAAGCTGAATGGCGTTGAGTTCTTCGTCCTTGACGAGGCGGACAGGATGCTGGATATGGGTTTCGCCAACGACGTGCGCAAGATCGTCTCGAAGCTTCCACAGAAACGCCATTCTCTCTTCTTTGCGGCCACCATGTCACGGCAGATCGGCGAGCTTGCCGGAAGGCTTCTCACGCACCCCGTCCGAATCGAGGTGGCTCCCCAGGCGACGACGGTGGAGTGCGTCGAACAGCGCATTTTTTTCGTGGATCAGAACAACAAGGATGTGCTGCTCTTGGGTCTTCTCCAACAGAAAAACCTGAAGCGCGTTTTGGTCTTCACACGTACGAAGCGGCGTGCGGATAAAGTAGCATCGATGCTATCCAAGAACAGGATCCGGGCCAACGCCATCCACGGCAACAAGTCGCAGAACCAACGCACTCAGGCCCTGAACAGTTTCAAGATGGGGCGATTGCAGGTGCTGGTGGCAACCGACATCGCAGCGCGCGGAATTGATGTTGAGGAGATATCCCACGTCATAAACTACGATATGCCCAACGAGGCTGAGAGCTACGTTCACCGCATCGGTCGGACGGCACGCGCGGGGGCAGCCGGTACCGCATATTCATTCTGCGCGGCCGATGAGCGCAACTTCCTTCGCGAGATCGAGAAGCTCACCCGGACGAAGATAGAGCAGATGGATCACCGATATCATTCGGAACGGGCAAAGAACGCCGTGGGCTCGGCGGCAAAGCCGGCCCCGAAGAGATCGAGGAGCGTGCCGAGAAGTTTCGGACCGAAGAGCATTCACAGATCGGGCCCTCGAAAGTCGCATAATCCTGCCGTACGTCGCTAGCTGATCGAAAGTACAACTCAGGTCAATCTGGGCTATTTTTGTGATCGAAAATAGCCGATCGATCTTTTTTTTGTTTGTTAACACTTGAAAATTGTCAAGTCCTTTTACTGTAGCGCCCCTCTCAACGCCCG
>CAZNGI010000165.1:0-4855 GCA_964572505.1 uncultured Methanotrichaceae archaeon | reverse complement strand
AAGCAAAGATGATTATTACTTAAATACTGTTTGCTGCATACGTCTTATTTTATTACTTAACGATGTTGAAAAACTGAACTCTTATGCTTTTGGAAAGAACAATACGATAAAAATAATAATCGCTACTATATTTGCTAATGTGATATCAGCATTTATACAATTACATTTTATATGAGGTGTAATTATATCCTTGATGCTGGATAAATAAAAACGAAGGCGGCTAATTCGAACCGCCAATAAGTCTGATATTTTAAGTGATCGATTCTTAATATACAACAGAATCTAGATCTTCTCCGTCCTGCTAGTTCTCCTCTCCCGGGCGATCTTATCGTCCTTGCCGAAGGGATGGCCGCCAAAGCCGTTTCTCACCATGGCGATCGACCGGCAGGCGTCGCAGTTCTTGTCCCTGGACCTGAACAGCTCCATCACCGCCTGGGAGATGACGGGGATCGGGATCTCCTTCTCGATGGCGTCGTGAACGAGCCAGTTCACCTCTCCCGTATCCTCGACGTACTGGGGAACGTCCGCAAACCTCTGCTCTCCGAGGCTCTTGGCCATCAGCTCGATGAGCCAACCCCGCACGACGGAGCCGCAGGACCAGTTCTTGAACACTTTCTCAAGGTCCAGGTCGAAGTCGCCCCCCCGGAGGAGGGCCACACCCTCACCGATCGCCTGGAGCATCCCAAACTCGACGCCGTTGTGGACCAATTTTACGAAGTGGCCGCTTCCAGGATCTCCGGTGTATAGGCAGCCGCCATCGACGGCCAGGGCCGCCAGGATCGGCTCTGCGACTTTGAAGCCCTCCTTATTCCCGCCGACCATGAAGCAGGCGCCCTTCCGGGCCCCGTCGACTCCGCCGCTCGTCCCGCAGTCGAGGAGGTATATCCCCAGATCCGAGAGGTCCTCCTCCCTCCTGATCGAATCGAGGTAGAAGGAGTTTCCGCCGTCCAATACGACGTCGCCCTCGTCGAGGAAGGGGACGAGCTCCTCCAGGACCTTGTCAACCGTCGGCCCGGCGGGGAGGGAGAGGTAGATCACCCGAGGCTGATCGAGGAAGTCGGCGAAAGGCTCGTACCCGTCCACCACCTTTACGCCCTTTCTTTCAAGATGAGGCTTGGCGGACCTCGCCTTGCCCACCACGGCCATTCCCTTCTCTCTGGCCTGGAGCGCGAGGTTTCCGCCCATCTTTCCAAGTCCTAGGATGCCCAGCTTCATATCTTTTGATTCGCTCAACTAAATCACCAACCAACGTTCAGATTTGCAGACTCTAGGCGTTCTATCAGGCTGTTCAACCGCTCCCTTGGGGAGCGAAAAGCAAATTGCCTCATCTTTCTTCGATCGTACTACTGATCGTCCATCTTCGATCGTCATTTTCGGTGACAAGAAATCCTCGCCGAGATGGAGTGGGGCGGGGCGAAGCGAGATCACGCCGCCCCAGATCGCCATCCTTCTTGCTCGCCATCACTTGGCGGAGACGACGGGCTGAAGCTTTGGCGGTCGCTGCCCCAGGTCCCGGTCTAGCATGTAGAGGACGCCGATCCCCCTCTCGCCGCTCACCATCTTCAGCTTCTCGACGATATCGCTGGCGTTCGCCTCCTCTTCCACCTGCTCTTTTACAAACCACTGGAGCATGTTGAGGGTGGCGTGATCCTTCTCCTCGGTCGCCAGATCCACAAGACCGTTGATGAGCCCTGTGACCTTCTTCTCGTGGTTGTAGACAGCCTGGGCCACCTCGAGGGGCGAAGCCCACTCGAACGGGGGCTTATCTATGGCCAGAAGCTCGGCCCTTCCGCCCCGCTCGATCACGAAGTCGTGGATCTTCATCCCGTGCATCAGCTCCTCTTCGGCCTGGACCTTCATCCAGTGGGCAAAGCCCGGAAGTTTGGTGGCCGAGAAGTAAGCAGACATGGAAAGGTAGAGGTAGGAGGAGAAAAGCTCCCACTTGACCTGCTCATTCAGGGCTTTGGTAATCCTCTCGTCAATTGGGGCCATTTTCATCATCTCCCGGCTCAGCTCGCCTCAAAGGCGTCTTTGGCAGCCCCGCACTCCGGGCAGGTCCAGTCGTCAGGGAGATCTTCAAAAGCGGTACCAGGAGCGATCCCCGAATCGGGGTCGCCCTTTTCTGGATCGTAGACATATCCACAAACTGTGCACGTATATTTTTTCGCCATTAATCTCGCCTCCTGTACAAGATCCAACTAGATGGAGGTAAGTTCAAGGGTGGTCCGGACTCGATGCCGCGTAAAACATGTCCAATAATACAACACTGTATTCTCTCCCTCGGAGTATATATCCTTTTGGATCAAAGGCGCTGCAAGCCACCGGCCCGAGATCCTCCAGCCTCAAATGTAGCTTTCCAGGGTCTTTCTTATCGCGCCGTCCAGGTCGGAGATCTTCGAATTATATTTCGTGAAGTTATCCCCAAAGGTAGAAGCCTCCTCTCTGTAGAATATGCCGAGGGGTATCGAGCCGTCGGAGTTGTAGTCCCACTCCCTCATCTTCTCTTCCGCCTTGACGCGGTCCAGAGGATCGTGGTCTTCGAGGGTGTAGACCCGCTCGTTGTAGTACTCGTACAAATTGAAGAAGGTGGCACAGACCTGGAGGACGTCGACGAAGGAGAATCCCCGGTGGAGTATCGCCTCTCTGAAGACGTCCTTGAGAAGCTCTATCCCGTGGGAGTAGCCCCTGGCAACGAAGGTTCCGCCGCTGGCAAAGACGATCTCCAGGGGGTTTATCGGGGGCACCTTTAGACCCTCTGGTGTGGACCTGCCCACAAACCCCGAAGGCGATGTCGGAGTGTACTGGCCGGTGGTGAGGCCGTATACCCGGTTGTCGTGGATTATCGTCGTTATGTCGACGTTCCTTTTGGCGGCGAATATCAGGTGGTCTAGCCCCTCGGCGTAGGAGTCGCCGTCTCCGGAAAAGCAGATTACGGTGAGGTCAGGGTTTGCAAGCTTTATCCCGGTGGCGACGGGGATCGGCCGGCCGTGGATCGAATAGAAACTGTTCGCGTTGACGTAGTCGGCTATCTTTGCGTGGCAGCCTATCCCCGAGACCAGGACGACGTTCTCCAGGGGCACCACCCCCTCCTCGTCAAGCGTCGCAATAACCGGCTTTATGGCGTTAAGGATGGCGAAGTTTCCGCAGCCGGGACACCAGGTGATGGGCGCCTTTGTGCCCAGATCTTTGGTTTTCATCTCGTCACCTCCAAAAGCCTCTTTTCAAGGTCGTCGACGGAAAAGGGCCTTGCATCGTACTTCAGGATCAAATCGTCCGCCTCAAACCTGCAACATCGGATGAGGCGGGCGAGCTGGCCTGTGGAGTTCGTCTCGACGCATATCATCCTCTCGACCCCTTGGAGGGCCTTTTCGAACTGAGGGGTTGGGAAGGGGTTCAGGACCACCGGCTGGACTACCCGAAGGCCGAACTTCTCGCCGACCTCCGCACATACGCCTTTGTTTGAGCCCCAGCAGAGAAGAGCCGTCGAGGCATCCTTGGAGCCATAAGTTTTCACCGCTGGCAAGCTCTCCAGCTCTTCAATCAGGCTCTTTTCTTTTAGGAGGGACTTGTCCTGGACGGCCTTGACCTCTCCAGCATCCTCCGTCGTGATCCCGGACTCCAGGTGGGCGTAGCCGTTAGCCTTCACCACGGCCCCGGGCCTCGGAGGGAAGGCAAGGGGGGATATCCCGTCCAAGGTTCGGTCGTACCTTCTGTACTCGCCGTCGCCGTCCCAGTGGACCGGACCGATCTCGGGGACGTCTCTCGCCTCTTCGAGATTGAAGCTGTAGGCGGTCTCGCTGAGGGTCTTATCCGAAAGGAGAATCGCGGGGATCTGGTACTTCCAGGCTAGGCCCAAGGAAGTTGCCGACCAGTAAAAAGCCTGCTCCGCATCCCCGGGGGCTATAACGAGCCTCGTAAACTCTCCCTGCCCCGCGTTCATGACGAAGTGGAGGTCGGACTGGGCCGAATAGGTGGGCACCCCGGTGCTGGGCCCCGCCCTCATGGAGACGACGACGACGAGGGGCATCTCCGCCATCCCCGCCAGGCTCATCCCCTCGGTCATGAGGCAGAAGCCTCCGCCCGAGGTCCCGAGGGCCGCCCGCTTGCCAGCGTAGGCGAAGCCCTGGGCCATCAGAATCACGGCGATCTCGTTTTCGGGATGGACCACCTTGATCGAGAACTCGTCGGCGACCTTCGCCAGGAAGTGAAGGACGCCCGAAGAGGGAGTCATGGGGTAGGCGACGTAAGCGTCGAGGCCGCCCCGAAGGAGGCCCAGGCCGATCAGCTCGTTTCCCGTGATGACGGGGCAGCAGGGATAAGATCGCATCTCGACCTTCGGCCCGTCATCCCCGTCGATCCCGTCGCGGCCCCGGCGGGCGACCTCCAGGTTCTCGTCGACCGATTGTGGGATCTCCTTTCGAAGGACCTGCTCGGTAACCTCCCACTCGATCCCGGCGGCCTTGGAGAAGGCGCCGATGAGGCCCGCATTTTTGGCGATCGGTGGCGCTCCCGCCTCCTTTGCCATCGTTTTCAGAGGAAGGCCCAACCCCCCAGCGACCGGGGATTTCACCTCGTCGGAGTCGTAGATGACGACGGAGCTCTCCTTCAGCCTCCATTTGTGGCGGTCGATCGTCTCCTGGTTGAGGGCCAGAAGAAAGTCCACCTCGTCCCGGTGGGCTCCTATTTTTTTGCCCGAGGCCCTGACTATGGCGAAGTTGTGACCGCCCCTGATGAGGGAGGGGTAGTCGAGGTACTGGTACAGGCAATATCCGAGCTGGTTGAAGAGGCGGGCGATTATCATCCCGGCCTCGTTTATCCCGTCTCCGGCTCTCCCCCCCACCAGAACGGAGAATTC
>CAZNGI010000164.1:0-4874 GCA_964572505.1 uncultured Methanotrichaceae archaeon | reverse complement strand
GTCGTTTTCTTGACCATCCCAACCGCAGCAAGCTGCGGGGTATTCATTTTAAAATCGATGCCATATCGCGATTCTTGCCTTAACCGATGACCCATGGAGCATGTTCAGATCTTCGATGTAGCCTTGGCCGCCTGGGCGGGAGTTCCGTCGGGGATATGCGCCTTCTCAGAGACTTGTGGGACGGCGATGGCCATGGAGCACAACGGCGATGTCTACTCGTGCGATCACTTTGTAGAGCCAAAATACCTTCTCGGCAATATCAATGAGAGGCCCATGGCCAGGCTGGCCAGCTCCGGAAAGCAGCGAAAGTTCGGCCGTGACAAGCTCGATACCTTGCCCGAATACTGCCGACGGTGTGAGGTGCGATTCGTCTGTAATGGTGAATGCCCCAAAAACCGATTTATCGAAACGCCGGACGGCGAGCTGGGTCTCAACTATCTCTGTGACGGTTATCGGGCATTCTTCAGGCACATCGACGGCTCGATGCGGTTCATGGCCAACGAGCTGAGATGCGGTCGAGCGCCGGCAAATATCATGAGTTACACGGTATCTCACGAAGGAAAAGCGGTAAAAGTGTTCGCAAAGCCAGGTCGTAACGATCCCTGTCCCTGCGGAAGCGGGCTCAAGTTCAAGAAGTGCCATGGTCGAATCGAAAATCAAAGGGAAGACCCATCAGCCGGAGAGCCGTTATCGAAAAAGATAGGAGATCGCTGGAGGAGCTTGTCGAACCTGTTTAATTGAGGGTACTTCGTGTCGTCACGCTGTTGAATTTCTCTCCAAAATACTTTGCATCATATCTGGTTTCTTTGAATTGCTGAAAGCAGCTTAGGGCTGGAGACTCCGACCTTTGATGAAGGCAGAAACCCTCAAACCGAACGCGCTATTCTTAAATATTTTCCCAGGCTAACCTTGTCGATGTAGGTGCGGCCATAAACGGCCGATGCTTTGGAGTGGGTTTGATGTTTGAAATTTACGGACTAAAAGGAGCCGAGGCCGGAGGATCCGCCAAAAGAGGCGCTACGGGGAGCGTCTCCACAAAACGCGGACCTTTGGCGATGGTCCTCCTCCTATTCGCCATGGTCGCCCTCACCTCTGCCCAGCTCGAATACGAGCCCGGCGAGAGGATGGCTGAGCGTCTATTCGAGCTGGGGCTCGGAGGCCCCTGGATAATAAGCGAAAAGCATCCCGAGATGTACGGAGAGGTCCCCGAGGAGGCGACCTGGCCTTCAACCTCGGAGTTCTCCTGGTACTCGGAGTACTTCAGCATGACATCTTTTGGCGGGATGGAGATTGAAAGGTACCGCGTATCGGAAGTGCCGGAAATTTACGCCGGTGGACCTGGTGGCCAGCCTCTCGCAAGCACTGCGTATCAGCCCGCCTATGCAGGGGCGAACGGCCTCTGGATTCTGGGCGCCAGCAGCTGGACCGGATACGCCATCGTCCCGGAGGGCGCGTATCTTAGGCTTCTGGCTTACTCTTCAGGCGGGGGCTGGGCCGACTTCTACGAGATAACGCCGGCAGACAGGATGGTTCAAAAACGGTATTCCCTCTATCCGGGCTACAGCCAGCTTACCTTCCGAGCTGACGAGGTAGGAAGATACGTGATGCTCTTTTCAGTCGACGACAAGCTCAGCAACGCCGTGGTGGTGGACGTGAGACGAGGAACCTGGCCGGTTTGGTCGTCAGGAACTGGCTACCAGCCGCCCAGTTACGGCTACGTCAGGGTGACCCTCAAGTCCGCCAGCCTGAAAGGCTACAGCGTCTACGTTGACGGATCCTACGTCGGCGCCGACGGCCGGGGCGGCGACTTGCGGGACGGCATCTACGCGATCACCGTTGCGGGCAACCAGCGCCACTCGATAAAGGTCTACGGTTCAGGGCTCACTTGCACATCAAACGAGTTCTACGAGAGCGGACGGAGCTACACCGTCGACGTGTGTTCGACCTGAAGGCGAAAGAAATCTATAAAAATGGCTTTGGCTTAAGAGACTCTGAGGTGGTTTATGATGAAACGTTTTGCGTCAATGGTTTCGGCTCTGTTGCTTCTGCTCTCCCTCGCAGTCGCGATGACCGGCGCAGCCCTCGAGGGGACGGTGCTGACGGTCTCCGAGCGAGGGCTGTCGGCGGACATTCCGTCCGATTTCCGGGTATTCACCGCGGAGGTTGATGCCAACAATTCGGGCAGATTCTCCTACGAACTGATGATCAACAGCACCGATCCCGAGGCAGGTAGTATCTTTCTCTCGATCTTAAGTGTTTACGATGACGTGATGAGGAGGATGAGCCCAGCATCCCTGAACGACCTATTCCTGAGCGCCGAGATCTCGACGGTCGAGTCTCACGGCGACGTGGTGGTCGGAAACTGGTCCGCGATCGATCCCCAGGGCCAGAACGTGACGGTCCTCACCCTGACGACGCCGGACCCGAGGGTCAGTGGAGGGGCTTACGATATGGCCTCATGGAATCTGGACGAAGATGTTCAAGTCATCATGGTCTCTACGACGGACAGTAACGTCACCGAGAAGCTGATCGGCACCCTCAATATCGAGTGAGCCGCCGATCTATCCTCTTTTTTGGGATTCAAATAGAAAAGGATGGGGAGCTTCCCTCACCCATCGCGCCTCAGATGAAACGGGGCCTCTCCGAGAGCTTCACCGGCAGAGGCAGCCGCTTCCAGGGTTTTCCAGCCGTCTCGGCGGCTATCCTCGCCAACAGGTCTTCGACGGTCATCTCGACCTTGTGGGGCTTTTTCGGCTCGGACTCGGCCCTGATGGTCACAGCGAGCTTCCCCGACTCCAGCTCATGGTCGCCGATGACGACGACGTAAGGCACCCACTCGCGCCCTGCATCCCTGATCTTCTTACCGACGGTCTCGTCCCGGTCGTCGATGTCCGTTCTGAAGCCCAGATCTTTGACGATCTCCTCGCTCCTCTCCAGGTGGCGCTCTGCCACCGGGATCACCCTCACCTGGGTCGGCGAGATCCAGGTTGCGAGCGTCGGAACCTTCCCCTCCATGGAGACCCTGTGGGCCTTCTCGAGGAGGGCGTACATCAGCCGCTCGATGGCGCCGCTCGGTGAGCAGTGGAGGATGATCGGCCGCTTGGAGGAGCCGTCGGCGTCGGTGTAGTTTATGTCGTACCTCTCGGCGTTCTCAACGTCGATCTGGACCGTCGAGAGGGCGCTCGCCTTGTCGAGGGCGTCGACGAAGTTGAACTCGAACTTCAGGACGAAGTAGAAGAACCGCTCGTCCCACATCTCGATGAGGACGGGCTTGTCGACGATCTTGACAAGCCCCTCTACAAACTCCCTGTTCTCATCGTAGAACTCCCTCGTGAACCTGATCGCCACCTCGTAGTCGTCCAGGTCCAGCCCCGCCTCTTCAAGGACAGATATCGATGCCTCGTACTGATTCTCGAACTCCCGAGTTGCGCCCGCCATGTCGGCGCAGAGGGTGTGCATGTCGGGCATGGTGAAGGCCCTCAGTCTCCTCAGGCCCACAAGCTCGCCTCGCTGCTCGCGCCGGAAGGAGTAGCGGGTCATCTCGATCATCTTGAGGGGCAATGATCGGTACGACAGGGTCATATCGTGGCTCATCAAAAACTGGCCGAAGCAGGCCGCAAACCGGAGGAAGAAGCTCCTCTTCTCGGCCTCGATGGAGTACTGCCTCGCCGGGAACCTGTCCAGGTACTTTTTGAGGGTGGGATGGTTCATGTCGTACATGATGGGCGTTTCGACCTCCATCGCCCCCATCTCTGCAGACCTCTCCAGAACGTAAGACTCCAGAAGCGACTTGATCAGCCTCCCCTTGGGATAGTACCTCATGTTCCCCGAATCGGAGCCCGGTTCGTAGTCGACCAGCTCAAGGCGACGCATCAGCTCCACGTGGGGCGGGACGGCCTCGACGGCCCTGCTCTTGGATATCTCGTAGTTGACGAACTTTTTTAGGTTTTCAGAGGCCTTGAAGTCGAACTTTTCAGGCTCCACCATCTCCCCGCCCGGAGTCATTATCCTCCAGTGGGAGACGGCCTTCTCCTCGGCCTTGAGGGCTTCAGAGACCACCTCTTCCTTTTCTACGGCCTTGACCGGGGCCACACATGTCCCTGCGCCCCCGGTCGCAGCGGCAGTGCCAGCGCCCTCGCCGAGCCTGATGGAGCGGGAGAGCTCCGAGAGGGGATGGCCTTTGCAGCTGAGCTTGAAGGCCTTGTACCAGCCGAAGGGCGCTCTTACAACCTCGTACTTCTCCCTGAGGGCCTCGTCCATCCCCTGAAGGATCTTGACCGCGGCGGACGGCGATGATAGCTTGGAGCTGAGGTGGGCGTAGGGGTAAAGCATGATCCTCTTGGTCTTGACCTGCTCTGCAACAGAGGCGATCTGGTCAGCGCCCTCGGCGACGACCGCTGGGATGTCGTCCTCGTCCCACTTCTCGACGGCGATGAAGGCGCATAGGGCCTCCTCCAGCCGTCCCGACTTTTCCGCCTCCTCCACCTTCTCGGCGACGGGGGTCGGCCTCTTGGCCTCAAACTCGATGTAATCAGAATGGATTAATAGCAACTGCAACGGGAACCACCTTCGTTCAGCCTGCTACAAAAGGGGCCATCTAATTCAACCTTTCGACAGGGGTCAGAAGTATGGAGGAAGTTTTTCGGAGATGGATTAGTGAGAGAGTGTCTCGACGACGGCTCCGATGTAGTAGTTCTGGATGGTCCTGGACAAGCTCCAAAGCTCGTAGCGCCAAACCCAAAGAATCCGGATAACTTTGCAACGCAGAAAGACAAGAAGAGGAAAACTGAGATGGCAGATGACTTGCAACACAAATAAAATTATTTTAAAATGAATACCCCGCAGCTTGCTGCGGTTGGGATGGTCAAATAACC
>CAZNGI010000163.1:1171-4927 GCA_964572505.1 uncultured Methanotrichaceae archaeon | reverse complement strand
GCGTCGAGGACATGGCGATCTCCTGGGCCTGTTCCAGGAGCTTTCCGGGATTTCTTGCGTCCTTCACCTCCACCATCGACCCCGACCTCACCATCGATGACCTGAGGGTGACGATCTCCCCGACGTCCATCCTGGCCAGCTCCGCGGGCCGCAAGCACAGGTCGAGGCCAGAGCCGGGGCCCTCTTTTTCGTCCGCCGGAACCAGGGGGCCTGCGCTCACCCGAGGGTAGCCAAACCTTCCGACGAAGACATCCGGAGGCGATGGACCCTCGATCCTCGTTCCGAGCTTCGGGAGCTTCGCCATCTCCCGAAAGCTTCGCAAGATCGGGCAGACCGGCCTTCCGCATAGGCCCCGCCCCTTGCAGCGAACGCACCTGGTCATTGTCCTATCTGAAACTGCTTTTATAGGATATAGGCCCTATCATCGGTCCATGATGGAGATCAAGGGCGACCTCGTCCCGGCGATCGTCCAGGACGCAGAGACGGGGGAGGTTCTGATGCTCGCCTACATGAACCAGGAGGCTCTGGCGAAGACTCTGGAGACCGGAAAGGCCCACTACTGGTCGCGGTCGAGAAAGCGGCTCTGGCTGAAGGGCGAGTCCTCGGGCCACTTCCAGAGGGTCCTGGAGGCGAGGATCGACTGCGACCAGGACGCCATCCTCCTGAAGGTCGAGCAGGAGGGAGGAGCCTGCCACACCGGCTACCGGTCCTGCTTCTACCGGGACCTGGAGGGAAAGGTGGTCGGAGAGAAGGTCTTCGATCCCGACGAGGTCTACCGGTGAAAAGCGTTGCGGCACGGTACATCCTCGCCTCAAGTCCCCTCTTCAGGGCCGAGGCGTCCGTTGAGGAGGGCAGGGTCAGACTGAAGGCCTCCGGGCCCCTGGCCCATCTTCCCTTCGTGAAGTCAGCCCTAAAGATCGCCGACGGCCAGATCCCGGTGATGGCAAAAGACCGGCTTTACCTCTCGACCTGGTTTCCTCCGATTCCGAGCAGGGCCTTCGACCGCCTGGTGAAAAGCTACCTCAAGTCCTCCCTCGGCATCCGGACCCCAGACCAGGTCACCATATCGATCACCGAGGAGTGCCCAAACCGGTGCCTCCACTGCGCCCTGCCTGATTCGGGCCACCACCACCGTTTAGAACCAAATGAGGTCGAGGACGTCGTCAATCAGGTCCTGGACCTTGGAACCACCCTCGTCATCTTCGACGGCGGAGAGCCCGCCACATACCGCGAGCTTCCCGATCTGGTCCGGTCCGTCGACGACCGGGCGATCTCCACCATCTTCACCTCGGGGGCGGGTTTTTCGGCGAAGCTCGCCCGAGACCTGAAGGAGGCGGGCCTCTTCGCCGTCAACGTCAGCCTCGACAGCGCCGCGGAGGCGGAGCACGACCGAATGAGAGGGAGGTCCGGCGCCTTTCGCGGCGCCATGAGGACTGTGGAAAACGCCCTGGACGCCGGCCTTCTCGTCGACCTCTACGTCGTCTTGAGGTCGGATAACGTCTCCGAGATCGAGGAGTTTCATCGGCTGGCCAGCGAAGTTGGCGCCCACGAGCTGACATTCTTCGAGGTGGTGCCGGTGGGCAGGTGGGCCGACAAAAAAGATGCCATCCTATCAGAGGAGGATTACGCCCTCCTCGAAAGGTTCGTGATGGGGGCATCGTCCCCCCGAGTATTCTCCGTGCCCGCGGCCTTCCGGGAGTTCGGCTGCTTTGCCGGCAGAAACTGGATGCACATCACCCCGGAGGGGGACGTCCGCCCCTGTGCCTGCCTTCCCATGGCGGTCGGAAACGTCCGGAAAGATCAAGTCAAGAAAATTTGGCGAGAGATGGCGAAATTGCCCTTTAAAGGCAGCAAACCCTGTCCAGCGCGCAGATTTCGGCCAAAAGATCAACACATATATATAGCCGATAATCGTGAAGAAAAGCCCGATCAAGGATGGAACTTACACAAATACAGAGAGAGATAGTAACTGCGTTGATAACCTTACAACGCCGAGAGAGCAGGGCCATAAAGGGCGAGGAGATAGCCTCGATCATCGACCGAAACCCTGGCACCATCAGAAACCAGATGCAGTCTCTGAAAGCTCTCCACCTGGTGGAGGGAGTTCCCGGACCCAAGGGTGGCTATCGGGCCATAGCCGCAGCCTACGAGGCGATCAACCTGGACAGCGCCAACGATGTGGTGGACGTGCCGGTTATCAGGAACGGATCGCCCGTCGAGGGTGCTACCGCCAACGAGATTACCTTCTACACCGTCATGCGGCCCAACCAGTGTAGCGGAATCGTCCAGATAATAGGAAACATCAGGGAGTTCAACGTCGACGACGAGATCGAGATAGGGCCGACCCCCGTCAACAAGACTCACATCAAGGGCGTGGTGACAGGAAGAGACGACACCACCAACCGGCTTATATTCGACATAAAAGAGATGGCCTCGATACCAAAAATCCCGGTGAAAACCCTGGCTCGGCCTGCGATTATCATAGATCCCGGCATGTCGCTCCTCGAAGCGTGCAGGAAGCTCACCGATTCGAATGTCAGGGCGGCCCTCGTCGGGAAGAACGGCGACTCCAGAGGGCTCATAAGCCTGGAGAACATCGTCAGAGGCATGGCCGAGGGGAAGGTGGACCAGCCGGTGGAAGAGTCGATGGATAGGGAGTTTCCCACCGTCGAGGCCAATGAGCCGCTTCACGTCGCCATAAGCAAGCTCGGAAAAACCGGAGCGTGCCAGGCCGTCGTGATCGATTCCGACGTCCCCAGCGGGATTCTGGAAGCCACCGACCTCATACGCTGCATGGTCCGATTTTAGGATATTTCAGTACCAAAGTGGCCGCCTTCGGCCGCTTTTTTCAGATTTTCTACATTGCCGCCCCAGACCACCACTGTGGGGATGGAGCTACGCTCGATGATCTTCGCGGCCAGGGGGTCCACAGGCGACCTGGACCCGGCCGATAGCGTCGTCTCCATCGAGAGGCGGACGAGATCCCTGTGGGTCATGTGGTCGAACTTTTTCGCCTTCGGGTCGACCCGGGGGTCTGCGGAATAGACGCCGCCGACGGAGGTTGCAACGATCATCTTGTCGGCGTGGACGTACTCGGCGAGGAGGGCCGCCACGGCGTCGGTGGTCTGGCCCGGCTGCATCCCTCCGAGGACGACGATCTTTCCTCCCGCGGAGGCCTCCAGGGCTCTCGCGTAGGTCTCGGGCGGTTCGGGAGCCGCATCTCTGCCGAGGGCCGCGATCAATATCATGGCGTTGAGCTTCGTCGCGCCGATCCCGAGGAGGTCGCAGAAGGCTTCACCTGCCCCGAGGGCTCTCGCCTTTTCTATGTAATCTCGGGCGATCTTGCCCCCACCCACGACCACGAAGATCTGATGCTCTTCGGCGAGGTTCTTTAGAGCAGCGGCATACTCCTTGAGGCTCTGTGCATCGCGGCCCGCCAGGATGGAGCCGCCGAGGGAATAGACGAATATCATGCAAGGGGGCAGGATTGTGAGCGAATAAAAAGGTTGCTTGTGAACTAGCCGCCCCACTCGGCCAGCTTTTTGCGGATGGTCTCGGCATACGGGCTTTCGATCTGCTCGTAGATAGCAAGGGCGGACCTGGCCAGAGAGACGGCCTTCTCATTTTGGCCCAGGGCGTGCAAAGAGAGGCTCATATTGAACAGGTGGTTTCCTTCGCCCCGCCTGTCCCCTATTTCTCGGGAGATCTGAAGAGCCTGATCGTAGAAATCGATCGCCTTACGGGGATCGCCAAGAT
>CAZNGI010000163.1:0-1071 GCA_964572505.1 uncultured Methanotrichaceae archaeon | reverse complement strand
GCCTTACGGGGATCGCCAAGATCAAAGTAAGCAAGCCCCAGGTTGCCCAGGCCGGCTCCTTCGCCCCGCCTGTCCCCGATCTCTCGGGAGATGGCAAGAGCCTCCTCGTGGAAACCGATAGCCTTCCGGGCATCGCCCAGATTAAAGTAAGCACGCCCCAGGTTCCCTAGGTGGTATCCTGCCGCCAATTTGTCATCTGATTTCTCGGACGCCTCCAACGCCGTTTTGAGCCAGGGGATCTTTTTAGATGGAGAGAGCCGCAGGTCGAGAAGAAATGCCCCCGCATTTGGATAGGATTTGCAGAGATCGATTGCAGCAGAAGAATTTCCTTCCAGATTCTTCTCTGCCCAGGACTGCCCGGCCAGGATATTCGTTTTCTCTTGGTCGAATAGCTGCAGGCCCTTCAGAACGCCCTCTTTTCCCTTCAAGAAGCATTCATCAGCTTCAGAGAGCACATCCCTGTAATGCTCGGCATGGCGCAGCCCGGCTGGGTCAACGGCAGATGGATCGAGGCGCGATCCGGCAAAATCGCGCGCCAAGTCGTGCAGCCTGTAGCGTCCCCCTTCGCCCGTGGCAGATGGCGAAAAGTCCACCAGGCTCCACCTGATAAGCTCGCCCAGAGCATCCTCAGCAGGCATCTCTTCCATCTCCCATACGGCCCCCGCCGCTCCGGCGAGGTCGAAGTCGGCAGGAAAGACGGAGAGCAGGGACCAGAGCCTCTGCAGCTCCGGGGTGAGAAGTTCGTAGCTCAGGCTGAAGGAGGCTTCCACCAGCTCCAGGCGCTCTCTGACATCTCCCAATCTTTTGATATAATTGGCAACGCTCAAATTCGGCTTCTCACTCAGGATTGAAGCGGCATTTCTCAGGGCGATGGGCAGACGACCGCACAGATTTGCCAGCTCTTCCGCATGATCAGCAATGCGCTCGCAGATTTCCAGGAGGAGCTTCTCGGCGTCATCGAGGGGCAGGACGTCCAGGTCCTTTTCCGTCAATCCTGGAAGGGTAAATTTATTGCGGGAGGTCACCAGCAGGGCACAGCAACTTGGCGGCAGGAGCGGCTCCACCTGTTCC
>CAZNGI010000162.1:0-4930 GCA_964572505.1 uncultured Methanotrichaceae archaeon | reverse complement strand
ACGGCTTGGATGAATCCACGAAAAACCACTGCGCTTAGACCTCCTGCGACTCCCACCAACACAGGCCAGAAGGTCCATGTAGGCCCACTTGTGATCCTCTGAAAATCGCCTGATAAGCTCCGCCTCAGTGGCGCAGTAATGCCAATTGGGGTATAAACCCTTTATGCCAGCAGCCTCGGGAAACGTCGCATCTCGACTTCGAGATCGCATCCCGAATTTCGAAGGCGGTTCGGGTTATCATCTTCATAACTCCCAATTCTCACTTTTTGATCAACTTCTCGAAGGTATAATTTTCGATTAATTATCTAAATTTAATTAAATAAATTAAAATTTTTTAAATCGTCGGGTAATAAAAAATTTTATAAAAATGATATCTTATTATATGTCCAAACATATATGATACAACAAAAACGTTATAGCATAAATTAATTTATTAGATTTATGGAAAAAATTAATTTTTAATAGGGCGAGGATTTGATAGGAAGTAAATTATGAATTCATATTATTTCATAATTGGAAATTAAAACTTTGATTAATTATTGTTCTCAATTTTATAAACTAGAAATGCGGGCTGAAAATACGGACTTTCGAGGCCAAAATAAGATTTATAAAAATATGATAAATTTTAAGCGATTCGGATTCTCATTCTTATAAACTATATGTATACATTGCCTTCTGAGTTTTAAGTACGCTTCAAGAGCATATTTCGCCCCGATAACCTGCATGGTACGCGACGAGGGGCATGAATTCACATAGTTTATGGAATAACCATGTTTCCAAAATTGGGTCAAATTTGCGGCTTCGAAGTCTATACACATAACATATACGAACCAATTGGGCAGACGCGAATTGCCGTTCCATTTCTGGGTAGCGAGCAACTTTATAGGTTTCGAGATCGATTATCGACCTTCCAACAAACAAACAATTCGAACAAATATGGTTAATTATTAAATAATTTCTAAATTGAATTATAAAGTTAAATTTAACTAATTTAATCTTTTATTTGATTAAAAGTACATATTTCTATGACATTGTATATGATAATTATATTCGATTTATTTGCTAATTAAAAATTTACATAAAATTAATTATTGATATGCACATTACATAAAATCATTATAAACATTTCATATTATTAAAATGGGCTTTATGAATTTGAGATCGAAAAGAAAAGTGAGATTTAGTATACTTCAAATCCTGGGAGCTCGAGGATACGAGCTGATCCTGTTGCGGATACGAGATGCCTGAACCGGCCAGGGTCTCTGAAGAGCTTCGCAAACCTCGCCAGAAAGCAGTTAGCTGCACTTTTGCTTTGCGCGAATATTCCAGATAGCTCATCCTGCAGATAGGTCTGATCGATACCAGAGATCGAGAGTCAATAACGTAAAATAGTTTGAACGATGAAAATGACCTCGTAGCAAAGTATTAGGGGAGATAACTATGAAAAAACCCATATATTTGCTGGTCCTCGGCCTTCTAGCTCTGGCCGTAGCTCCGAGCGCTTCGGCCCAATTGGAGCATTTCTCGGGATACTGGAAGAACGTCGACCCCGATACCACCGGAGTCACGACCATCGACATCGACGCGAGTGAAACTACCGTGGCGGTTCACGCCTGGGGGAAGTTCTATCCCGCCGACATTGATTGGGAATATGCTAACGCCTCTTACGCCTACGGCCCGACGGCGGCCTCAGACCTCCTTTCCGAGTCCATGGCCATCTCCGCGGTCTGGACGACGAGCTTCAGCGAGACGCTGATGATCATTCGACCCGTCGAAAAGGAGCATCTTCAGGCTGATACTTACACCAGGTTTACCGATGGGAGTGGACGGACGGCCTACACACAAAGCTACATCTTCGAACGCGGCCACGATTATCAGTGCCGCCAGGACCTTCCAAACCCACAGCTAGAGCTTACGGGAACCGAAGACTATTCTGTGAGCGGAAACGACTTCACCAGGTACAAGCTCTCGGTCACCAACTGGAACGTTTATCCGCCTGAGCTCTTCGAGGCTGCGCCTGACCTGCCGCCCTGCGGCCTGAACACCGAATCCTCCAGGACATGGGTGGACATCTACAACCAGGACGAAGTTCGGATTTGGAGCTTCTGCACTCTAGCAACTTCCGAAGACCTGAAAGGCCTCTGGTTCGCGGTGAAGGAGGGCGAAACCCCGCCAGATTCCGTGTACATAGTGATGACCGACCGGCGATGTGACCTCTCCTACGTCTCGAACGAGGTCTCGATCAGTTCTGCTTCGAGCATTGCAACGCCGACGACGCCACCTGAGACCCAGACAACGGTGCCCCCCAACCTCCAGACGATGATAAACTTCCAGAGGGTGAAGCCCTTCTGAGCGGCGAGAGGCACATTGCCTGGATCAGGGCTTCATCGTCCACGTTTTTTCTTTTTCGAAATGCTCGGCCTGCATCATCGAATCGTTGGAATATATAGACTATATTGTGATGGTACCATTTCAGAGTTCTATTTGTTATATGGTGAAAAATTTTATATCTGTGGTCGGCGCGAGATAAGGTTGTATGATAGAGGCTACCCCTAGAGGGGCTAATAGAGGAGTCGGCTACGGATTCGAAGATTTCGACCTGGAACGGGTCCAGCGGGATGGAGCAACTGATAAGCAGATGGACCCTGTGGACCATCGGTGGCTCGACGCTTGAGAAAGGCGTGAAAGGACACAGGGCGCCTTCAGCCGAGTCGTCAGATCAAGCAGATCTCTGAAACTCGGATGATCTCTACAAGGGAGCGGCCGAAAGGTCGCGCCCCCACCTGTTCTCTTTTTTCAGGAGATCTCGTCTCGTCTCCGAAAAAAAGGTGGCTAAAAGGTCTGAAGTAGGTAAAAAGGCTTTAAGGGCGGCGAAAGATCGCCCGTTCGTGATCTAAACCAGCCCCCTCTCAACCCTCACTTCTTCAGTAGCGCCTTTATCTCCGCCACCGAGAGGGCCCTTCCCACGACAACCGCCTCGCCGTCTATGAAGAGGGCAGGGGTCATCATGACGCCGCGGTTCATGATCTCCTGAAGGCTCTCCACTTTCACGACCTCTGCCTCAACGCCCGACTCCGCCACCGCCTTCTCGACATTCTTGGCGAGGGACTTGCACTTGGCACACCCGGTTCCCAGAACCTCTATCTTCATAATCTCGATCTCCTCATCCTCATTTGGAAATTTTCATCCTTTTCGCTTTTCAGACTTTGCCTGCAGGTTATTTCAGACGATCGCCCCGTAGATCATCCCCGCCAGGGTCGAGAGGATTATCACAAGGGCGATGTAAACACCGGTCTTCCTCGCACCTATCACCCGCCAGATCACGATCATGTTCGGAAGGCTCATGGAGGGTCCGGCGAGCAGAAGTGCCAGAGCGGGCCCCGACGCCATAACCCCGGATGAGTAGCCAAAGAGCGTCCCCACGATCGGAACCTCAAGGAGCGTCGGCATGTAGAGGAGCGCCCCTATGAATGATGCGATGAAGCATGCGAGAAAGTCGCTTCTTCCGAAGATCGACCTTATCAGCTCCACCGGCAGGAAGTAGCCGATAACGCCGGTTATGAAGGTCCCAACCACGAGGAGCGGAAATATCCTCTTCGCAAGCCACCATGTCTCGCCGAAGAAGGCCGACTTCTCGGCATCCTCAAAGTACCTCATCAACAACCAGGCCGATGCAACGGTCAGGATCAAGACCAGGACCGCCTTTGGCCACAGCGCTATCTTCGAGGTCGCTCCCAGGAGGATTCCGACCAGGATGGCCAGGAACAGGGGGGTGACGTAAGAGGGCCTGCTCTTTCCCCCGTCGGAGGAGACGGCCGCAGGAGCGCAGGCAGGACCACTGGAACCTCCTTCGTCCTCAGGCACCCTTCTCCTCTCGAAGATGGCGGCCATGACAAGCCCGATCACAATGGCCATCGAGACCGCGGCTGCGATCCGTGCGATGCCGAGGTCCAGGCCCAGGACCCTCGCCGTTAGGATGACGGCGAGAAGGTTGATCGCAGGGCCCGAGAAGAGGAAGGCGGTGGCTGGGCCTATCCCCGCCCCTCTTCGGTGTATCCCGGCGAACATCGGGAGTATGGTGCAGCTACATACAGCAAGAACCGTCCCTGAGGTCGCAGCAACGCTGTAGCAGAGCCACTTTTTTGCGTCCGCCCCGAAGTACTTCAGGACCACGTCCTTCTGAAGAAGCGCCACTATCGCCCCTGCTATGAAGAAGGCCGGGATCAGGCAGGTCAAAACGTGGGCCGATAGGTACTCCATCAGGGTCTCAATGCCCGCCTGCAAGGACGAAAGTATCATCTCAGGATATGGGATTATCATCTAATCGATGCCTCCAACATCTCCTCGGCCTTTTTAAGCTCCGATATCTGGTCGAGGGCCATGGCGTCAACTTCCCTCAAAAGGTCGAATATCTTGGGGTTTCTCACCCTGTAAAGGGTCCGCTTTCCCTCGGTCCTTCGCTCCACAATCCCGGCCTCGAAGAGCAGGTTCAGATGCTTGGAGATCGTGGACTGGGCCCTTTCGAAGGCGGGGACGATCTCACAGACGCACCTCTCCTCCCCGCCCAAAAACTCCACGATCTCCAGCCTTGTGGGGTCTGAGAGAGTGCCGAGGATCTTGGCCCGCCAGTCTGTGACCGATCGGTTCATGGTGATGATCAATAGGAGCTGCCAACATATAAATATATCGCCATATGGCGATACGTAGTTAATATAGGTCAATTGGCTAATTTGAAATTTCACGAAGATCATGGAGTCTGTTTTTTTGCTATCTTTGGGATTAATTCTCAAATAAAACATTTATTTATCGCTCTACCAAAATGAAGAGCATCAAAGTAAAAACCTCGAAAATACTGGCATCAATAGAGCATATGATACCTGGACAAAAGATCGAAGATAGAAATTCCAATGCCCGATTTGAAACAAAAATG
>CAZNGI010000161.1:0-4952 GCA_964572505.1 uncultured Methanotrichaceae archaeon | reverse complement strand
GTTTTCTTGACCATCCCAACCGCAGCAAGCTGCGGGGTATTCATTTTAAAATAATGATCTGAATTGCAGTTAAACGCGTCTCCAGGGATTATTTCCGTATTAAGACGGAATATGACGAATATTCTTCTCTAAAAGGATTTTAGTGGCGTTTCTAAAATTAGATTTTGGAGAGGGGTATATATAGACTATATAGGAAAACGCTATATATACGGGTATAGTGAAGTTCGATCGATTGAACGAACCTGCGAAATCACGAAGGATTCAGCTTCTGACGGCTGCATTCCTGGTCCTCATGGCGGCCGGGTGCGTCGACGAGGACGCGAGAGAGAACCTGGTCATCACCGGCTCGACCACAGTTCTTCCCGCCGTGGAGAGGTGCGCGGAGGTCTTCAACCAAAACCAGGACGAGATCGGAGTTCAGGTGAGCAGCGGCGGATCTGGACGCGGAATTCAGGACGCAGCTTCGGGGCTCGCCGACATCGGCATGGCCTCCCGAGAGGTGAAGGAGGCTGAAGTCAAGCAGTTCGGGGGCCATTTCGTCGAGCATCTCATCGGCTACGATGCCATCGCCGTGGTGGTCAGCAAGGAGATTTACGATGCCGGCGTGACGGGCCTCTCCTCAGAAGAGGTTTCGAAGATATACAGCGGCGAGATTGATAACTGGAAAGACGTCGGCGGTCCCGACGAGATGATACTGCCCGTAGCGAGAATTCCCGGGTCGGGGACCGGTGACACCTTCAACGAGGTGATCATGGGCAGCAGCAGAGCCGAGACCGAGGGGGTCGAGGTCAACGCCATGGAGAACGCCGAGATAAAGACTCTCATAGTCCAGAGCGACAAAGCCATCGGGTACCTGGGCATAGGATACGCCAAGACCGGCGACCTCCGGGCCGTGGCCCTTGACGGGGTCGCTCCATCGGCTGCGAACGTCAAGAACCGGACCTACAAGCTATCGAGGCCCTTGTACCTGTACACCTGGAACGGCACCAGCAAGACCGAGGCCGAGTTCATAGATTTCGTCCTGGGGCCGGAGGGTCAAAGGATTATGGAGGAGGAGGGCTTCTTCCCAGCCGCAAGTTACGATCCGGAAGGTCCTGCATGAATTCGAAGGGCGATTTTGGGCCAAATTTTATTTATGGGGTCTTACAATGTCTTTCAAGATTGAGTCGAGGAACCTGAACCTGTGGTACGGCGAGAACCACGCCCTGAAAGATATATCGATCGGCATCCAAGAAAATCAGATCACGGCCCTGATAGGTCCCTCTGGGTGCGGGAAGTCCACCTTCATCCGCTGTCTCAACAGGATGAACGACCTCGTCGACATCGTGCGGATAGAGGGCGAGGTCCTCTACAACGGCGTCAACATCTACGACAAGGACACGGACGTGGTGGAGCTTCGAAAGAACATCGGCATGGTATTTCAGAAGCCGAACCCCTTTCCCATGTCCATCTACGACAACATCGCCTACGGTCCCAGGATTCACGGGGTGAAGAACGTGGACAAGATCGTGGAGGCGAGCCTCAAAGACTCCGCCCTCTGGGATGAGGTGTCTGACCGCCTCGATAAACCCGCCATGGGGCTGTCCGGTGGGCAGCAGCAGAGGCTCTGCATAGCAAGAACCCTCGCCATGAAGCCGGACGTCATACTCTTCGACGAGCCCTGCAGCGCACTTGACCCCGTATCCACGGCGAAGATCGAGGAGCTGATGGACGAGCTGAGGGGGTCGTACACCCAGGTGATAGTGACCCACAACATGCAGCAGGCAGCTCGGGTCTCCGACTACACCGCCTACTTCCTCCTCGGCGAGCTGATCGAATGCGGCGAGACAAAAGAGATCTTCGAGAACCCCAAGGAGAAGAGCACTGAGGATTACATAACGGGCAGGTTCGGATGAGGGCCGCAACGGAGATGGGGGAGATATGAGTCCTTACAGAGAGCGTTATCACAGGGAGCTCGAAGAGCTCAAGATGGACGCGGAGAAGCTGGTGGATCAGGTCGATCTGGCGGTGGCCAAGTCGGTGGAGGCACTTCGCGAGTACAACGTGGAGAAGGCGAGAGAGGTAATAAGAGACGACCAGATCGTGAACGATCTGAACCTGAGAATAGAAAAACGGTGCATGCAGCTTCTGGCGCTTCAGCAGCCCATGGCCAAGGACCTTCGGCTGATCGTCACCACCTTGAAGATCGGGATCGATCTCGAGCGGATCGGCGACCTGGCGGTGGACATAGCGAGGATCGTGGTCCACTCCAAGGACAAGGTCCAGGTGAAGAGCCTGAAGAACATACCGAGGATGTCGGATATAGCCAGAAAGATGCTGGCTCAGGCCAACGAGGCCTTCAAGGAGAACGACGCCGACCTCGCCCGGGAGACGACCAAGTGGGATTACGAGGTGGACGCCCTCTACCAGAAGGTGAGGGATACTCTCCTCAAGATCATAGGCGGAAACCCCGACCTGATCGAAGACGCGACCCCGCTTCTCCTGGTGAACAAGCATCTAGAAAGGATCGCAGATCACGTATGCAACATATGCGAGAGCATCATATACATGGTCGAGGCGAAACGAGAACATCTCAACTAAATTTGCCGGATTTTTATGGAGACCAGGAAAGTACAGAGGACGGGGAAGTCGACCTTCATCGTCTCCCTGCCCAAGGTCTGGGCTGTGAAAAACGACATCCAACCAGGTTCCTTAATCTACATAACCCAGAGCGACAACGGAGCCTTGGTCCTATCCCCCGACAGGTCCGAGAGGGAGCTTGTCACACGGCTAGAGATCGGCGACAAGGTGGGTGACCCCCTGGTGAGGGATATCATAGGCTGTTACGTCTCCGGGTACAGGACGATGGAGGTCATCTCCGCCCACATGACCGCAGACCAGAAGAGGGACATCCACCAGATCGTCCAGAAGCTGATCGGCCCCGAGATCCTGGAGGAGACGGTCAACAAGGTCTTGATACAGGACCTGATCGATCCGGAGGAGCTCCAGTCCGAAAGGGCCCTTCGGAGGATAAAGACAGTGGTGAGGTCGATGATCCAGGACGCCCTCAGCGCTCTGGTGACCAACGACCGGGATATGGCCGCAGATGTTATCCAGAGGGACGACGACGTCGACCGGCTCTACCTTCTGGTATCGCGCCAGTTCACCGAGATCCTCAGGAAGGGCTCGGTGAAGCAGGAGTCCCTCGACCCCATCAGCGCCTTCAACTACACCAGGGCCGCCACAAACCTCGAGCGGATGGCGGACCACGCCTCGAAGATCGCGGCGATGATCCTCAAGTGCGACTGCACATTGGCCTCCAACATCGTCGAGGAGATGAGCACGATATCACCGCAGCTTCTGGATCTCGTCGAGGGCTCGATATCGTCCCTTCTTTCGCTCAACTCCGGAAAGGCGAACGAGGTGATCGAATTGAGCCGGCAGTTGAGGAGGCAGATCAACCAGATGGTATCCACCACCAACTTCTCAGACGAACACGAGGACGCCCTTCTCAGGATGGCGGCCACCAGCATCGAGCGCATGCTCGACTACATCAAGAACATCGGTGAGCTCGCAATAAACCTCAGCCAGACCGTCCCCCACACCGAGGCGAAGTAGGTGGCGCCCTCTCTGGCCCCCTCCACCGAGGAGAGGAAGCGTTTATTCTCGCTGCAGGACGAAATCGCGTCCAGGATCGTCCTTGAGGACCGATTCTCGGAAGGGGTGGTCGCCGGGGTTGACCAGGCCTTCATATCGAGAGAAGGTGGATCAGAGATGGTGATAAGTGGGGCCGTCGCCCTCGACTCATCGCTTCGGCCCCACTCCAAATCCTGGGCCGTCCTCGAAACAACTTTTCCTTATGTTCCAGGCCTCTTATCTTTCCGGGAGGGTCCGGCCGCCCTGGAGGCTGTGAAGCGCCTTGAGACGAGGCCCACAATCCTCTTCGTCGACGGCTGCGGGGTCAACCACCCCCGGAGGGCGGGCCTGGCGAGCGTCATCGGGGTGACCCTGGACATCCCAACCGTAGGCGTCAGCAAGAACGTCCTCTGCGGCACCTTCGACCCACCAGGTCGGGTGGGCGATGCCTCACCCCTGGTTTACGAGGGGGAACGGGTAGGATACGTCCTCTTCTCAAAAAAGAGGTGCAGGCCGATCGTGGTGGCTCCGGGCCACAGGATATCGGTCGAGGGCGCCCTGGACCTTGCCCGGCGGTACCTCCGGGATCACAAGCTGCCAGAGCCGTGCTTAGCCGCCCATCAGCACGCGAATCTGGTGAAGCGCCGAATTTTGAGCGGCGAGACTGCACTCTCATTAAGCTGAGAGGCCGTCCCCAGACGACCCCTATTTCTGGCAGATCTCCCTCTCGATATCCAGAAGCCTCCTTTTCAGGTCCGGGCCGAAGCTGTAGCCTCCAAGATCCTTCGATCCCACCACCCTGTGGCAGGGTATGACCAGAGGGAATGGGTTGGCACCCAGGGCCATGCCCACGGCCCTGGCGGCTTTGGGCCTGCCCAGCCTCGTGGCCACCTGGCCATAGGTCATCGTCTCGCCGGGAGGGATTTCGGAAACAACTCCCAGAACCTTTCTCTGAAAAACCGTCAGGCTCGAGAGGTCGAAAAGACCCCAGGGAACCTCCCCGCCCTCAAGCCAGCATTTCAGGAGGGCATCTTCCTCTTCCGGCGGGATGGAAACCTTCGGCCTCTCTTGGGAGAAGCTGATCTTCCTCATCCGGCCTTTGCGCCTCTCCACCAGTAGATAGAGGTCGAGGGGCTCAAGAAAGATGCCCTCCGTCGGATCGGCATCGTTCCCTTCTTTATTCCCTGTCACGGCCGCCTCCCGGTCATATCCACGATCGAGGGTCGGCTTCCCATCTCGACGATCTCCGTCGCGAGCGACTTCGTATCCAGGATCGCAACCGTCTTTCGGCCCGTGAAGTGGCCCCAGACCTCGCCAGGGTTGATCATCAGGGTCTC
>CAZNGI010000160.1:0-4968 GCA_964572505.1 uncultured Methanotrichaceae archaeon | reverse complement strand
GATTATTTGACCATCCCAACCGCAGCAAGCTGCGGGGTATTCAATTTAAAATAAATGGCCGATCTGTGACAACGTTTAATAGTCCGGTGGCCGTCTCCACTGCGACGTGATGAAAATGATGGGCAATGATCACGACGATCGTTCCAGCGACCTCGAGGACCTCGCCACCACCATGGGGATGGAGGGCCGAAGCGTGTACCAGCTCGCAAGGGACATGGCAAAGCTCGGGTTTCAGGCTGGCCAGCTCGGTCGCTCGGTGGAGGCTTGGCAGAGGATGCTCACAGAGGAGGAGATCACCATCTTCCTGGGCCTTGCTGGAGCGATGGTCCCCGCGGGCCTCAGAAAGCTCATCTCCTTCATGATCTCCGAGAGGATGGTGGACTGCGTCGTCAGCACCGGGGCGAACCTCTTCCACGACCTCTGTGAGGGCCTCGGCGTAGTCCACTACCTTGGAGACCCAAAAGCCGACGACGCAGCTCTGAGAGAGGAGGGGATCGATCGGATATTCGACGTATACGTCTCCGAGGCGGGCCTTCAGAAGGGCGATCGGTACATCGCCGAGTTCGTCAAGACCCTCGATCCGGGACGAGGTTATTCCTCAAGAGAGCTGATGGAGATGCTGGGCCAAAATATGCCTGCTCACACCCTTCTCGGCAGCGCCAGCCGGGCTGGGGTTCCGATCTATGTTCCGGCCCTCTCCGACAGCTCCATCGGGATCGGGATGGTCCTCGCCTGGAGGGAGGGGCACCGGATCGTCGTTGACCAGATCAGGGACGTCGACGAGATCAGCCAGATCACGGAGAAATCCTCTCAGACCGGCGTTGTCTTCGTGGGTGGAGGCGTTCCCAAGAACTTCATCCAGCAGACTAAGGTGGTGGCAGACCTCTGCGGCAAGTACCGCGGCGGCCACAACTACGCCATACAGTACACCATCGATTCGCCCCACTTCGGGGGCCTATCAGGTTGCACCTTCAACGAGGGGGTCTCCTGGGGCAAGATCTCGAAAGAGGCGAGGATGATCCAGGTCTTCGTCGACGCCACGATCGCACTTCCCATAGTCGTCCACGCCCTGGACGAGAGCGGGACCCGACGAAAGGCATGTCCTCGTTACGCCTGGGAGGAGGGTGAGCTCTCCTTGAGCTACGAGGAGAGGAGATAAAAAGAAAAGAGGACGGAAGAAAACTGAAGACAGAAGATGATCAAAAGAAGAGGAGGGACGGAGCCCTCAAAGGCCCGTCGCGCTGGCAAGCTCCAGGCTGTCGGCGCGGTCGCCGTTCCCCTCCACCAGCACCACTCGGTTGCCGTCGTTCCAGATGTAGAGGTACTTCAGCTCTTTTCCGACGGTGTCTCTGATCTCAGTGACCTGGTGGCCGTTGACCACGGCGGTGCTGAATCTGTCCACGTCCACTCCCACGAAGGGTGGCTTTTCGAATTTTGGCTGGGCGATGTAATTGGAGACGGCGGCCTCTGCCTTCTCTTCACTCTCGCAATCGATCACCGTAATTCTCGCATCGTAGTCCTTGCCCATCTCGCCCCACTGGTACTTGCCCACGGTGGCCTTGACCGTGCCGATATCCTCATCTCCCCTGAAATCGGCGATCTCGTCCTCCATGTTTATGCCCGGAGTCGAGTCGTCGATCACGGCGATGAGCGAAAAGCCCTCGGGCAGGTTTTCGGTGGGCACTCCGAGGCTCTCGCCGCCTGCCTTCTCCGAGCTGATGCAGCCGGCGGTGAGGGCCGTCCCGGTGATGAGCAGCATGCAAACCGCGTACTTCAGGTTCATGAGAGCTAGAAAACCGGTTAAAGCCAGATAAAGGCTTTGCTGAAATTCTAGGCTGCGCCCTTTTTGAGATCTCGGGTGATGCACCCGGAAAAGTATTTATCATCAGTCTGGAGGAAAGTGAGCTGAAGGTGAACTGCATGTTCAAAAAAATCTTTCTGCTCATCTTGCTGATCGTCGGCTCCGCAGCGGCTGGCGCTCAGACATGTCCAGCACCATCCCAGGACTCGTCGGATATCGATGAGCCCGTCGACACTTCAGGCGCTCTCGGCATTTCCGATCTCCAGGAGCTTTTGCTCTACGAAAACCCTCAGTACGGATTCAGCGTTGCCTACCCCTCTGACTGGACCGCGGAGGAGCCAGATCCAAACGAGCTTGGGATTGTGGCGGGCTTCCTGGCCCCGGGCGAGAGTATAGACGAACATGCTCAATAAAATATTATATCATGCCGCTTTATTTTTATCGAATACCCCGCAGCTCTGCTGCGGGGTGCGCCGCCGCCAGTTTGACTAAAATTTTATAAAATTTTGGATAATTGGATATGAACATCTCTTCGCCCAACTTATCTCCTAAGCTCACAAGTTCTTATCTCCTCAGATTCCTTTATACCTAGTTCTTATTTACCCATAAAGAACAACTTACATCGGATGTTAGTCTACGCCGTTTTTGGAGACCCCGTGGAGCACAGCCTCTCCCCGGCGATGCAGAACGCGGCCTTCTCGGCCCTCGGCCTCTCCTCCCGTTACCTCGCCTTCAGGGTGAGGCGGGAGCGATTGCGGGATGCTATCCTCGGCGCGGAGGCGATGGGGTTTGGCGGCCTGAACCTGACGATACCCCTGAAGGAGGAGGCCCTCAAGGTGGTGGTCCCCGACGAGAACGCCACGGCGATGGGAGCGGTGAACACCGTCGCCTTCGAGGATGGCTCGATCCGGGGCTACAACACCGATGGCCAGGGGGCGCTGATGGCTCTTGAGGGCGCAGGGGTCAGGGTCGATGGGGTGCTGGTCCTGGTCATAGGCGCTGGTGGCGCTGCGAAGGCCATCTCCCGCCAGCTATCCCTCCGGGGGGCGGATCTCTCCATCGCCAACCGGGACCGACGACGCGCCCTGGATCTCGCGGCCATGGTGGGCGGCAGGGGCTTCGGCCTCGTTGATCTGGACAAGCTCGTTCCCGAGGCTGAGGTCGTCGTCAACGCCACCTCCGTAGGGATGAGGGAAGGCGACCCCCGGCTTGTGGACGGCCGCCTTTTCAGGGAGGGGCAGACGGTCTTTGACATCGTCTACAACAGGGAGACGGAGCTTTTGCGGGACGCCGCGCGGGCCGGGGCGAAGGTTCTGGACAGTGTAATGATGCTCGTCTACCAGGGCGCCCTCTCGATAGAGATTTGGACCGGCAGGAAGGCCCCCGTCGACGTCATGGAGCAAGCGGTGAGGGAGGAGCTGAGGAACAGATGACGCAGATGGGGATGCAGATGAGGACGAAGAAGAATCGGATGCTGATCGTGGGGGGGACCGGCGGGACGGGGAGCTGGTTTGCCAGCTACTTCAAGGATCACGGCTTTTTGGTCTCGGTCTGGGGGCCGAGCGGCCGGGTCGAGGTGGCCGAACGCCTGGGGGTGAGATTTGCCAGCGACCTGATGGGCGAGGTGACCGAGAACGACGTCGTTCTTCTGAGCGTCCCCATCAAGGAGACGGCAAAGGTCGTCAAGGAGATCGCCCCCAGGATGAAACCGGGAAGCCTTTTGATGGACGTCACATCCCTCAAGTCCGAGCCGATGAGGGCGATGCAAAAGTGGGCTCCGGAGAGGGTCGAGGTTCTGGGAACCCACCCCATGTTCGGCCCCACCATACCCCACATCAGGGGCCAGACGGTGATCCTCGTCCCGGCGGCGGGAAGATGCGATGCGTGGCTCTCGCCGATGGAGGAGATCTTTAGAAAGGACGGCGCCCGCGTGGAGGTTCTGGGGGCCGAGGAGCACGATCACATCATGGCCGTGGTCCAGGCCCTGACCCACTTCGCCTACATCTCGATCGGGTCGGCCCTGCGGTCCCTGGACTTCGATGTGGCCCAATCCAGGCGGTTCATGAGCCCTGTCTACGAGATCATGATCGACTTTGTTGGACGGATCCTCGCCCAGAGTCCGGAGCTTTACGCCAGCATCCAGGAGAACCCCGAGGCGAAACGAGTGAGAGAGGCCTACATAGAGGAGTGCAAGAGGCTTGCAAAGCTGGCCGACGAAGGGGACTTAGCGGGCTTTATGGAGGCGATGAAATCGGCCGCCGACCACTTCGAGGGGACCGAGGAGGCTCTGGCAAGGTCGGACAGGCTGATCAGCCTCTGGATCGATAACCGTTAGTCGAAGGACGTAGATGACGGTCGGGCCGTCAGCAGGACCGCCCTCAAGACCATCCGGCGAGTCGTCCCCCAGGGCGAGGACCCTCTTTGGAGTGAGGCAGCTTTGGACCGCAACTTAGCCGCCCCCTGGAGAACCCGCAAGATCCTGGAGACTGAGCACCACGGCGCGTTTCAGGCTGTGGGGGGTGGAGAGGGCGGCGGCGGAAGGCAGGCAAAAGAAGACCTGGCGCACCGCGGGCGACGACAGGGTGAGGGCCTCTCATCGGGCGCTGTCGGGCGTCACGGTCGCGATAAATGCTGTTTTCTGGAACGGGCTCTCCTATCCATCAGATCCGTTCTGAAGGTGTTATCTGACCTTCTCAGGCGAGGTGCCGGGGCGAGATCTCGTCCTGTGGTAAGTTCACATTATGCGCTATTATGCCCCCCGTTTAGGGAAGGTCTTAACATCACCACTGATGACGTTTTTAAATACATATCCAACAAAATCCTCGCCCTTCAATTGGTACTCTATAGTTTCAAGCTTTTTGGAGATCGTGACTTCGACGGAGTCTACTTTTACTCTAATATCTGGATTTTGCGTTTTAACGAATGTTGGTTTGTCGAAATGATGTGTCTTTTTTGTAGGCGGCAGTTCTTCAAATCCCGCTGGTGTCAATGAAGTATATAACGCAAGCTCATCGGTAATTTTTACGCCACTTTCATCATAAAATACCAAATTATCAGATTCAATCACTACGGTTGATCGCTCTAATTCCCGTGCGTTCCAACTATCGTCAAAGTGAATTTTTCTATCAAAGTATGGCTGATAAATATTCATCGATATATTAAAAGTT
>CAZNGI010000159.1:0-4982 GCA_964572505.1 uncultured Methanotrichaceae archaeon | reverse complement strand
GGCGGCCCCGGCAATTGGTTTCCGGCGGGCACTCTCGCCCTTCGCCACTCGATCCCGTCGAAACCTATTTAGATGACCTCCCTACTTGTGGTGGCGATACTATGATCGGCGTCTTAGGGTTGGAAGACGGCACCAGAGTCGAAGGGGTGGGCTTCGGAGCACCTGGTGTCGTCTCTGGCGAACTGGTTTTCGTGACGGTCATGTCCGGCTACGAGGAGGCTCTAACCGATCCCTCCTACAACGGACAGCTTCTGATGTTCACCTATCCTCTCATGGGAAACTACGGCGTGAGCGGCGATAACTTTCAGTCGGACCACATCAGGACCACGGCCATGGTCTGCAAAGAGATCTGGGACAGACCCCTCCATCACAGGTCCACCAGGACGATCTCGAAGTTCCTGGAGGACGAGGGCGTTCCAGGCGTTCACGGCCTGGACACGAGGATGCTCACCATCAAGATCAGAAACCAGGGGGCGATGAGGGCAGCCCTCGCCGTCGGCGAGAGGTCACAGGTCGCAGACCTTGACGTCGTCCAGCAGGCCAAAGACCAGCCGAACATCTCAAGCCTCGACCTGATAAGCGCCGTCTCCTGCAAAAAGGCCTACAGGATCCCCGGCGAAGGCCCGAAGGTCGTGATGATGGACCTGGGGATCAAGAAGAACATCCTCGATTCCATGGCCTGCCAGGGGTTCGACATAGTGGTCGTGCCATCGGACGCGAGGGTATCGGAGATCGAGAAACACGAGCCTGATGCCATCTTCTTATCCAACGGCCCGGGCGATCCCGAGCAGGCGACCAGAGCCATCGAGGCTGTGAAGCACTTCGCAGGAGAAAAGCCGATCTTCGGGATATGCCTGGGCCTGCAGGTGATATGCCTCGCCCTCGGAGCCGAGACCTACAAGCTGAAGTTCGGCCACCACGGCGGAAACCAGCCAGTGAAAGACCTGGCAAGCGGGATCGTCTACATCACCTCCCAGAACCACAACTTCGCCCTCCTCCCCGAGTCGGCCGAAGGGACGGGGCTGAAGATCACCCAGATCAACGCCAACGACGGGACCGTCGAGGGGATCAAGAGCAGCTACCTGGGGATAGAGGCGGTCCAGTACCATCCCGAGGCGAGGCCCGGCCCCCTCTGCACGAAAGAGAGGTTCTTCAGCTCGGTCGCAAAACGGATCGAGGCTCGGAGGAGGTGATAGGAGTTGCCGAAGAGACCTGACATAAAGAAAGTTCTTCTGATAGGATCGGGACCGATCCAGATCGGCCAGGCCGCAGAGTTCGACTTCTCGGGGTCGCAGGCCTGCAAGTCCCTCAGGGAGGAGGGGGTCGAGGTGGTCTTAGTCAACTCCAACCCCGCCACCATCATGACCGACCCGGAGATGGCGGACAAGGTCTACATCGAGCCCCTCGTCCCCGAGATCGTCGCCAAGATCATCGAGAAGGAGAGGCCGGACGGGATCATCGCCGGGATAGGCGGCCAGACCGGACTCAACATCACCAGCGAGCTTGCCGAGATGGGCGTCCTCGACAAGTTCAACGTCGAGGTCCTGGGCACATCGGTCCACGCCATCCAGGAGACCGAGGACCGCGACTTCTTCAAGAGCGCCATGATAAGGATCGGAGAGCCGGTCCCAAAAAGCCGCGCCGTCGACACCATTGAGGAAGCGAGGGAGGCTCTCGATGAGCTGGGCCTTCCTTTGATCATAAGGCCCGCCTACACCCTGGGAGGGTCGGGCGGAGGCTCTGCCGAGACCGAGGAGGACTTCTTCAGGATCGTCGAGATGGGGATGAAGAGGTCTCGCATCCACCAGGTCCTGATCGAGGAGAGCCTCGTGGGCTGGACGGAGCTTGAGTACGAGGTGATGCGGGACAAGAGCGACACCTGCATCACCATCTGCAACATGGAGAACATGGACCCCATGGGGATTCACACCGGTGAATCGATCGTCGTGACCCCGATCCAGACCCTCACCGACGAGGAGGTCCAGATCCTCCGGAGCGCCGCGATAAACATCATCCGGGCGCTGAAGATCGAGGGCGGCTGCAACATCCAGTTCGCGGCCAAGGACGGCGAGTACAGGGTGATCGAGGTGAACCCCAGAGTCTCGAGAAGCTCGGCCCTGGCCTCCAAGGCCACCGGATACCCCATCGCACGGGTCACTGCCAAGATCGCCATCGGCATGACACTCGACGAGATATCAAACGACGTCACCGGCGAGACCCCGGCCTCCTTCGAGCCGACGGTCGACTACGTGGTGATGAAGATCCCGAGGTGGCCCTTCGACAAGTTCGTCAAGGCCGACAAAACCCTCACCACCGCCATGAAGTCGACGGGCGAGGTGATGTCCATCGGCAGGAGCTACGAGGAGGCTTTGATGAAGGCGGTCAGGTCCCTGGACATCGATATGGACCTCGGCTACCAGGGAAAGTACACCACCTGGACCGACGACGAGGTGAGACGTCTTCTCGTCACCCCCACCGACGAGAGGCTCTTTGCCATCTATCAGGCTCTGCGGCGGGGATTCTCTGTCGAGGAGATATCGAAGCTCACCATGATCCACCCCTATTTCATCTGGAGGATCGAGAACGTCATCTCGATGGAGGACGAGGTCAAAGAGAGCTTCTCGGTTCCGGTCCTCAGAAAGGCGAAGAGGATGGGGTTCACAGACGACAGGATCGCTAAAATCCTCGGAAAGAAGAGGGTCGAGATCGCCGATCTGAGGATCGCAAACGGGATCGTTCCCACCTACAAGATGGTCGACACCTGCGCCGCCGAGTTCGCTGCCAAGACTCCCTACTACTACTCCTCCTACGAGGACGAGTGCGAGCTCGCCCCCACCGACAACAAGAAGGTTCTGATCATCGGGTCTGGGCCCATCAGGATCGGCCAGGGGATCGAGTTCGACTACTCCACCGTCCACGCGGTCCTCGCCCTCAGGGAGCAGGGGATCGAGGCCCACATAGTCAACAACAACCCTGAGACCGTCTCCACCGATTACGACACCTCTGACAAACTCTTCTTCGAGCCTCTCACCCTCGAGGACGTCGTAAACATCATCGAGAAGGAGAGGTACTTTGGCGTCATGGTCCAGTTCGGTGGCCAGACCGCTGTCAACCTCGCCGACCCCCTGGAAAAAGAGATCGCAAGACGCGGCCTGGATACCAAGATCCTGGGGACCAGCCCCGAGAAGATCGACATGGCCGAGGATAGGGAGAGGTTCAACCTCACCCTCCGGGAGATGGGGATACCCCAGCCCGAGGCGGGTTACGCCACGTCCCCAGACCAGGCCAAAGCCGAGGCGAAGAGGATCGGCTACCCGGTTCTCGTGAGGCCAAGCTACGTCCTCGGCGGCAGAGCCATGGAGATCGTCTACGACGAGAGGGAGCTTGAGGTCTACATGAGGGAGGCTGTGAGGGTCTCCCCGGAGCACCCGATCCTCATCGACGACTTCCTCCAGAACGCCATCGAGATCGACGTCGACGCCGTTTCGGACGGCGAGGAGGTACTGATCGGGGCGATAATGGAGCACATCGAGGAGGCCGGAATCCACTCGGGCGACAGCGCCTGCATCATCCCGCCCCAGACGATACCGCCCGCGGTCCTGGACACCGTCCGGGAGTACGTGAAGAAGATCGCCCTCGCCCTCCAGGTGAAGGGAATCCTCAACATCCAGATGGCCTACAAGGACGGGATAGTCTACGTCCTGGAGGCGAACCCCAGGTCCAGCAGGACGATCCCCTTCGTCTCGAAGACTGTGGGCCTCCCCCTCGCCAAGATCGCAGCGGGGGTGATGATCGAAAAGACCCTCGGAGAGCTGGGGTACACCAAGGAGCCGACCCTTCCTTTCGTCTCGGTGAAGGAGGTGCTCCTCCCCTTCGACAAGCTCCCGGGAGCCGACACCCTCCTGGGTCCGGAGATGAGGTCCACGGGAGAGGTGATGGGCATCGACTACGTTCCGGGCCTCGCCTTCTTCAAGGCGGAGCTATCCGCCGACAACACCCTTCCAACAGAGGGGATAGTCTTCGTCTCGGTGAGGGACGAGGACAAGGGACCGATCGCCGAGGTGGTGAGGAAACTGACCGAGTCGGGCCTTTCGATCATCGCCACCGACGGGACGGCGGACTTCCTGACAGGGATGGGAATTCCCGTCGAGAAGGTCAACAAGATCTACATCGGAAGCCCGAACGTCCTCGACTACATAAAACGGGGCGAAGTGAGCCTGATCATAAACACCCCGACGACGAAACAGTCGGTCAAGGACGGTTTCCAGATCAGGCGAAACGCCGTCGACTACCACGTCCCCTACATAACCACGGTCCAGGCGGCGCGGGCCGCGGCCCAGGCGATCGAGATCGCCAAGACCGGCGAGATCACCATCAAAGCGCTGAACGAGTATCACCAGGAAGTGAGGTGAGGTGAGGTGAGGCGAGGCGAGGCCCGAAGGGGCTTTGCTTTTCGCCTCATTTCTCCCCACCCTTTTTCCATTTCGTTTTCTCGCTCTTTTTCTCTTTCTCGTTCTCTTTCTGCCCGCCACCCTTCGCCCAGATCTTCTTCTGACCTTCTCTCAATCACCAACCACTCAACCTTCCCACCCTCACCTTCTTCTTTCCCACCCTCACCTTCTTCTCTTCCCGCTTTTCTCGGCCCCTTCTCCCGCCCCTGACCGAAGGATTTATCTTCGAAAAGCTCAGTGGGAGCTTCCGTTGGTTGTGGGCTCGTGGTCTAGCTGGTTATGACATCGCCTTGACATGGCGGGGATCATGCGTTCGAATCGCATCGAGCCCACCTAACTTGCCCAGGTAGCTCAGTCCGGGAGAGCACCAGACTGAAGATCTGGCTGTCCCCGGTTCGAATCCGGGTCTGGGCACTAACTTTTCTTTTTGTGGGTTGTCAATTTTGCATATTCATACAGAGCTATCTACATCAGCGATCGGTAGTGCACCAGCAGTGAGTTGATGTTATTATACTATTACGTCCTATCTCA
>CAZNGI010000158.1:0-5098 GCA_964572505.1 uncultured Methanotrichaceae archaeon | reverse complement strand
CGCTACAAACCTATTTAACAGAGGAGAGGGCTCTTGCGCGGGAAATGACCGAATGGGAATCGGACTTCACGGGCTCTTTCCAAAGCTACCTCTCCCCAGGATGCAAGATCTGCCGCCAGGGCGCATCCCTGGTCTTGTTCGTCACCGGCGTCTGCGAGAGGGACTGCTTCTACTGCCCCCTCTCAGAGGAGCGGCGCGGAAAAGACGTGGTCTACGCCAACGAGCGGCTGGCGAAGTCCGACCTCGATATAATCGAAGAGGCCAAGGCCATAGGAGCCCTCGGGACCGGGATCACCGGGGGCGAGCCCCTCCTCAAGAGGGATTTCGTGATCAGGTCGATCCGGTCCCTGAAGCGGGAGTTCGGGCAGGATCACAACATTCACCTATACACCGGTGCAAGGCCCGGCCCCTCTTCTCTTCGGGGGCTCGCAGAGGCGGGGCTCGACGAGATCAGGTTCCACCCGCCGGCATCGGAATGGTCGGACCCGAGATGGCTCAGCGAGGCGCTGCAGGATGCGAAGTCGGAGGGACTCCTGGCCGGGGTCGAGATCCCCGCCATTGGCCCCGCGCCCGGAATTGTCGAGGCGGTTTTGAGGGCTGACGCCTTCCTGAACTTGAATGAGCTTGAGTTCTCCGAGACGAACCAGGAGGCTTTGAAGAATCTTGGGTTCAGGTCGAAGAATTACGGCTGCGGCGCGGTCGGGAGCGAGCTTGCAGCTGAGCAGTTCAAAGTCGAGGGTCTTCGGGTCCACTACTGCTCTTCGGGGTTCAAGGACGCGGTCCAGCTCCGGGAACGGTTGAAGCGGCGGGCAGAGAGGACGGCCCGACCCTTCGACCTATCCACCGAGGACGGGACCCTGATCTACGGCGTGATCCAGCCCATTGATCGGGCCGGGGCCGGAGGCGTTGGCCTCGCATCGGCCGTCGAGAGGCTGAAGGCCCTGGAGGTTCCAGAGGAGATGTACGTACTCTCCGAGGGGAGGATCGAGATCGCCGGATGGATCCTGGAAGATATCGTTTCGGATCTCGAAGAGATGGAGTGCGAGCTCGCCCTGGAGGAGAGGTACCCGATCGAGGGCGGGCCGGTGGTGGAGAGAATACCTTTATAAATCCAAAGCTGCAAGTGTAGAGGCGGTGAGCTTACAGGATGGAGGCTAGCGTTCGAAAACATGAGGATCAGATCCGTGAGCGCCTGAAAAACTACCTCAAGCGCGACGGAATGGGCATCCGAAAGGCTGTCCTGAAGCTGTTCTTGCATGACAGGTCTTACACCACTGAGGAAGTTTACACTTATCTGGACAAGGAGGGTTTCGACGTCAGCTATCGGGGCGTCTCGGCGATGGTGGGCCTCATGAACACCAGGCTCGGCATCCTCAGCATCGACGTCTCGGGCGACCACAACGTCTACTCTCTCAAACCCGATCACAAGGTGATCGTAAGTTCGGTTCTTGAAAGTTATTGATGGGGCTTCAGTTGGGCGGCTCCCCCCGCTTCATCCTTCTGAGATATTTTTTGAGGGCACGGTCCGAAAGCAGGTTTATCCCCCTGAGGGCCAGGTGCTGGCTCACCCCTGCCGTCATCCTCTCACTGTAGTACCGATGCAGGGCTTTCAGGTGGCAGAGGTTGTACTCCAGACACGTCCCCACAAGCTCCCAGTGCTCGGGCTTCGCCCTGTCTTTTCCAAAGCCTCTCGCGTTTCCTAGTCGCGTCTCCCCTATCGGCGTGAAGAAGAGGGGAAGCATAAGGCCGATGTGGTCTTTCAGCGATTCTACAAGCTCCGTCGTCAGAACGATGTCCTCCTCGGTCTCGCCGGGCAGGCCCAGAACGAGGCTTGCCACAGGAAGCCAGGACTGGTCGCTGAAGAGGCCGTAGCACTCCTGCACGATCTCGGGCCAGATCTCCAGGGGTGCTGGCTTCGTCTTGTTCTTCATGTGCTTTGCGAGGAGCTTGCAGCTCCCAGTCTCGATCCCGATCCAGGCCGACATGTACCTCTGGTCGGTCCCTAGCCCCACGATCTCGGAGATCTCCCTCAACAGGTCCTGATTGTGGTAGACCGAGGCGAGGCTCACGTGGGATACGTCGACGGTCCTGGGACCTAGGTCCATCACCCGCCTGAAAAGGTCGAGGAGCATCTCCCTGTCGGGCTCTGACCCCATCGAACCGTACTGGAAGGCGTCCTCGGAGTGGAGGATCAGGTCCGTCTGTCCCGCCCCGATGTTCACCTCGGCGTCTTTCAGTATATTGGAGACGGGCCTGTGCCTGGGCTTACGCATCGTTGGAGAGCAGAATGAGCACCCTCGCCAGCAGCCTCTGCCGATTTCGACTATCCCACCGACGGTGGCTCCTCTGTTGACGGGAATCTCATCGCCGGGGACGGTCTCGCCCTCGATCTCCCTCGGGACCTCCTCTCCGGCCATTATCTTTCTGCAGATCGAAGGAAAGGTCCTCTCCCCCTCGCCCAGGTAGATGAAGTCGACCCCCACGTCCTCGCCACGAAGCTCCCAGGAGCCGTTGCCGCCGATGACGACCTTGGGCTTGTGCTCTTTTATGAGGGGGTGGCCCACCAGCTCAAGAAACTTCGTCCTGTTGTAGGGCGCGCCCCGATTGATCATCTCCTCGATCTCCCGGACGGCGATCTTGCCCATGGGGTCGTCGTGAGTGATCCCCACGATCTCGGTATCGGGTCCGATCGCTTTGTCGAGATGGTCGGGATGGACCACCATAACCTCGTCACGTCTGAAACCCGCCTCCAGGAGGGCGGCCTCGACCTTCCTCATCCCGCAGGGGGCGAGGAGGGCAGATCCATCAGGTCCGGCCTCGACGGGCGGGCAGAAGAGCCACTTGAATATCCTCTCGTTGATCATCGATGCCGGGAGTATCGCCGCAAAGCCGAGCATAACTCCCCCGTTGTAGTTGCTCATCATGGTGGCGTCGCTGGTGAGGACTATCCTTTTGCCTGACATCTGTCGGCATCATCGCGGTGATCACAGATAACGGTGTTGAGCCAACCGACATCCCACAAGCCTTTAATACCTCTCGCATTCAGAGTGGAGGTTTGTGCAGGAGAAATCGTTGTCGGAGATCAACGAACGCATCCGGGACGGCAGCGTTCGGGTGGTCACTGCGGAGGAGATGCCGGACCTAGTGGACGAGCTTGGCACCGATGGTGCGGTGCGCGAGGTGGACGTCGTCACCACCGGCACCTTCGGGGCTATGTGCTCTTCTGGTGTCTTTCTCAACACCGGCCACAGCGATCCGCCGATAAAGATCTCCAAAGCCTGGCTGAACAACGTGGAGGCCTACGGCGGCATCGCCGCCGTGGACCTCTTTTTGGGAGCCACCCAGCCGTCCGAGGACCGGGGAGACGAGTACGGCGGAGCCCACGTGATGGAGGACCTGATCATGGGCAGAGAGGTCGAGCTTCGTGCCCAGGGCGCCGTAACGGACTGCTACCCGCGCTTCGACCTGGAGACAACCCTCAGGCTCGATGACTTCAACCAGGCGACAATGGTCAACCCCAGAAACTCCTACCAGAAGTACGCTGCGGCCGCAAACTCGACGGAGAGGACGCTGCACACATACATGGGAACGCTCCTTCCCCGCTACGGGAACGTGAGCTACAGCGGGGCTGGAGCCCTCTCGCCGATACCAAACGACCCAGATTTCGAGTACATGGGCGTCGGAACCAGGATATTCCTCTGCGGTGCTCAGGGCCACATAATAGGCTCGGGGACCCAGCATCTGCCTCAGGAGGGTTTCTCCACCCTGATGGTTAAGGGCGACCTGAAAGAGATGAGTAACGAGTTTCTGAGGGCCGCCACCTTCCAGGACTATGGCCCGAGCCTCTACGTCGGCATCGGAGTTCCGATACCGGTCCTGAGCGAGAGGATCGCAAAAAAGACGGCCGTCAGGGACAGGGACATCGTCACCGAGATCGTGGACTACGGCGTCCCAAGACGCGCCCGTCCCACGGTGAGGAAGGTGAACTACGAGCAGCTCTACTCCGGGTTCGTCGAGATCGAGGGGACCGAGATGAAGACATCGGCCCTATCGAGCCGCCACGTCGCAAGAAAGGTGGCTCGCGCCCTCGGCGATTCGATCAAGAAGGGCGAGTTCTTCCTGTCGGCCCAGTCGGAGCCTCTGCCTTCCGTCGGTCGCAACAGCCCCATGAAGCAGACCAAGGAGTTCCTTCTGGTGGGGGACGTCATGAGCACCAAGGTGGTGACGGTCCGCGAGGAGATCAGCATAAAGGAGGCGGCCCAGATGATCATAGGCGGAACCTTTGACCACCTGCCAGTCATCTCGTCGGAGGAGAAGCTGATTGGGATGGTCACAGCCTGGGACATATCCAAGGCCGTGGCCTGCGGCAAGACCTCTCACATTTCCGACATGATGACCCGGAAGGTCTTCATAGCGAGCCCCGACGAGCCCCTGGAGCTTGCGGCCAGAAAGCTCGACCACCACAAGATATCGGCCCTGCCAGTGGTGGACAAGGACCATCACGTAATAGGGATGGTAACCAGCGACCAAGTCAGCAGGCTCTACGGCAGGAGGCGGTCTGCTTGAAGCTGATGCTTCACGTGGCTCCCGGAATCGTCCGAAAGCCGATTGTATCGTCGGTGATCCTGGAGACGCGCGCCCTCATAAACATCGAGCGGGCCAAGGTCGACGCCGTCTCCGGCGAGATCGTGATCGACGTTGCTCCCGAGAGGTGCAACGAGGTGAAGGCGGCCTTCGAGGAGAAGGGTGTGAAGGTCGTCCTCCTGGAGATGCCGGTCATCAAAGACGAGTATGAGTGCATCCACTGCGGGGCCTGCATATCGATCTGTCCCACCGGGACCTTCCACTTCGAGGGGTCTGAGGTGGTGGCCGACGCCGGAAAGTGCGTCCAGTGCGGAACCTGCGTCACCGCCTGCCCCCAGAGGGCGCTTAAGCTGGTCCTGAAGTAGATTTCGATCCGTCAAGGTCGGGCGTGGCGAAGCGGTCGCCGGGGGGGCTGGGACGACAGCTCCTTTCGGAGCTGCACTCCCCGCCCGGCAGACTCGCCCCGAATCGGACTGGTACGGTTTTTCTGATAGAGGCTTTGAGCTGCGAAGAA
>CAZNGI010000157.1:0-5157 GCA_964572505.1 uncultured Methanotrichaceae archaeon | reverse complement strand
CGATCACCTCCGCCTCGGCGTCGGGCCGGTCGCTTCCGATCAGCTCCGCGCCCAGCTGCCAGAACTCCCGGAACCGGCCGCGCTGGGGCCGCTCATACCTAAAACAGTTTCCAAAGTAGTGGAGCCGGAGGGGTTTGGCTGCCGTCTGAAGCTCGCTGACGTACATCCTCATCACCGGGGCCGTCAGCTCAGGCCGGAGGGCGAGGTCGCGGCCGCCCTTGTCCTTGAAGGCGTAGATCTCCTCGGTGATCGACTGGCCCGACTTTATGGTGAATAGCTCCAGATGCTCGAATGTGGGGGTCGATATCTCCTGGTAGCCCCACCGTTCCAGCAGGGCCTGCATCCGCTTCCTGACGGCGCCCCTTTTGAAGGAGTCTTCGGGCAGGAAGTCTCTAGTCCCTCTCGGTCTTTGGATCGTCATGCCACTTCGCCCATACTGCGAGGCGCTTTATAACTTTTGGGAACCCCGCGAATACTTTCGCCCCGCGAGCCTCGACCTTTTGTAGAGCGGGGGAGAAGGTATAGGTCGTGAGGTCGCCACCCAGAGGCGATGCGGCCCGCGTCGTCACGATGATCAACATCTGAGGCAGGGAGAGGTCCCCAACAAATCCCCCTTCATTTCCCTCTCCCCCCTCAACAACTTTTCTTCGGGCCCTGCGGCAAGAGGTCTGAGCTGATCCCTAATTCAAGAAAATCCGATGAGACTTAAAAATAGAGTTTTTGGGCCCCTTTCAGAGCCCAGTTGTCGCGAAGTCGTACTCAGCGCTCTGGCCCGAATTTCCGCTTCGATCGGTTGCCGTCACCGCGAAGCGGTATGTCGTCTCCGGCGAGAGCCCCACCAGGAGAAGGGTGTGGTTCATCGCTAAGAGCTCGTCGAAGCTCTGATCGGCGTAAATCCCAGATGCGGTCCCGTACTCGACGAGGCCGTCTGCGAACTCGTCCGTCTCCCAGTAGACTTCTGCCGAAGACGCGGTCACCCTGGTCACGGCGACGTTGGATATCACCGGCGGCTGAGAGTCCTCCACCATCTCGGCGGGATAAGTCAGGGGCGAGAGGACCTTCGCACCCTCGTGGAGGACGAAGATGCTCTCGAGGGGCTCGGGGTTTGTGGGCACGCTCGTCGGGATGAGCGCCTCCTCCATCGACGCCTGCTCGTTGACGACGAAGACGTCACTGATCGGCAGAGGCTCCGTCTCGATATCGACGGCGAAGAGCTCCTCGACCGAAACCGCATCCTGGTTGAAGTTGAAGACTCCAACCACGGGCTCGGCGTTGGTAGGGATCGCCGTCCTCGACAGGTTCCTCTCGTATATTCCGTCGGCGTCGATCCCGTGGAGGCTGCCGAGAGGCTCGCTGCCTTCAGCCCCTACCGGGTCAACTCCGACCTCCTCGCTCACGCGAAGCCCGGCTCCATCGTGATGCATTGTCTTCCCGCCCATCGGGGCCAGGAGATAACAGACGAAGTGATGGACGGACCCAATTCCGCGATCCTGGACCAGAGCGAGAACCGGCTCCATTCGGTCAAGGCGGTGCTGGAGAGGCTTTTGGTCTGAGGCTCGCGGCGTCAAGATGATCTTCGAAAAGCAGGGGTTGCCAAGCGGTCAAAGGCGCAGGGTTTAGGACCCCGTCCTGAAGAGGTTCGTGGGTTCGAATCCCATCCCCCGCTCCACTTTACAATAGAAGAGCCCTTCAACAATATGTCCATTCTCCTCACCTACATCGATTCTTCTAGAGCCAGGAAAAAGAGATAGGTTCTGGAGAGCCTAAGCCCTCCAGCTAGTTGTTCTTACTTTCTCCTGCCAAGTTTCAGGTAGGCTACTGCCAGAAGGCCGGTTACGGCGAAGATGGCCTCAAATCCGGGGATTCCTTCAGCCTCTTCCTTAGGCGCTTCTACGGGCTCATCGACTACAGGCTCCCCAGCTGCGAACTCCTCGACTACGGGCTCTGTTTTCACGATTACTTCAATGGGAATAGTGGCGGACTCAATGAACGTCACGTCGGCATTTTCATGTACCTCATTGGCTATGAGCTCCAGGTGGTGAGTTCCCTTTTCGGTGGGTGTAACACTCCAGAGCCAAAGTCCATAATTATGACCAGGGTTGTCTACGGAAATATTCAGAATGTAAGGGGGGTCGGGATATATTCTAGATATTCTAAAAGTATAATCGCCTTTCAGATCTGCTCGCATCCGCGGGGATATCTTCAGACTTTTTTGATCGATTATGGCCCCGGTCCTGACGTCCCTTCTGGTATCACTGAAGGAGTTATTCAAGATAGGGATGGACTTTTCTCCAACATCACTGTCAGCCGTGATTTTCCTTTTGGCCGTCTCGATGGAATCGTTCCTGGCAATATAAGCGCTAAACGTATACGTCTCGCTGAGATTCATCTCTTTAATATCAGGATAGATAATTCTTCCATTGGCCATCGCCTTATTAGCAATTTTATAATCTTTGCGAATCTCGCGGGCCTTGTGTTTCTCATCTTTAATCCAAACTCGTATGTAATTAGTGCCGATATCAGAATAGTCCGATTCCCATATCCATTCACTATTTGTTGACCAATTCTGCTGATCCACGTATAGATCTCCAGTAGATGGGCCACTCAGTTCGAATTTATAGAATATGTCATCGTCCTCAGGATCGTTCGCCTTTGCAGTCCATGTGATAATCGTCCCATCAGCTTGTGGGTAGGGAGGAGTTGGCGTAAGGTCAATGATTTCGGGCTGATGATTCTCCCAAGGTGGTTTTTCTATTAATTGGGGCGCAATGCCAAACACTCCCCCGATAATAGCTACGATAATAGCTGCCTTAACGCTGTTATCCATTGGTTTTGCTCCCTCCAGATAAAGTATTTAATGATCTTTTAGGATAAAAAATTATTGCCAGAAGCTTCCTTAATGTGTGGTTCCAGCTTATCCCCTTGGCGCGTACAATCCGTTAGCTCTTTTCTCATTTTCCGTCATCCTTCAAGCCACAGGACATTATAATAAGACACCTTTCTGGCTCACCCTCTTCCCGATGTTACGCGATGGGCCCAGCTGTCATGAAGTCGTATTCAGCGCGCTTCCTTTTTTTAGATTCGCGTCGCTTCCCCATCCCCTTCCTGATTTCCCAGGTGGCATTACTTCCGCCCCGCGCGAAGAACTCCGATATAAAACGACAACCCTTATGGGTCGTTGATCGGCCCCCTCCCGAAGATGGCCCCTCCCGGGCCTATTTTCGAGGTGGGGAAAATGGATCGGTGATATGAAATTGGTAGCTGTGGAGATTGACGAAGGGTCCCTGATGATAACCATGATCGGCACGATGACCGGCGCCTTAGTGACCCTGATCTTCTGCTACCTCGCCTTCCGCGTGAGCCTCGAATCGAGGCTGAAGGATCTGGAGCACCAGGTGGAGATCCTCGGGGATCTGGAGGAGGCCTTTCTCGCCCAGGAAGATAGGATAAGGGATCTTGAGATGGAGGCAAGCCGCCTGGAGGTTCTGCCCAGGGATGGGATGACGTGCCCGGTGACGCGCGACAGATCGATCGAGGATGAAAGAATCCTTACGAGAAGCGATTAGCGCCAGGGGCGCAAAAAATAGAGGTGTTCGGTCCAGTTTTGGCTCAGTGCTCGCTCTCAGGCTCGACTTCGCCCACGGCGGCCTCGCCCATCTCTTTGCCTTCATCCTCGCCGTGGTCTGCCATCTCCTCGGCCTCGTCCTCCATATCATCGATCTCTTCCATCGGAGCGGAGGCTCCATCTTCCTCGGCGCTCACGGCGCTCTCTTCATGCGACTCCTCGGTCTCTGCCGCCTCTCCAGCCTCGTCCTCGCTGACGCAGCCACAGGCGAAGGCCGCGACGAAGACGAGAAGCAGGGCCAAAATCCAGCTGTGCTTGAACATAGCCTGGAAATAGACGGGGAAATGTTAAAAGGCTGACGATAAAAACGCGTCATCTCTGACGAGGAAGGGGCTAAACTCAGCCGTTGGTCAACCCAACAACTAGCCCCCGTCCCGCCTCATTTCGTCCGCCTCAGCTCCCGATTGATCTTCTCCAGATCGAACTTCTCGGGATCGAAATCGCCGCCCACCCAATCGAGGTATTCCTCGTGCTCGGGATGGTCGGGATCGCAAATCGCTTCCACAAACTCCTCGTAGCCCCAGACGCCGCCGCAGTCCTCGGGCGGAGCCGATCTTTTTCCCTTAATACAGACAGGATATTTGACTTCCGGGTCCGGGGACAGTATCTTCTCCACCAGGATCTCGTGAGTCCAGCTGTCCCCAAAGTCGTACTCGTAGATAAATCGAGACTTCTCGGCAGGGGCCAGCCGGCTCAGCTTCACCCCGTTCTCGTTTTTCGTATCAAAATCGAGGGGGTCGGGCTCACCTGGTAAGGGCACGCTGTAATTGACGCCGCCTATCTCGAAGAGATGGAGATGGTAGTCCTCCCAGCCCATGATCGCCTGAAGGATGCGGTGCAGCTTGGCAAGGGTTATGTCGTCGGTCACCTGAAACCTGCGCCAGATCGGAGGCCTGATCCCCTTGAGGGTCACCTTGAGCTGATATACGGATCCGGTCCGGGATTTTTTTTGAGATTTGCCTTTTGGTTTTTCAGTCATGAAGATCCCTTCTAAGATTTTATCTGGTGGCGCGTTCGGAATCCTCGGGCGAGAGGTCACTCCTTCCTCGCCTCCGCTTTTCCCTCCGCGAGGAGCATCGCCTCCTCGGGGGTTTCGGCCTTGAGCATACCGTCGACGTTCCAGTCGCCAAGGTCGATCACCATCTTGTCCATCTTCAGGGCGAGGGCGATCTCGGATAAGGTGCCGTAAAGGCCGGGAAGGGCGATCACCACGTCCGCACTCCGCACGATTATCGCGTTCCTTCCGTGGCCCATCCCGGTTCCGATCCCAACCATGACGTAAGGGTTTCTTGCCTCCTTCTCCCCCGGGAGGATGCCAACGGTTACGCCCCCTGCCTCCTTGGCGCCCTCAGAAGCTGCCTCCATGACCCCCCCGAGCCCCCCGGTGATCAGGACGTGTCCCCTCTCGGCGATCTTTCGGCCCAGCTCTCTCGCCAGGCTGCACCTATTCTCCTCGTAATCTCCAGCTCCGACTACCGCCACCTGCACAAAAATTCCTCCAAGCGAGGTTATTATTAGCCCTCTGAGAACTT
>CAZNGI010000156.1:0-5194 GCA_964572505.1 uncultured Methanotrichaceae archaeon | reverse complement strand
GGAGGTCACCAGCAGGGCACAGCAACTTGGCGGCAGGAGCGGCTCCACCTGTTCCCGGCTAGCAGCGTTGTCGAGCAAGATCAAAGCCTTCTTGCCAGAGAGGACTGTTTGATAAAGCCCACTCAAACCATTCAAATCTTCTGGCACTGAGGTATCGGCTCCAAGGTAGGAGCGAATGACGTGAACCATGGCATCTTTTGGATCGAGCGGGCTCTTGCTTGTGCCCTGCATGTTCAAGAAGAGCTGGCCGTCTGGAAAACGATCTCTAAGTCGATCTGCCAGAACCAGTGCCAGAGCAGTCTTGCCCACGCCGCCCATGCCTCGCAGGCCGGTGATGGTAGCTCCTCCATGAAAGCCATTTAAAAGTAGTTCGAGATCGCCGCTGCGGCCGATGACGTCTCCAGGAGGGCGGGGGATCTGATGCGGTAAGGGTGTATGTCCGGGCAGATCAAAGGGAAATTTGCCATCAGGATAGGTTTGAACGTCCTTGTCCCAAACCGATCTCTCGTCAATCCAGCGGCGCAGAAAGACAAATCCTTTACCAGTCTCAAAGTCAATGTGAACAAAATTGTAGGAGTTGATGTGGCTCGGATCTTTTGGAGTGCGTCCCCCGAAGCTTGCACCAGCAGGAATGATTACGCAATCTCCGCCTGTTCCATGCTCGGCTGTTACCCTGGGCACATGCCCGTGCCCGTGCAGGATGAAATTGCATCCCTGCCGCAGACGTCTCCAAACGACCCAGCCGTCTGAGTCTTCCAGCCAATCCTGAGAATGATGGAGAACTGCGATCCTCAAATCCGATTTGCGTATCCGTTCTAAGTGCCTGTGAACCTGCCGCTCGCCCACCCTGGCATGGCCATAATCATTCTGCTTTCCTGATGCATCGTCTAAATGTCGCCTGCAAAACCAGGAGGAGTTGATCCCCAGCAGGGAAACAGTCTTTCCATTGATCTCCCAGGTTCGAACATCTGAATAATCAGGAGAATCCTGGCCTGTGAAACCAGAAACAAAACTTCTAAAATCTTTGAAGGGGCGCAGCAAAAGCTCCCTCATGCTGTCATCCTTGAGCCAGCGATCGGCATCCTCTTTGGAAACGACATCCTTCCTAAAATCATCCGGAAGCTTTTTTATCTCCTCCTCGTCCAGATCATGATTGCCTGGAACGATGAAGAGCCGGTCAGGTTCCACCTGGGCGGCCTCCAAGATCGGGACGAAGAACTCTTTTTTGGCGTCTTCGTACTCCTTCGCCTTCCCATTCAAGGCCGCATCTCCACTGAAGACTATGAAGTCAATTTTAGATAGATCGGGACTGATGGATAGACGTCCTTGGATATCTTTGATCAGCTCATCCCTGACTACTTCCGGATCAATTGGAAAGTCCCCATGATGCCAGTCGGAAATGTGAAGCCAGGTCAGGCGGCTCATTTTCCCTCCATCGAATAGATGGATTGGCCTACAGGAATTAAAACCTTCCCGAATAACAAACTTCAGAGACTCAGAAGAGAAAAAAATAGTTGTGAAGAGACTCCTTTAAATCTTGTCCAGAGCCTCGGCGATCTTCCCGAAGATGGCCTTGATGTCGCCCACGCCGAGCACCGTGGCCACGATGCCCCTCTTGTCGTAGTAGTCGATGAGGGGTTGGGTCTGGGCGTGGTAGGCCTGCAGCCTCTCCTTGACAGTCTCCTCGGTGTCATCCGCCCTCTGGTAGAGGTCGGCGCCGCAGGCATCGCACTTGCCGGCCACTTTTGGCGGGTTGAACTGAACATGATAGGTGGCGCCGCAATTGCACATCCTCCGGCCGGTGACCCTCTTGACGAGCTCCTCATCGGGAACATCGATGTTCAGGACCACATCGATCTTCTGGCCCAGAGCGGGCAGGATCTCGTCCATGGCCTCGGCCTGGGGGGTGGTCCTGGGGTAGCCGTCCAGCATCCAGCCGCCCTTGACGTCGTCCTTGGCCAGCCGGTCCTTGATGATGTCGATGAGCAGGCTGTCCGGAACCAGCTTACCTGCTTCCATGAAATTCTTGGCCTCCACTCCCAAAGCAGTGCCGTTCCTCACGTTCTCTCTCAGAATGTCCCCGGTGGAGATGTGAACCACGCCGTATTTCTCCGCGATCATTTTGGCCTGAGTGCCCTTTCCGGATCCTGGTGGACCGAGTAGTACTATGTTCATAATAACCCTCCTATTTCCTCTCGATATCGAGCAACCTCTCGACGCCAGCGGCCCTCCTCGCCGAGGGTCGGAATCGCAGTTTTCATTGAAAGCTGAGAATCATTTTCCCCGAAGTCGGATGGTGTGGCCGCTCGCAGTTGCTCCGCTCTCTGGGAAGTTCACTCTCCTGTACGTTAAAAAACCTTTCTGCACGATAGATGACCTGCTCGATATCCGGCTGCCAGCCCGATGCCGACCAACCCATGGAAATCGGCCTGATCGAGATCATGGCGGCCTCCAAGCGATCGGCTCGCTGATCGGCTGAGATATCTACAGGATCAGAGGAGGCTTGCGAAAAACATCACCAACCCCGACAGAACGGGGATTGTGAAGTTGTCGTCGATGACCCTCTTTCGAAAGGAGAGGGGAACGGCGTCTGCAAAGGTCGCCGTTGCCGCGCCGACGAGGAAGACCGGAAAGGAGAGCAACTCGGGCCCCGAAAAGAACCTCCCCTCAATGAGGTAGGCGGCGTAGCCCACCAGAAGGCAGACCGCGAAGGTTCCCGCCACCACCGGAAGGGGCTTTGGCCTCCAGCTCCGACCCTCCATGATCTCGGTCCGCACGGCCGATCCCCTGACGATCGAGCCGATGATCCCGCTCGCCGCATCGCCCAACGACAGCATCAGTATCGCGGCGATGGCGATCGTTGGGGGAAAGAGAAGGACCGTCAGCAAAGCTCCCAAGATGTAGTAGATGTAGCCTGCCACCCTATCCGCCTCGTGGTCGCGGACCGATGGCAGCCTGATCTTTCCAGAAAGCCTTCTACGTTCCAGGAAGAGCGCCGCCAAAAGGGCGATGGCGACCAACCCGATAGTCGGGCCTTTTCCCAAGAGGATGATGGCCGCCGGCACCGAAAGGCCTGAAATATGGATCCCCTTTCTCTTGACCTCCATCACCAGAGAGGCGCACAGCTTTGACCCCATCATTCAGACCTCCCGATCCTTCGTTTCAATAAGCCGATCGGGCGCTTTTCAGCTCGAGAGGGGCGAACCCGCCTCGAGAAACTTCATCTCCCCCTTCAGAAGGGCCAGAACCCTTTCGGCGACCTCGTCCCTCTTCACCCTGATCTGGGACATCGTGTCCCGATCCCTGATGGTGACCGTCCCCTCTTCCAGGGTCTCGTAGTCGACGGTGACCGAGTATGGGGTTCCAACCTCGTCATTTCGCCGGTACCTTCTGCCGATGCTCCCTGAGGAGTCGTACTCGACCCTCAGGTCGAGGGACCGAAGCTTCTGGGCGATCTCCTCAGCGGGGGCGATAAGCTCGACTCTATCCATCAGGGGCAGGACAGCCACCTGGATCGGAACCACCCTGTTTCTGAGGGCGAGGACCGCCCTCGTCTCGCCCTCCACCATCTCCTCCCGGTAGGAGTGTTCGAGGACCGAGTATAGGATCCTGTCTATCCCGAAGGAGGGTTCGATGACGTGGGGCACTATCTCCTCGCCCCTGATCTCCTCTTCCACCATCTCGAAGGAGACGAGGGCGGGGTCGATCTCCACATTCTCCCCATCCACCTCGACGACGATCGGGTCCCGCTTCAAATCCTCCATGGAAAGGGCTTGAAGCGCGTCTGCGACGGCCTTCGCCCCCTTCCTGAAGAGGGGGCCGAGCTTCTTCATGTCGGGCTTGACTACGAGCTTCTCCTCCTTTCTCGGCTCGTCGAAGGGAAGGTAGACCGTGAGGTTGGCCTGGCTCTGGGCCATGTGGGACTTTAAGTCGTAGTCGGTCCTGTCGGCGACCCCCACGATCTCGATCCAGCCGAACCTGTCAAGGAGCGCCTCGGCGTCCCAGCAGTCGGCGGCGTAATGGGCCATCTCGTCGTCCTTGTGCTGTCTGAACCTGAGTCTTTCCTTCGAGAGGCCGGCCTCGATCAAGAACTGGTAAGTCCGGGCGACGTAGTAGGCGAGGGTCTCGTGGGCTATGATCCCCTTCTCCACGGCGTCGCCGACGGTCATCTCCTCGGTCACCCCCCTCTCCTGGCCCTCCTTGGAGTAGAGGGTCATGGCCAGGTCTGCTACCTCGACGAATAGGGGATGGGTCTTGTCCTTCGGGTTGATGAAGATCTCAGCCTCGGCCTGGGAGAACTCCCTCAGCCTTATCACCCCCTGGCGGGGCGAGATCTCGTTTCGGTAGGACTTTCCTATCTGGACGGCGCCGAAGGGGAGGCGGTCGCGGTAGTGGCGAAGAAGCCGCTGGAAGTTGACGAACATCCCCTGGGCGGTCTCGGGCCGAAGGTACCCCGGCTGCTTTCCGCCCGGGCCGATGAAGGTCTTGAACATCAGGTTGAACTCGTAGATCTCGGAGAGGTCGCCGCCGCACTCGGGGCAGAAGACGTCGTTCTCCAGAATCACGCGGTATATCTCATCGTTTGAGAGGGCGTCGGGAACCTCGATGATGTGCTTTATGAGGTGGTCTGCCCTGTAGATCTCGCCGCACTCCTTGCATTCGGTGAGGGGATCGGAAAAGCCGGAGAGATGGCCCGAAGCCTTGTAGATATCCTCCACCCCGATGGTGGGGCACTCGATCTCGCAGAAGCCCTCCCGGATCACGAAGAAGGCCCTCCAAAGGTCTTCGATCCCTCTTTTGAGCGGGGCTCCCAGTGGCCCATAATCGTAAAAGCCCGCAGCTCCGCCGTAGAGCTCGAAGGCGGGCCAGATGAAGCCTCGCCTCCTGGCAAGCTCGATCACCTTCTCGTACATGTCCATAAGCCAATCCTCGCCTCACATAGACCGCAAGAGATCATTTAACCTTTGTCGTTTGGCCCAGAGGGTCGCAATTCGAAAAGCTGGTCAGACGGAGATCAATTTCGGAGATATTTCAAGGCCCGATGGCGACCAGAGGATCTTACCCCTCACCAAAGCGATTTTCATGCCGGGGCGCGGCCCTGATCCGACAGAGTTTTTAAGGAGGTGAGCGTATCGGCGATCGGTGAGTGATAACTCATGAAAGAGATTGTAAAGTACGGGTTAGTGATAGGCAT
>CAZNGI010000155.1:0-5233 GCA_964572505.1 uncultured Methanotrichaceae archaeon | reverse complement strand
GCAACTTCATCGAGAAACCGAATTGGGCGCCGGAACCAGATATTCAAGATTTCCGAACAATTGACGGTTCAGAGCAAATTACTTAAATGCCGAAATACATGAGGCTCGCAAGCTAAGATGGAGGATTCGCGAGATAGTTCATTCTAGCCGAAAATTTAACCGCATATAAGTTAGCTGATTTGTGATATTCTAATTTGTGATCAGGTTTTCACGGATCTTCAAAGTTGAGAGCTAATAACAACGCGGGAACGTGTGGGCATGGACGAAAGCGATCTGGTGAAGCAAGTCAGAGCGTTCGCAAGTTCAGAGTTAAGAATGAATATTTTACTTTGTTTAAAAAACGGTGAAAAAGATATAAACGATTTACTGAGTGAACTGGGCGGCAGAAACACCACCATTCTGCACGCGATCAAGGATATGAGCGATTCCAATCTGATCACCAAAAATCGACATGGGTATAAGCTGACAAATCTTGGCAAAATAAAAACGAGCGTTCTGGATAATGTTATAAGTGTCTTCGAGAATCTGGAGACGAACCCCGATTTTTGGCTGAACCATGACATAAGCAGCATCCCTCAAGAAATATTGGACCGGTTGGGCATGCTTTTTCAATCGGAGATGATATACTCAGATCCCTCTATGCCTTTGAAGTGCCATGAGAGCCTGGCATCGATGCTGTCCAGGTCAAAGAAAATATGCGCAATTTTACCCGTCTTGATATTTCCGAAAGAATCCGACATATTTATAAGCTCTCTCAGAAAAGGAAGCCAAGTAGATCTTTTAATAACAGACAAAGTTGCAGGATTTCTTCTCAACGAAGTGGGCATGTTGGCACCTGAATTTAAGAAGTCGTTCAAATTCGAGAATTTCAAGTTACGTCTGACCACCGAAGACATAAAGCTGGCTCTTGTAGTCACCGAATCCTTTGTTTACCTGGGTCTCTGGAGGCATGACGGGGTCTACGATGTAGGATGCGGGACAATTTATTCGGGAAAATACGCAGTCACCTGGTGTATGCAGCTATTCGAATATTATTCCGGGAAATCCTCCGATGTCGACGAGCAGGAGTTTATGAAAGTATTATCATCGCAAAAACTCTCTTCAGTCGATGGTGCAAAAGCGGTCCCGTATACTGGACGAGGATCAAGCCTTGCGGAGGCCGATACCATCATGCTCGTCGAGGATAATGTGGGCCATGCTGCTTTTATCTGCCGGCTCTTCGACGAGAGCGATTCTAAATGGAACGTCCATCACGTTATGCACCTTCGGGATGCCTTGAGGTGGATCGAGGAGAATAAAGATGGATCGTTTCTGGTCATCGCAGACTACCTTCTTCCGGACGGCTGCGGCCTGGATCTGGCGGGGAATGCGGAAAATCCTCTGGAGGTGGGTTTCCCCCTGATAATCCTCACCGGTTTTGGCTCGGAGAAGATAGCAGTTCAAGCCTTCAAGTCCGGTGCCATGGATTACGTGGTGAAGGACGCAGAGGGCATCCAGAAGCTTCCGGAGATTGCAAGAGGGGCTCTTCACAAGTGGTGTGAGTATAAACGACAAAAGCATGCGGAGGACGACGTCCAGGATCTCGGCGAAGCAAAATCCGGTCAGAAAAGGGCGCTCAAAATTTAGCGCCCCCAAAAAGACTTTCCGTCGCCCTTCGACTCTCGGACGCTCAATCCTCGACAGTGGGGATGGTGAAGAAGACTGTTGTGCCCTTGCCCTTCTCAGACTCTATCCATATACGACCGCCGTGAACCTCCACTATCCTCTTGACGATCGCAAGGCCAGCGCCGCTTCCGTCGGTGCTGGGGTCCAGCTTGTAGAAGAGTCCGAATACCTTTTCTTGCTGGTCGGCCTCGATCCCGATCCCATTGTCTTTTACGAAGAACGCGGTCTCGTCGCCGTCCCTCAACCACCCGATCTCTATCTCTGGATTGGGCCCGTCTCCGATGTACTTCGTGCTGTTCTCAATCAAGTTCGTCAGAACTTCGAGGATCCTCAGCCGGTCCACCATTACCTGTGGCCAGTCCTCAGCAATGACGAACTTCGACCCGCCAGATCTCATCTCCTCTGAGACCTGGGCCAGGGCCTCATGGACGATCTCGCCGAAGGATACGTCCTCCGGTGGGTTCACAATCCTCCCGATTCTGGAGAGCTCCAGGGTGTCTCTCAGAAGATGGTCCATCTTCACGACGACGTCCTCGATCATCCGAAGGTCAGTCTCTACCCTCTCATGATCGCCCTCTGAGATGTCCTCTTTGAGGAAGCCGACGAAGCCCTGGACCGTGACCAGGGGGGACCTGAGGTCGTGGGATACGGTGTAGACGAAACGTTCCATCTCAGCGTTCTTCGCCTCCACCTCATCGATCCTCCTCTCAAGCTCGTCCCGAGCCCTGACCAGGTCTTCCTTAGTCCGCGAACGGATGATGGCCCCGCCTATGCTCCCTGCAGCGGATTGGAGAACGGATGTATCATTTTTGCTCCAGATCCTCTCGGAATGGCAGTCGTCAAAGCCCACAAAGCCACATAGCCGGTCTTGTACGGTTATGGGCACGATCAGGATGGAGACTATCCCCTGGGGCTCCAGGATCGCCCTCTCCGATTCGGGCATGTCCTTGACAAGACCTTTGTACGGCTTGCCTCTGGAGATGGTCTCATAAAGCCTGACAGAGTCGGGATAATAGGGGAGGTTCTGAAGCTGCGGATTGTTTATCTGAGGCTCAACATCATCATTTGACCACTCGTAACGCTGGCTCATGAGAACTTCGCCATCTTCGCTGTGGTTCTCGAAGATGTAGGCCCTGTCTGCCACGACCGCCTCGGCCAGGAACTGGAGGGCATCGATGACGACACGGTCGAGATCCTCCTCGATCAAGAGGGCGTTGGAGGCGACAGCCGAGGCTGCCAGGAGCATATCCCTCTTCCAAAGCTCTATCTCGTTCCGTTTCCGCTCGGTGATGTCTCTTGCGATTCCGCAGATCCCAACGACCCTGTCGAGGTCGTCTCTCAATGGCACCTTGACCACGTGGAAGGTGACCGGAACACCAGCCACCGGCTTGGTGTGTTCCTCTTTTACGATCTCTCCTGAGAGCACCTTGGAATCGATATCGTAGATGTGAACTGCGGCCTCTGGGCCAAAAAAGTCCTCGTCCTTCTTTCCCAGGATCTCCGAGGCGGGCATTTCGAAGAGCATCTCCACCGCAGGATTGGCCTGAACGTACCTGCCTTCCCGGTCTTTGATGAAGATGCAGTCCTGGGCGGTCTCAAAGATGGTCCTGAACCTCTCTTCGCTCTTCCTGAGCTTTCGGTTGTAGGTCTCCAGACGATCCATCATCTCGTTGATCGATTCCGCCAGATTCGCAAGCTCGGCCCTCCCCGCTTTGGGAACGCGCACCTTATCGGGCTCTTCCGTCCTGCCGATCTCCTCCACTGAGTTGCTGATGACGGTCAGGGGGGAGAGGACGAACCGTTCCAGGAATATGAGAATGACGCCCCCGAAGGTCAGGCAGGTCAGGACCACCGCCAGCTCCAGATAACCTATGACCTCCATGCCGCGCTCGTGGAGGGCCCTCGGGAGGCGAGCTTCGAGAAGGATGGACGGGTTTCCGTATACGTCCTCGATGGTCTTGAAGGCGAGCAGGGTGTCTTTGTCCACCGGCTCGATCAGGATGGGGGAGTCTGGTGAGGCGACGCCTTGCAGCTCCAATGGCGTTTGAGCCACGTAGATGGGTTCTATCCTCAGGACGCCGCCGCTCAGCCGGCCCAGCTCGTCGGCTCGGGCCCTGTCCAGGAGACTGCCTACGATCAGCGTTCCGTGGATGGGATCGTTCCGCTGGTTGTCCAGGATGGGGCGAGAGCTCACCATCATCGGGCCCTCGGGAAGGGCGATTAGGCCAGTTAAATTATCTTCTGGAGAGGCGTGAGCTATCAGGAGGTCGTCCTCGGGAAGATTCGCCAGATCCGGCGGAACGGGGACCTCCTTCCCGGAATCGAGGTCGAAGGCTTTGACGTAAACCAGCCCGCCTGACGTGTTGAAGAAGAGCATGAGGTTGACGCCGAGGTTTGCGAGGGTCGCTTCGCCCAGGTTCGCCTGGACGTACTCCTCGTTTCCGTCCATTACGAAATCGCGGGTTTCGTTCCAGGAAGCCCAGCCACCGCCGATCCTGTTCAAGGCGGAAAGCTCTCCTTGCAGGGCTGAGACGATCACTCCAACCTCGTGGGAAGCCTCTTGGTTCTCCAGTTCTGAGAGGTTGCTGGTCATCAATTGCCACATAAAGGCGCTGATGATCATGATCATGATGAGGATGATCGCGCCGGTGAAGACGAGAGTGCTTTTGCGCAAGGTCATGAAGCCACCGCCCCAAGGGATAGCAGGTTCATATATTCTTCAGCAGAACAAAACCTCCTCGATACGGTTCATGCAGGTTTAGGATACCGATTCCACTCGAACCAGTAAGTTTTAACCTCCTCAACCGTCTTCTGGAGATCGTCGAAGCTGAGGGGTTTTGTAAGGTAGCTGTTGACGTGGTTGGAATAGGCCTTCTTGAGATCGTCGTCGCTGGTGGAGGTGGTGAGGATCACCACGGGGATTATCTTCAGCCTCTTGGATCTCTTTATCTCCCGAAGGACCTCATGCCCGTCGAGCTTGGGAAGCCGGAGGTCGAGCATCACCAGTTTTGGCAGGATTCCCTCCCCCATGATCTCGTGCTCGTGGAGGTAGTCCAGCGCCGCTCTTCCATCCTTGACCCAGTCGATCTTGCCGGAAAATCCCAGGCGTTCAAAGGTTCTAATTATCAGCATCGCATGGGAGTTGTTGTCCTCTACGAGCAAGATGAGAAACGGCTCGTCCGCCGTCTGGATGGCTCCAGATTCTTGGTCTTTGCTCATGTTCTCTTAACCCTCTTCATCGGTCAAATTTTCGCAATCTTCGATGGACAGGCCAAAACGTGCCATTCCAGTCAATACTCACTACAATATGAACCTTCTTCCGGCCACCTCTCTTTTACCCATATTTCATGAAGATAGCCCTTGATGCACGACGATTGTTCGTCCTTAGCATATGGGCGCCCGCTATGTTTGTTTCTCCTTATTCGGCGGGTCCATTCATAAGAGGGCTCGGTACTTTTTCGGCAGCGAGGTCGAGCATCCTCTCGGTCTATCTCTTAACTTGCACTGAGGAGACGACGACTTTGTCCATCGCGCCCTCAAGCTCTGCGGCCAGCCTCTCGAATTCAAC
>CAZNGI010000154.1:0-5259 GCA_964572505.1 uncultured Methanotrichaceae archaeon | reverse complement strand
AGGCTTTGCGGTGTTTTCGAGGTTTTATGCCGCCGCCTATCTAGACATCCCTTCGATATCCCTTTATCTTCGGTGGCCCCACAAACGATCCGAATACAGATCTCAAGAGGGAATCTAGCGGTGTGCAAGACGAAGGAGACTCCATTAACCGACGGCGACGGAGGAATGGCCGCATCCTTGAGGGCGATCCTCGAAATGGAAGAGGAAGTCAGAGAGAGGGCCGACAGGATCGGAGAGCTTCTACTGATCGAGGTCGTGCGGGCCGGACCGGGCGGCATGGAGTGCGATAAATTCGATCGAGAGGACCCCCTGCCGTTCAGGACTGATCCGCCAGACGGATCCATTGAGGGCGTCTCGTGGCACCTGACCCTCTCCTACGGCGGGCCCAGCGGGCGACGCCCTGGGGAGCAGGGCCCGGTGGTCCGAGAGCGGCGAGATCGCGGCTGAGTGCGTCATCGACTCCCTCGGCCTTGCCGAGGCCCTGGCTTCCGGGAGGCTTGCTTGCTTCTTCGATGAGCTCGCCCACTGGCTCGAATCGGAGGTTCGACCCCGGGGCCTCGCCACAGAGGACCGGATCAGAGAGGAGGCCGGGATCGCAAGAGATCTCGCCGAGAGATGCCGGGACCTCGAAGGATGCCAGGACTTCGGTAAAATGACGGGAGATGATCGCAATCTGCGGAGCTGAGCTTCCCGACTCCCTCGAAGACCTTCTGGAAGAGCGTGAGAGGGAGAGAAAGAGAAGAGGAGAGAGACGAGCCTGCCAGGGCACTTCAGGCGGCTCAAACGAAAAAGAGGACCGCGAGGATTGAAACGTCGCTTGAGAAAAGCCAGTATCAGGGCCATCACCCCGGCGGGCTTGGGGTTTGGACCCGCCTTGCGCTGGCAAGGCCCATTTTCGTTTTGATCGGCTGGATGAACGATTGATCGGAATTTTGCAGAACGTCCTGGGGTTTACTTCCACCAGACGGCTGCGGTTGTGATGATCAGTATCATTCCCGAGAGCTCTATCAACGGCTCAATGCTCAACTTGTTCGCATCGCTGTACACGGCGGCCAAAAGCAGCAGAACGCTGCCCACGAAGAGAGGATACCGCAGCTGACGGGCATTGATATATCGACTAATAAGCGATCACCGCACCGGGTTCATGCCTTTTGTTATAAGATACTTTTCGGTTGAGCTCCCCCGTGAAAGGGGAGGCGGAGGGGGCAGATGAAAGATGTCGCCTATAAACGTTTTGGTCCATGATACGCGATCCTAGACCGCCAGCATCCTCTCGATGGCGCCCCTGGCCCGGTCCGCGATCTCCTTTGGGACCTCCACGCGGGGCTCCAGGGTCACAAGGGCAGAGAGGACCTTCTCAAGGCTCGTCTTCTTCATGTCAACGCAGACCGCGTTCTCGCTGAGGGGGTAAAATTCCTTTTCCGGGTTATCCTGCTTCAGCCTGTAGTTCATCCCGACCTCGGTCCCGATGATGAACTCCCGGGCCGGTCTCTCTCTCGCATGTCTTACCATACCCGAGGTGCTGTAGACGCGGTCCGCCAGATCGATCACCTCGGGCCTGCACTCGGGATGGACGAGAAGCTCGGCCTCGGGGTGGAGGGCTCGCGCCCGCCGGACGTCTTCAGTGGTGTACCGGTCGTGGACGTAGCAGTAGCCGTCCCAGGTTATGATCTTTTTATCGGTGAAGCGGGAGACATACCGTCCCAGGTTCCTGTCGGGGACGAAGAGGACCGTCTCCTCATCGAGGGAGGCCACCACCTCGATCCCGTTGGCGGAGGTGCAGCAGATGTCGCTTTCGGCCTTGACCTCGGCGGAGGAGTTGACGTAGCAGACGACGGCGGCACCGGGATGTTCGGCCTTGAACTCTCGCAGCTCCTGGCCCGTTATCATGGAGGCCATGGGACAGCCAGCCCCGGCCTCGGGCATGATCACCCTTTTCTGAGGGGAGAGGATCGCCGCAGTCTGGGCCATGAAGTCGACGCCGCAGAAGACTATCACATCGGCCTCCTCCCTGGCGGCGGCCCGTGAGAGCTCCAGGGAGTCGCCCCGCAGGTCGGCGACGTCCTGCACCTCGCCGGGCTGGTAGTTGTGGGCGAGTATGACAGCGTTTTGTTCCTTCTTCAACCTCAAGATCTCATCGGTGAGCATGATTGGAAGGCATTGAGGGAGGATTAACCTTAAAAACGCTGCCCTTGCCTCGGAGAGGGCGAGGCACAGGGTCAGAGCGATCTTTCAGTTCTCGGGCTTCTTTCGCCTCTGCCGCTCGTCCTTCCGCCGCTCTGCCCTGTACTCTTGAATCATCCCCTCAAGCCACTCTGTCTTCTGTTTCGCCACCCTGACCTGCTTATGCTCGGCCCACCTGTCCAACGCCCTCTCCAGCTCTTCGGGATCGATGAGGGCAACGCCAGCGACCCTCCTAACCGGCACCTCACGGCTGGAGATAACGGGAACGTTTCCATCCATCAGATAGCCCTCCACGGAGGCTTCCATCTCAGTCTCGATGATCACCGCCTCCACTTCCCACTCGATGAAGAGGTCTGCGGTGTTGGGACCGCCGCCACTGGCGTCCAGGAGAAAGACGACGTCGCCCTTTCCGATCTCCAGCTGCTCGGCCGCCTCGATGAGCGCCTCTCTGGAAAAGGAGGCGACCTCCTTCACCGATCTGCCCACCGCCTCCTCCTCCAGCTCTTCGGCCTTCTTAGCCCTTTTGAGCCTCGCCTTCAACTTCCGGTTTACCTTTCTCTCCTGCCGAAGGAGGCCGCGGAGCCTCTCGATCTCCTTCTCCCTGATCCTTATCTCCTGGTCTCTTTTGATCTCCCGGCGGGACTTGTCCTTCAGCCTCTCGATCTTCCCCCCCAGACGGCGGCGCATCTCCTCATCCTTCGCCAGCTGACCTTTCAGCTCCTCCGCATACTCCTTCAGCCGACGGATCTGGTCTGCCTGGCGCCTGCTTTCTGCCATCAGGGCCGCGAGATTCGAGTCGACCGCCGCCTCGGCCTCCCGGGGGGCCGTCGGCTCTTCGGGCGGTGGAGTCGCCATGCCCGATATCGCCTGGTCTATGGATAGGCCCCTCACCACCAGGGCTTTCACCTCCTCGGGATCGAGGCCTGGAGGGCATTTCTTTTCGACCTGCTGGAACTTGTTCTTGTACTTCTTGTAGGCGCTGGCGGCCGCGGCGAGGGCGTCGCGCTCGTGGTCGTTTTTGTAGCCGTAGTCCCTGGCAAGGGCGATCTTCTCCTCGGATGGGATGTCGCCTCCAGGCGAATAGAGGACGGCGCTGAAGGACCGCTTCACCTTCTCGACGGCCCCGGGCGTGGGAAAGACGTCTGTTGCCACCACCAGGGTTTTGCCCCTCTCCGCCAGCCACTCTATCACGTCCGGTGGCGACATCGCCCTCGCGCTGAGGAGGTCGACCAGCTCCCCCCTAAGGTTGAGGGCGGCGATCCCCGTGGTGGTGCCTGGATCGATCCCGGCGATGATGTAGCCTCGCCTCGAGCGCAGCGGTTCGAACTTGAGCCTGGGCCGCTCCACACCCTCGACCCTGATCTGAGCGTCGCCTCGATAGCCTGAACGGAGGTGGACCTCGTTTCTGGGCGCTTCCACCACGAACTCGCTTCTGATGTAGCCTCCGATCCCCTCCACAGACCTTGCGCTGAACTGGTGCCCTTCCTGGCGGAGCTTATCCTCCACCTCCCGGGAGAGGGCCTTCACAGACCCGTGGATCTTGCGGGTGTACCGTTTCTGGCTCCAGCCGCCCCGTCCCGGAGACCTCCGGCGGCTGACCTTGATCCAGGTACGATCCTCGAAGGCCGAGACGACACTGCCAACCCCCCGGGAGGCGAGGCGGGCGCAGGTCTCGGCCTCGTCCATGGGATTGAGCCGATCAAAGGAGATCCCGTGCCAGCGGGCGATCTTGACGAGGGCCTCGGGCCTCTCCCCTCCCGTCACCTGGACCAGCATCGTTTTTGGCGGCATCTGTCTCAATAGCCTGACGAGATCGGGCCTGCTGGCGGCCAGCTCGTGGACGTTGTCCACCGCCACCATCTCCGGCGCCATCTGCCTGATAAGCCTGATCAGCTTTTGCCTGCTGATCATCGGGTGGCGCTCTTCCCTCTCCCCCTCAAGGAAGAATAGGGCGTAGCTTGGGGCCCGCTTGCTCTTGGGCGAGCCGCTTGCGATATCCACTCCATAGATCAATCCTGGAATGGCATCACCTCAAGACGAGCCCCTTTCTCGTTTCCCTTTCTCTCCCGCTTTCTCTTCCTCTTTCTCTCCCTCCCTCCCTTCGCCCAGAACGAAGGCGAGGGCCTCTTCAGGCTCAAAATCTAGACGGTACTTCCGCTGGAAGTGGTCGACGACGTTCTTCAGGTCCCTTTCTAGAAGTTCCAGGGCCTGGGGATGGGTCCTGGAGACGGCCTGGGGCCAGTCGATGATGACGATCTCTCCGTCTTCCCGGACCAGGACGTTGTAGGAGCTGAGGTCGGCGTGGACGGTCTCCTTCTTCCAGGTGGCGGCCACCTCCTCCAAAATTATTTCCAGGCATTCTTCCGGGTTTTTGAGATCAACCTTGTAGAGCTCCACCCCACCCGTGTGCTCCATCACCACGGCGTGGTGGCTGAGGGCGACGGGCCTGGGCACCGAGACCTCGGGAAAAAGGTGTTTCAGGGTTTTGAACTCCTTTGCCGCCCCGAGCCTTGCGGCGTGGATCCAGGCGCACCGGGGCAGATCTGTGAGATGGTCTCTGACCCGCCGGACGTGTTTGAAGCTCGTCCCCCCCTGGCGGTGGAACTTGACCGCCAGGGGCAGGTTCCCCTCTGTCGCTTCAGTCACCTCTTTCGCCGTCCCTGCGGCGCCCATCTCCGTGCCCCCGGCGGCAGGGATTCGGCCCAGGGCCTCGTAGACGACCGACTCCTTGCCGACGCCCAGAAGTGCGCCCAAGGAGACTACGACGTCTCTATCGACCAGTTCGGATAGTGCGATCAGGTCGTAGGCGGCAAAGCCTATCTGGTAGCCCTCGTAAGGCTCCCAGGTTTTGAAGACCAGCTTCTTGTCCACCAGCCTCGATAGGCCTCCGCTCACGGCCTTGGGGGAGAGGCGGCCTTTCGCCATCAAGTCCTCCGCCGGGACCCACTCGCAGTGGCGCATCCCCCTCTCGATGGCCTTGAGGAGGACGATCTCCTTTCGGTCCAGTTTCAGGAAAGTCTCTGTCAGGTTCTTCACGGTCACTTATTTGTCGGTTATAATTAAAATTGATTGCCC
>CAZNGI010000153.1:0-5261 GCA_964572505.1 uncultured Methanotrichaceae archaeon | reverse complement strand
TAAGTCGGTTATTTGTCCATCCCCGCAGCAAGCTGCGGGGTATTCGATAAAATAATAAAGTGTTGTTGCTTTAATTTGGAATCATTAAACTAGTGTGCGGGGTGACCACGTAGAGGGGCTTCTCTATCCTTTCCTCGTCCGTAGATCCTCTGTATCCCGGCCCGTAGGGCTCCCTCGTGGACGATCTGGCGTATCCTCGACGCGGCTATGGGCTTGTTGATCCCCTGGCCGGGAAAGACGTGGTCGGAGTGGTCGAGGGACTCCACCCACACCCTGAGCTCTGGGACGAGAGGCACCGGGATCTCTTCAGGCTGGTCAGCTCCAAGATCCGCAGCCCCGTGCCCGCCAGGTGCTTGATTATGAGTCGGTATCGGCCCTCGACCGCGTCAATTTTCGATTAAATTAATTTATATAATATAATTTTAGTGGCACCGCTGATCGCGGCACTTTGCCACGACCGCGAAGACGAAAACGAGATGGAAACGAGACGAAAAACAGAAGCTAGAAGAGCCAAAACAAAACCGCCAAAACGATATACCGCCAACTAAGACGACGCCCTAACACACATATAACTACAAACGTGTTACGTTTTACCCGAATTCTTGATAGCATTTGATGCAAAGGCGACGTTGTCCACCTATCCCCACACGGCACTCTATCCCCACGAGACCGTGGCAAGCATGAGGTCGCCCGGTCCGTCAAAGCTTGATACGAGGAATTGCCGGAGAATAGAAAATCTAAAGCATTTGAGAATGCTACAGTACTTCATGCATAGCAAGATCGTTGAAGCCTTGAAGCTCAAGCACGAGCCTGTGGCCATCCTCTGGACCGATGAGAAGCCGGAAGACGCTTTGGGGTTCAAAGGCTGCGGAGGAGGGTGCATCATGGTCCTCTTCGCCCAGGCCGCAGCCAAGGGAAAATGGGCGGCCTTTGATAGAGACAACTTCGGCTGCTTCGGGGGCGGCGTGGGGTTGGGTTTCGGAAGACAGTTCGAGAGATTTCCCCTGGGCGGAGTTGGGGCCTTTAAGTACTTCCTCTCCACGGGCCTGGCGGGCCAGGGACGGGAAGACCTGGTCGAGAAGGCTTGCAGTCTGGGACGAAAAGAGACGGTCGAGAACTTTCTCCATGGAGAGGGGTACAAGAAGAGCCCCGAGCTAGTAGAGAACTTTCTGGAGGAGCTACCGGCAACGGAGGTTCCTGCAAATTACGTGGTATTCAAGCCCCTCAAGGATCTAAAGGAAGGGGAAGAGGCCGTGGTCGTGGTCTTCGTGGCCGACCCCGACCAGCTCTCCGCTCTGGTCGTCATGGCCAACTACGACCGTCGGGGAGTGGACAACGTCTTCGCGCCCATGGGCGCGGGCTGTCATCAGATCGGCATATATACCTTCAGAGAGGCGCAGAGGGAAAACCCCAGGGCTGTGATAGGGCTGACGGATCTTTCAGCCAGGAAGAATGTACAGCATATCCTGGGCAAGGACGTATTCACCTTCGCCGTCCCTTACCAGCGCTTCGAGGAGATGGAGGAAAACGTGGAGGAGAGCTTCATGAAAAAGAGCACATGGAGGAGCCTGGTGGAGAGCAGCGAAAAATAGGCTCTTCGCCCAGGCTGCAGATCTCCGCAGCCTATCACTCTTCCTTTCAGCATGCACCGCCGCCAGTTTGACTATAAGATGAGAGCCTGCCAGACCGATTTAGTAATATTATAAAATAAAGTCATCTTAGTTTGTGTTGAATTCGATAGATTTTTATACCCAAAATCATCACTTACTACGTGGTGATGTTATGCATATTCCAGATGGCTACCTCGGGCCATATACCTATACCGCCATGTGGATCATCATGATCCCGATATGGCTCTACGCTGGGCGGAGGCTCAGCCGGGAACTTAGGACCAGGCAGGTCCCCCTCCTGGCGCTGGCCGCGGCCTTCTCCTTCGTCATAATGATGTTCAACCTGCCGATCCCCGGCGGGAGCACAGGCCACGCCGTCGGCGGGGCGATCGTGGGGATAGTCCTGGGACCCTGGGCAGGGGTCATATCCATCTCTGTGGCGTTGATCCTCCAGGCTCTGATCTTCGGGGACGGCGGGATCACCGCCATCGCCGTCAACTGCTTCAACATGGCGGTGGTGATTCCCTTTGTAGCTTATTACACCTATAAGATCATAAGCGGAAGCTCCGAGATCACCTCATCAAAAAGGGTCGCTGCCTCGGCGATCGCAGGTTACGTCTCTTTGAGCTTGGCTGCAGGCCTCACGGGCGTCATGTTCGGGATCCAGCCGCTCCTCCACACCGACGCCAGCGGGATGCCCCTCTACATGCCCTACGGACTTAACATCGCCGTTCCTGCGATGCTGGCTGAACACGTCTTCTTCTTCAGCTTCGTTGAGGCGATAGTGACCGCCCTAATATTCGGCTACATCCAGAAGACAGACCCGACCCTTCTGATGTACGACCATTCGACTTCGAAGAGATTGGCAAAAGGAGCGGCAGCAGACTGAGGTGACGATTCATGGAAAAGTCGATAAGAAACATGGTCATAGGCCTATTGATCCTCATGGTCCTCGTCCCTCTGGGGCTTCTTGCCACCGGAGAGACCTTCGGCGAATGGGGAAACGAGGAGATCGAAGAGAAGCTCGGGTACGTCCCGCAGGGCCTTGGGGGCCTCTCCTCCTTCTGGGAGAAGGCGCCCCTTCCCGATTACGCCTTTGAGGGCGACGAGTCCTCGCAGGGAGCCGTCATCGCCTACATCCTCTCTGCCGTGATAGGCGTTGTCATCGGCGGAGGGTTCCTTTACTTTGTGGGAAAGAGGATCGCTAAGAATTGATCGGATAAAGAGGTTCGATCGATATGCTTTGGGGGGCGGGGCCTCTTCCATCCACAGGCGATGGAAAGCCCGGCTCTCATCCCGTTTTCCGTCGCCTCGTCTTCGTATTCGTCTTTTGCTCGCCCTTTACTTTCCTTCTTCCATATCTTCTACCGCTTTCTCGACAGCCCGTGACCCCCTCTTCCTAAGCTCTCCAGATAGCTTTGCGTAGTACTTCATGGTGTCGGGGGTGACGGATGGGCCGACGTCCTCAAGGGCCGCCAAAAAGTGCCTCTGGGGAACCTCGACGGCGTTCATGTTCTCTCGAAGGGCCAGACGGCCCGCCTTCCTGCAGATGGAGGCGATGTCGGCTCCGGTGTACTGGTCGGTCCTCCTGACCAGGTCTTCCAGGTCGACGTCTTCCGCAAGCGGCATCTTGCCGGTGTGGACATCGAAGATCTTCTTCCTGGACTCGGCGTCGGGGACCGGGACCATGATCAATTCGTCGAACCTTCCGGGCCTGACCAGGGCCGGATCGACGATGTCGGGCCGGTTGGTGGCGGCGATCACCACAACGCCCCGAAGCTCCTCCATCCCGTCGATCTCGGATAAGAGCTGGTTTACGATCCGTTCGGTGACATGAGGCTCGCCCGTCGCCCCGCCCCGGACCGGGGCGAGGGAGTCCAATTCGTCGAGGAATACGATCGCCGGGGCGACCTGTCTCGCCTTCCTGAATATCTCAGCGATGTGGCGCTCGCTCTCGCCGTACCACTTCGAGAGGATCTCGCTCCCCTTTGTCGTGAGGAAGTTGGCGTTGCTCTCGTTGGCGATGGCCTTCGCCAGAAGCGTCTTTCCTGTCCCCGGAGGGCCGTAGAGGAGGACGCCCTTGGGGGCCTCGATCCCGAGCCTTCTGAAGTTCTCGCCGTAGACGAGGGGCCACTCGACGGCCTCCACCAGGAGCTGCTTTACGTATTCAAGGCCGCCGACGTCGGCCCAGGTGACGTTCGGAACCTCGATCAGAATCTCCCTGAGGGCGCTCGGCTGGACCTCGTGCATCGCCGACTCCAGGTCCTCTCTCGTCACCACCAATTCCTCCAGAATCTCCCGGGGTATCGTCGGCTCGTCTAGGTCGATCTTGGGGAGGACGCGCCTGAGGGCGTTCATGGCGGCCTCCCTGGTGAAAGCGGCGATGTCGGCCCCGACGAAGCCATAGGTCAGCTTGGAGAACTCCTCCAGGTCTACGTCAGGGGCAAGAGGCATCCCCCGAGTGTGGATCTGGAGTATCTCGCGTCTCCCCTCGAAGTCGGGGACCCCAAGCTCGATCTCCCGGTCGAACCTGCCGGGCCTTCTCAGGGCGGGATCGACGGCGTCGGGCCTGTTCGTCGCCCCGATGACGATGACGTTCGCCCTCTCCTTGAGGCCGTCCATCATAGAGAGGAGCTGGGCCACCATCCTCCGCTCCATCTCTCCGGCCACCTCCTCCCTCTTGGGGGCGATGGAGTCGAGCTCGTCGAGGAATATTATGGCGGGAGCGTTCTTCTCCGCGTCCTCGAAGATCTCTCTGATCCTCTTCTCGCTCTCGCCGTAGTACTTGGAAACGATCTCGGGACCGTTTATCGAGGCGAAGTGGGCGCTGCTCTCGCTGGCGACGGCCTTTGCGAGCATCGTCTTTCCCGTCCCCGGCGGGCCGTGGAGGAGGACTCCCCTCGGCGGATCGATCCCGAGCCTCTCGAAGAGTTCCGGGTGCTTGAGGGGTAGCTCGATCATCTCCCTGACCCTCTGTATGGCGTGCTTCATGCCGCCCAGGTCCTCGTAGACGACGTCTGCCGCGGCCCGGGCGTCGACGGCCCTTGATATCAGCTCTATCTCCGTATCCTCCGTTATCCTAACCATAGTCCCCGAGGGGACGGTGGATAAGACCCTCATCTTGACCTCGCCAAAGCCGAAGGCCGAACCCTTCTCGGGTCTCTTGAAGATCTCGTCGAACATGGTGTCCCTTCCTGAGGCGAGATCGCCTGGAGGTCGCCTGAGGGTGGTGGTGGATATCACGTCGCCCTTGGAGACGGGTCTACCCAAAAAGACCTTCCTGAGGGCGTCGCCGGGGATCGAGATCTGCGTTCCTCGACCCATCGGAGCCAGGGATACCCTTTCAGCGGGCTTCCATTCGGCCTTCGAGATCTCAACGAACTGACCGATGGAAGAGCCCACGTTCGACCTGATCAGGCCGTCGACGCGGGCGACGTCCATATCTTCGTCGGTGGGGTAGGCCTTCACCGCGAGAGCGCTGGTGGACTTCGCACCCTTGATCTCCACCAGGTCGTAATCGACAACCCCCAGATCGGCCATCTGCCGCTCGCTTATCCTGACGATCCCCTTTCCCACGTCCCTCTGGTCAGCCTCTATGATCTTGAGCCGGATGGATTCGGAGTCGGTCATCTGTTTAACACCCTCTCGACC
>CAZNGI010000152.1:0-5276 GCA_964572505.1 uncultured Methanotrichaceae archaeon | reverse complement strand
CCCGCTATGGAAAAGGACGTCGAATTTGGTCAAGGTGTGATGTTGGCTATTGAAACAAGTTCTGGTGTACGAAGAATGAGAAATATGAAGCGGTTTACAGAGGACGGACTAGCTGATTTGTACATTTGGATTACCCACCAATATCATCAATATCAGCACACTGTGAATCCTGAGTACAACGAAATTCACACCACCATCACCCATGGAGAAAATATCTTCAATTGGAGTTATTCTATTTTGAATCATCTCAAAGAACGAGGCAAGCCTCAGGCAGTCGAGGCTATTAAGCGAATATCCCGTGAGTTACCTGAACAAGATTGGTTGAAATGGACGATTTTGGAAGCTCAAGATCTCGCGCGGCGTGAAACTTGGACACCAATTCAGCCCGATCGCATTCTCCAGATGGCAAGAGATCAGCAAACGCGACTCGTCGGAAGTGGAGATCAGCTTCTTGAGGTACTAATTGAATCTCTAAAACGGTTAGAAGAAGAGCTTCACGGTGAAACACCTGCTGTAATTGATTTATGGAATAAGGTTCCCGGGAAGGAGGTATACAGACCCAGAGATGAACATGCATTCTCAGACTATGTGAAAAGGCACTTAGATAGAGATCTCAGGCAGAGAGGTATCATAGTCAATCGCGAAGTTGAAATCCGTCGTGGTGAAGGAGCTACAAAAGGTGAAATAACAGATATCCAAGTAAATGCTGCCGTGAAATCTTCTCCTGAATCAAGTGATATTATAACTGTGATTATTGAAGTAAAAGGCTGTTGGAATCAAGATCTAAATAAAGCGATGGAAACACAACTTTTGGATAGATATTTGAAAGATAATCGCTGTAGACATGGAATATACCTTTTGGGATGGTTCTACTGCGATCAGTGGGATAACGAAGATGGTAGAAGCCGACGTTCGTGGCTTAGCGTCGCTGAAGCGAGAGAAAAATTTGAAGCGGAGGCTTCCGAACTCTCAGACGAGGATACAAGGATAAGGGCTTTTGTTATGAACACTGCCCTCCGCTAAGGCCTCATCTGTTTACTCCTTGGTGCCGGAAGCCGACCGGGCAAGATCCCAAGGCGCCCAAGCGGCACTAAAAGGCGAGGTAAATTGCGTTCTCAAAGGCCGCCTGCGACCGGCAAGACGCGAGTCACGTCTTTTGCGTAATCCGGTCAGCGAGTTAAACGTTTCCGTTTACTCAAAACCGTTCAGATTTGCACAAAAAATATGGTCGAGTCTCCGTTTCGGCCTAGTTCTCTCCACATACCAAAACTGAAATTGAGATATGAGAATGTCATGCTCCAGCCTCCAGCTTCGCCATCTTCTTGACGTACCTCGACACGGCGTCGACGAACTCGGCGTGGCTCCAGGTTAGAGGGGCGACCGATAGAGGAGCGCCCGTGAAGGGGTGAACCTGTTCAGGCATGACGCCCGTCTCAAGGGCGCAGTCGGCAGCCCAGCGGATCAGCTTCATCGCCCTCTCCAGGTCCCCTGGATCTTCGGCTTTGGCTATGTACCACTTGGCAAGCCACAAAGTGCATATCAGCCAGGGGTTCCCGGTGACGTCGAAAGATGCTCGATGGTAGCGGTCGTCCTCGTACCTTGCGATCCCACCTTTTCCCGGAACTGTGAGCTTCTCTTCCACCATCTCCATCGTCTTTGCAACGCGTGGATCATCGGCATCGAGAACCCCGAACTCGAAGATTCCGTAGAGGCTGCTGTCGACGGTTCCGTCTGCTTCTTTTCTGTCGAGATCACCGTCCTCGTATCCGATCCCCCTCAAAAAAACGCCCCGATCCCCGTCGAATAGCTCCTCGACTATAGCCTCCTTCAGCCTGACGTACCTGTTGTAGCAGAGGTTGCAGGTCTCCAGGTCCCCGAAGAGGGACCCGATCTCCTCTGCTGCTGTCAGGCCCGCGTAAACCGCCGAGGCCGTGAAGGTGAATATCCCCCTCCTCTCCTCCCAGAGATCGTAGCTCTCCATCGGCAGGTGGTTTGAGTAGCGGTAGTCGTCCATGAACCGTGCGGCCCTCGCCACCAGAGGCTCGTAAAGCTCTTTCACGAACTCGAGGTCTCTTGTCGTCTGGTAGTACCTCCAGAGGGCATATATGACGAGGGCCGTCTCGTCCTCCTGGATCGGAAGCGACGGCTTTCCGAACTCGACCCAGGGGTGCCAGCTGCTCCCGAGGGTCCCGTCGGGGTTGTACTTGTGAAGCATGCACCCCTCCCCCCAGAGGGCGTCTCTGCAGAACCTGAAAAAGGGCTTCGTGAATTCCGGAAACCCGGCCTCTATCATCGCCGTGGCCACGAGAGCCCCGTCCCTCGCCCACATGTAGCTGTAGGTGTCATGGTTGAACTGGATGTTGTCGGAGTCGTTTGCGGCCAGGATCGCGCCGTTGATGTCGGTCTGGGTCTTTATGACGAGAAGCGACCTCTTGAAGAGGGTGGCTAGCAACGGATCGAGCCCCGATAAATCGACGGAGGTCTGGTTCGCCCAGGACCTCTGGCACCCCTCGGCGTGGTCGAGAAGGCTCTGGGGCCCCTCTTTCAGGAGCATGTCGCTCAATTCGTAAACGTCTCTGAAGCTTTTTCCGGCGGTCATGTAGTGGTAGAAGACCACAGAAGATCCGGCGGGGATTTTGAGGTGGGCGGCGATGGTGGAGTCGACCGTCCCCTGGGCTGCGGGATTTTTCGAGAGGGTGCCGTCTTCAGCGTCCCTGAAAGTCCCCTCCCCACCATCGCCTTCCGCCTGGCCGACGGCGTAATCGTCGATGTCGCCGCGTTTGCTATCGGACCCACCGCCCGATTTTGCGGCCCCCATGAGGAAGTATCGAGACCTCTTGTGGTGGATCACGGCGTTTCTGTCCATCTGGTAGACGGCTGAATCTCCGATCCCGTCGCCGTAGAGGTGAAAGTCGTGATTGAAGAAGAACCGAATCTCCCTATCCTGGTCCCTGAGGTTTCTCACCGTTACCTTCCGGAGGAATATGTCGGCCTCGCAGTAGACGTTCGCCTCCAGGACGAGTCCCACCCCGAGTCCAGCGTTTCTGGCACGGTTCTCCGTGACCAGGGTGTCGTTCTTGTAGGCAAGGTGCCTCTCCCAGCCCGACTCGTTGATCCAGGATAGTCTCCCGTCGGCGTAGACCCCCATCTTCTGGGCGTGGCCCAATAGGTGGTTTTCCTGGCCGACGCAGGGGTAGTAGATGTCCCTCACCTGGAGCCACCGGTCGATGTTCACCAGCAGGGACTGGTTTCCAAGGACTATGTGGCGGGTCACCGCGAGACCTCCTGAGGCTCAAACTCGATGGCCACCTTTATGTTATCCCTCATGGAGTCGAGGGCCTCCCTGATCTTTTCTGGGGGGTACTTAGCCGTTATCAGCTTTCTCAACAGGCCCGGCCACCTGTTCTCGATGGTGAGGAGGTGGCCGATCCCCTCCTCGAAATCTCTTCTGTGGGCGTTGGCAGACCCCACCACGGCCTTGTTCCCGAGGACGAGGCCCTGGTTGAAGCAGTCGCTGCATATCTCCATTTTCTTGTCGCCTCCAGTAATGGAGGTGAGGACGACGACGCCGTTGGTCCCCACCACCATCATCGAGTGGAGGGCGACAGAGGAGCTTCCCGTCTCCTCGACGATCAGGTCGATCTGACAGCCCAGCTCTTTCGGTATGGCGTGGAGGTTGATTTTTTTGGTGTTGAAGTGGGCAACGCCCAGGGCCGAGAATATCTCAGCCTTGTGATCGTTGTCTGACCTGTCGACGGAGGCGACCGCTAGGCCACCGAGCCTCAGGATGGCGGCCGTAAGAAGGCCCAGGGTTCCCGTGCCCGTCACCATGGCGGTCTTCGGCTCCCACCTCATCCTCTCCTGGACCGAGAAGGCCATCCTCACCGCCTTCTCGGCGACGCTCATCGGCTCCAGAAGAACCGCCAGATCTCCCAGCACCTTTGGGACCTTCACCAGGAACTCCTCCTCCTCGACGTAGAATTCGGAGAGGTAGCCGTGCCTTCCCTTGATCCCCCGCTCGGTGTAGTTTCCTTCGAGGCACATGTCGTACTCCCCCTCCTGGCAGTTTAGGCAGTCGTCGGGCCTTCGGACCGTCGCCACCACCCGGTCCCCGGGCCGAAGGGCCTGAACCCTCCCGCCGACCTCCACCACCTCTCCCAGGGACTCGTGTCCAATTATGAGGAAGTTCTCGCCATCGGGTGGGTCGCCGTAGAGCCCCTCGTCGATCTCCCGGTCGGTTCCGTCCAGCCCCACGAGCCTCACCCTCACCAGGACCTCGCCGTCCCCCACCCCGGGGACGGGAACCTCCACCATCCGGGCGCTCTTCTCTTCTTTAGGAGTCGCAGCAATCGCCTTCATCTTCACCACTCAAAAATCGTCCAGTTGATCCTATCTTTTCATCTTCCATTTTATTTTAGGTTTCTTCTCGATGATCTCGGGGCCGAATCGTCCTTAAACTTCGAGATCGGTTATGAACCGGAAGGACGGCAAAACGGAGGACGATTATGAGAGAGAACCCTGCCTGGCTTTACGATGAGATGAAGCAGATCGGAACCGACTATGAGAACATCTCCGAGATCCGGGCCTACGACGAAAGGATGGCAAAGATCAGGGACGTCGGAAAAGAGGTCCGGGAGGTCCTCGACCACCTCGACCTGACTCCAGAGGCGACGGTCCTGGAGATCGGGACCGGTACCGGCGAGTTTCCCATCGTCGCCGTGGACCGGTGCTCTAAGGTGATCGCAGCAGACGTCTCCCTTCCGATGCTGAGGTACGCCGAAAAGAAGGCGACGGAGCGGCTGCAAGAGCTGGGGCGGGACGAGGATCTTGAACGAATCGAGTTTGTGAGAGCCGGCTTTCTCACCTACGAGCACGAGGGCGAGCCCCTCGACGCCGTCGTATCTCAGTTCGTCCTCCACCACCTTCCCGACTTCTGGAAGCAGGTGGCATTGATCAGGATAGCCGGGATGCTGAAAGATGGAGGCAAGCTCTACATCAGAGACGTCGTCTACTCCTTCGACATCGCCGACTACCAGAGCTTCTTCGACCGATACCTCTCGCGGATGGCGGAGATCGGAGGCGAGGGCACGCCCGAGGACATCGTGATTCACATCAGAGACGAGCACTCCACCATGGGCTGGATCATGGAGGGTATGATCAAGAGGGCTGGTTTCGCCATCGAGAGGGCCGATTACAGGGCGGGGTTTCTGGCGACCTACCTCTGCGCTAAAAAGGGCTGATGATAATGTCAGTTATCAGAAACCGGGCCATTGCCG
>CAZNGI010000151.1:0-5332 GCA_964572505.1 uncultured Methanotrichaceae archaeon | reverse complement strand
ATAACCAAAATCAGCATCATGCGGGCGATTCGGGATAGCTGAATAGTTACAAATTCTGATCGAATCGGAGATGAACGAGAATGGATAACGAACACGAGAAGATAGAGAACAAAAAGGTTGGTGGGAAGAGTGCCAAGGAGATTTTTGTTTCAATGAACTTTTCTAGACAGGATGTAACCATCAAGGATACAGGTTCTTACATTGGTCATCGGTTAAGGATTTTGAGCTACATAATCTAGCCGTTTTTCACACGAGTTATGCGTTACATAGACGAGATCCGATTTCAAGAAGGGCTTGCTGTACCCTTTTTGATCAGGCCAGTCTCATCGGACTTGCTACCGAGATCACTGCCACATCGCGATTCTTGTCTTAACCGATGACCCATGCAGGTTCTTATAAAACAGTGCATATGAAAGACGGTTTCCTTGCAGGGACGCCTGGTCAGCCATCTCTGCCTTGGCGAAAGTTCTATCTATCCATCCCATGGGATGCAGTTTTAAAAGACATAATAGTCAAACTGGCGGCGGTGCACCCCGCTGCAAGCAGCGGGGCATGATTCGCGCCGCCGCCCTGTTAAGCCGATAGACCGCAAATAGCATCATTATTAAGCCAATCATATGCTTCCCGATACCCGCCACTTAGATTATCCGTGGCCCGATTCAAACTGTTGAGTTGATTATTTGACCATCCCAACCGCAGCAAGCTGCGGGGTATTGGTATGAAAATAGGTCTGCACAACTACCTATTTTCATTAGCATGGGTGGCCTTTTAGGCCATGATCGTTTCGATAAAACAAAATTTTTCTCCCGAAGGGAAGGTTTTTTCTCCTTCACTGACCCACTATAATGCCAGAAGTCCACCCGATATCGACGTCCAGAGGGAAAGGAGGGCGGACCTCTCGGCCACCGGATCGACCTGCTGTATGCCTGAAATCCATCGGCTGGACGTGGGCCTTGTAAATAAAAGACGGGAGCAGTTCAGATGACAAAAGAAGACGCCATAGATGATCTGGCGAGCAGGTATCTCGCCGCGGAAGCCGAGAGAGTAGCCCTGGAGCCGATATCCGTCATCTGCCCCGATCTAACTATGGAAGAGGCCTACCGGGTTCAGATGGCGATCGTGGCCTGCAAGCTAAATTCCGGGGAACGTGTGGCGGGAAAGAAGGTGGGGGCCACCAACGAGGCGATACAGAAGGCGATGATGATCGCCGAGCCGATATACGGCCATCTTTTTCACAGCCAGCAAATCTCCAACGGCACGACAGTATCCCTATCCCGGCTGATCCACCCGAGGGTCGAGTGCGAGATCGGCTTCACTCTTGGTCGAGACCTCTCAGGCCCCGGCGCCACCGCCGACGACGCTCTGGAGGCGGCCAGGTCGGTGACGGCCTCCATCGAGATCAACGACTCCCGCACCAGGGAATGGAAGATCGGGACCCGCGAGGTGATCGCCGACAACGGCGTTGCCGCAAGGTTCGTCCTGGGAAAAAAGGAGCTTGCTGCAGGCGACCTAGACCTGCGGCAGGTCCGGGTGATCATGAAGAAGAACGGAGAGGAGATCGCCCGGTCCACGGGGGCTGCGATCCTCGGAAACCCGGCCGAGTCTGTGGCGTGGCTTGCCAACAAGATCGCCGAGCACGACGGCGGCCTTCGGGCGGGAGAGGTGGTGCTCGCGGGGTCCATGACCCCCATGACGCCGGTGGAGGGGGGAGACCTGATCGAGGCATGGTTCGACGATCTGGGGAGCGTCTCTGTCAGGTTCGAGTGACTGCGAGGCGAGATCGACGCGATGGTGCAGGATCTGCTCTTCCCGTCGTTCTCGGCAGAGGTGTGGCGCCTCCTCTCCGGCTGGCTGCTTCACTCATGACGAGGGCAGCCGCTCTTTTCGGTCCACCTGCTCCGATTATGCTCTCGGGCGACGGATCCTGATGCTCTCAAGATCCGCCGCCAAGCTCGGAAGTGCAGTGAGGGCAGCGGGTGGCCTGCAGGGGGATGCTCTCCTTGCAGTAAGGACAATCCTTGGCGTTCGGTGGAGCTGCCTCTTCTTTCCTCTTCATATTGTTGACCTGCCTCACCAGCAGGAATATCACGAAGGCGACGATCAGAAAGTCGATTATCGTGTTGATGAATATCCCGTAGTTGATGGTGGGCGCCCCAGCCGCCTGAGCCTCGGCGAGGGTTGCGTAGGACTGGCCGGAGAGGGATACGAACAGGTTGGTAAAGTCGACGTCGCCAAGCAGCATCCCCACCGGCGGCATGATTATGTCGTTGACCAGAGATGTTATGATCTTTCCAAAGGCCAAGCCCAATATGATCCCGATAGCCATGTCCAGGACGTTTCCCCTCATGGCAAACTCTTTGAACTCTTTCAACATTCCCATCGACATTCACTCTCCGAAAAGCTGATCAAATAATTGATTCAGTAATTATGAGAACTGTCACCATATAAATGTATTCATCAGCATGATGGAGGGTCTTCTGAACGCGATGCGAGTTGTGATCAGCCCCGTATCCTTGCGGCCAAAGACTTCGAATAAGGTAACAATAAAGTAGCAAAAGAAGTAGCAAAAGGGCTTTGCCGGTTTGCGCAAATGATGCCTAGGCCGATCCTCAAAAAGTCGAACGATCGAACAGCCAAAAACTGACAGCAAAGAACCAAATTATTCATATACCGAATAATTAAACAAACCCTCATGTGGGCCAAATCGATCTCATTCATCGTTTTTTTGACCGCGGTCCTGTCGGCCTCAGCCTTCGGCCTTGGGGCGACCGACCTTGAAGCGACCGGGGGCTCAAACCAAACTGAGCTTCCCGAAGCATCCCAGAGCCTTTCGGAATTTGCAGACCAGGCCCTCGCCTACGTCCAGGAGAACGGCAAGGAGAGGGCCCTGGAGGAGTTCAACGACGAGGACGGCCAGTTCGTCGAGGGAGACCAATATGTCATCGCCTTCGGGTTTGATGGGACCTGTCTCGCCCACCCCTTCAGACCGGAGATGGTGGGAGAAAACCAGATCGACTTCCGGGACGCTAATGGTATGCTTCTGAACAGAAACCTGAACAATATTGCTTCAAGAGGTGGGGGCTTCACCTATTATGTCAGACCCAACGCCCAGCACAACAACACTCCTGAACTGAAGCTGAGCTACATCGCCAAGGTCGACGACGACTGGTGGCTCGGAACCGGAGTCTGGATATCGGAGATCCCGGCCGTCTTCAGCGCCGAGTCCCGCCTATCTCTGGTTAATCTCGTCGACGAGGCGGTCGCCTACGCCGAGGAGAACGGCAAAGAGATGGCGCTAGATGCATTGGGCGACAGGAACGGCGAGTTCGTCGACGGCAATAACTACATCTTCGTCTACGACTTCGATGGGCGGGTCCTGGCCCACCCCATCCAGCCGGAGCTGGTGGGAAAGGACCGGTCCGATGAGCCTGATCTCTACGGCGCTCTTTTCATCCGCGATCTCATGGATGCCGCAAAGGAGGGGACGGGTCTAGTCTACTACTCCTACCCGGACCCGGCAAAGAACATGACCCCCTTCATCAAGCTCGGCTACGTGAGGGCCGTGGACGACGACTGGTGGCTCGGATCGGGGATCTACGTAAAAGAGGCAAAGATCTCTGAAGACCATGCGTCTCTTGAACCTCCGGCCAACAGAGTGGAGCTGGCGGCCTTCGTCGAGTCTGTGGCCTCTTACGCTCGGGTCTATGGCAAGGAGATCGCAACGAAGGACTTCATGGATCTCGACGGCCCCTTCGTTAGAGGGAACGTTTACATATTCGCCCACGAGTTCAACGGAACCTGCATCTGTCTTCCCTATCTGCCCTCAAAGGTCGGAACCAACCGCCTCGGCCTTCAGAACTCCGAGGGGATCTACATCGACCAGGAGATGAGGTCGATCGCCAAGAGCGGGAGCGATTTTTTCGAGTACCTCTGGACAAATCCCCTCACCAACGAGACCGAGCCGAAGACGAGCTACGTGACGAAGGTCGACGACGACTGGTGGCTGGGGTCTGGGCTCTACCTCGGCGATGAGGAGAGGGAGAAGACGACCGCCGCGTGAAATAGTAAAAATAGATATCGGGTCTGAAGTCCCCATTCTCGGCGTCGACATTCTCAGCGTCGAATGGGGACCCGGGATCTTTTTCGTCGAGTTGGGACTCGACATCTTTTTTCGCTGGGACCCGCGCTTATCTCCACTCCGGCGGGAAGGCGACGCAGACAACCCCGTTCTTTTCGCACTCCTCGTTGAATATCTCCACCGTCTCTCTTGCCGGAAGGCCTCCCGCCTCCAATTCTATGACCCACTCACGGGTCACGTTCTGGAACGCCGCGTGCCACCGTTCCGCCTCCTCGGGCGGCGGGGAATAGAAGACGACTCCGCTCTCGTTCAGGTCGGCCATGATCTCCTCGTAGGTCTCCTTCGTCATCCCGCCGGTGGTTCGGTAGGGGTTTTGGCAGACCTCCTCTATGATGGGCCTGAGGTCTTCAGGCGTCCTCTCCCAAGAGTCCAGGTTCATGAAGAGACCCTCACCGACGCAGCCGAAGGTCACGAGGGTGCAATAGCCCGCCACCTCGTTGAGGCCGAAGGACTGGACCATCGAGGGGCAGGTGACGATCCCGTCGATGCTCCCGTTTTCCATCGCCGGGCGGACGGCCTCCAGGGGCATGAAGACCGGCTCCGCTCCGATCGCCTCGATGCACCTCGTCTGCAGGCCGCCGGGGCTTCTGATCCGCAGGCCCTCGACGTCTTCAATGGTCCGAACGGGTCTTGCAGTCCAGAGGTGAGAGTTGATGCAAGGATTCAGCTCGATCACCTTCACGCCCGAGAACTCCTCGCGAAGGGCACGATCGTAGACGGCGTTTCCTATCTCCGTTGAGGTCTCCTTGCACTCGATCGAGGCCGGGAGGCTGAGGACGTCCGAGAGGGGAAACCGTCCCGGAGTCCAGGTGAGGGTGGCGTACCCCATATCAGACCGGCCGTCGGCGACGATATCGTAGTGCTCAGGCCCCGATCCGAGAGCCCCGCCGTCGAAGATGGCGTAGTTTAATCTTTCGCCGCTCCTCTCCTTCAGGATTTCGAGCATCGGGATCCAGACGGTCTGGACCTCCATGCTGGTGTGGGGATGCCAGGTGCTGAAGTTTATCTTCACGTTCTCTCCCGACAATGAGAGATCCGAGGCGGTCTTGGCGCCGACCCCGTTCGCGAAGAAAAGGCAGGCCAATAGGATCGACAAGGGAATTATGAAAGCGTATCTTCTCATCATTTTGTATCCGTCTCCGGTGCAGTTTCCTGACTTGTTGAACTTGTTCGTCCCGATCAGTTCGTTCAGAT
>CAZNGI010000150.1:0-5386 GCA_964572505.1 uncultured Methanotrichaceae archaeon | reverse complement strand
GCCAGGAGGGGGGACTCGCCCCTGTTGGCGTCGGTCCCGCCGAAGTCCTCGGGCTCGCCCAGGCCCAGGAGGGTGAGATGCGCTTCGAGCCCAAAGCCGCAAACCTCCCTGAGGTCTTCCAGGGCGGACGTTTCCAGGGGCCCAAAGCCCGCAGGCGCGTATACGGTGACGTGAGTGATCTCGCCGCCTCCGCCCCTGCCAAGTGCACGGTTTGACTCGCTGAGGATGTAGGCGTGGGCGTGGCCCTTCAGCGGCCTTCCCTCCCCGTCGCAGCCTGTGAAGGTGGCCGAGCCGTCCGAGAGCTCCACCAGGGCGGCGTGAACCCTCTCTGTGAGGAGGATGGCGTCAGTGAGCCTCGGAGATGGAGTCCGAGATGGAGACGGAGATGGGGTCCTGCCGTTCAGAGAGAAGCGCGCCACAGAGGGGCCATTCGCTGTCACTCCATTGTGAGTATCAGGGGCGTATTGGTAAGAGCGGGAGTGTCCTGTCTTATCAAAACCGGAAAGTTCAGCAGTCGTGGGAGGATTGGATCTTCCTCCAAAAGAGCAGCTAGTATGGGGCGCTTCAGGGCCTTGTGCCACCTTGAAGAACTCTCGTAAGCTGCATTCGTCACCAGGTCTGCCTCGACTCAATTTTCCCTCCTCACTGAGGAAGTAAATGCTCTCAGGAGCTTGCCGGGCATCTCATCTCTCATCGTTTAAAATGATGTTTTGTTCTGGGATAAAAGGATAATCCAATTCTGCAAATGTGAATCGAAAAATTATCCCAGATTGTGCTCTGTCTCTGTCTGGATGATAAGACCCGATCGAAGATTTCAAGATGGATCACGGCCAAATAATGTAAAACTCGGACATTGGACTGTGAATTTCCCGCTCCTGGTGACGTGAGCGTTTTGGGTGCTTGGATATGAGAACTGGCGTTGCAAACCTGCCCCTACACGGCGGAAGAGCTCCCCCCTGGCTCTTCAAAAGGATGGTGCTATTGGCGGGGGCCGTAGTTGAGGCCGTGATCTACGAGCACGGCACCGAGGAGCTTCTCTGCCGCGTATCCGATCCCTGCTGGTTCCAGGCGCTATCCTGCGTTCTGGGTTTCGACTGGCACTCCTCCGGAACCACGACCACCACCACGGGAGCGTTGAAGATGGCCGTCTCTCCCGAGGCCCACGGTCTGGGCGTTGCCGGTGGCAAGGGCAAGACCGGCAGGAAAGCCCCTCACGACATCGAGACGGCAGGCGAGCTTCTGGCCCTCTCGCCGGAGAAGATCGAGGATCTGAAGCTCGCAAGCAAGATGGCGGCGAAGGTGGATAGCGCCCTGGTTCAGGACGGCTACAAGCTTTATCATCACGTCATCATCTTCACTGAAAAGGGAAGCTGGGCGGTGGTGCAGCAGGGGATGAGCGAGAGTTACGCGAGAAGGTACCACTGGCTCTCCGACCGGGTGGATAGCTTTGTAGAGGAACCCCACAGCGCCATCTGCGCCCAGGAGAGGCTGAGCACCGTATTGGACCTCACGTCTATGGAGAGCAGGGAGAACCGGGAAGTTACCCTGGACCTGGTGAGGGACGGCCCCACCCATTTTATGAGGTACACCAACCAGAGAACCCTCTCGGACTTTTCGAGCCAGTCTGGGATCTCGGATTTTGCAGCATCGCGTCCTGCTGATCTGACCCTGCCCAGGCGTCACGAGGTCCTGCCCAGTGATCTTGGAAAGGATGGCATCAAGGCGCTGAAGATGGCCTACGAGATCCAGCCTGAGAGCTACGAGGATCTGATCGCTCTGAAGGGGATCGGGCCGAAGAGGATCCGGGCTCTGGCCCTGATCTCCGAGCTGATTTACGGTGCCGAGACCTGCTGGAAAGACCCAGCGAAGTACAGCTTCGCCCACGGCGGCAAAGACGGCTATCCGTATCCCGTCGACCGGGAGACCTTCGACCATTCGATAACAATCCTGAAGGAGGCCGTGGAGAACGCGAAGCTGGATAAGAGGGAGAAGTACGACGCCATCAAACGGCTGAAAAGGTACACAGGCGCAGATTCAAAGGGAGGGGATCAATTTTGAAGCCGCAGGTTGGCTGGCCTCAGGGGGATTTAAGCTCGAAGACAAAGCTCGAAGGGGAGACTGCACAATTTTGGCCGCTCTTTTTTTCGATTGTATCACCAGTTTATTAGCCCATGAAATCCATAATGTAATCCAAGTTCGATAAGAAGGAGAGAGATTTGTGACCCGAAGTAAATCTTTCGGAATTAAGTTGCTGGCAGCGTCGATGGTTTTGCTCGCATCCTTGATCGTCCAGGCTTCAGACCAGCAGAGCCCCCTGACCGAAGAGGAGTGGCAGCTGGCGCGCCAGGTCAACGAGTATCGTGAGGATAACGATCTTTCGGCCGTCCTGGTCACCAACTCGCTGACCAAAGTCGCCCGAGCCCACGTCGCAGACCTCAATGCGTACCATCCCGATACGGATACTTTCGGAACGGGCGACTGCAACCGCCACAGCTGGTCGAGCCATGGCGACTGGACGGCGGTCTGCTATACCGGGAGCGCCCAGGCCTCCGCGATGTGGAACAAGCCCCGCGAGATCACCGAGAGCTACGATGGCAACGGCTACGAGATCGCATACTGGAACAGCCAGGGCGCGACGCCTTCATCCGCCATAAATGATTGGATGAGCAGCAGCGCCCACAGCGACACCATCCTCCAGCGAGGAATCTTCGCGGGCACAGTCTGGCAAGCCATGGGCGTGGCCATCGACGGCAACTACGCCGTGGTCTGGTTCGGCAAGGATCCGGACCCCGCAGGTCCCGTGCCCATCACCGACACCTTCGAGGCCGAGGCGGCATACGCTGGCCTGACCCTCACAGCCAGGAAAGAGGAGTACGCTCGGGGCGAGACTGTCCAGTTCGTCTTGAGGAAAGCGACTCCAGGCAGCGCAAGCCTTGAAGGGGCGTACTACGAGATCGAGAAAAATGTCGATGGCGAGTGGAAACCCTACTTCAAGACGAATCCAAATAACTGGCGCTTCAAGACGCCTCTCATCGAGTTCGGCGGCGTGGCGAAGGGGATCCAGTGGGACCAGCGCCAGAGGGGAGATCCCGAGAACGTCGCCTCGCGGGGCGGGTACCGGATGAAGTTCTATGCGCCGGAGGCCTTTGACGGCTTTTTGACCGAAGAGTTCGAGATCGTTTAGGCGATCGTCGCAACCGGCGCCTTGCGTCTCCTGTGGCAAGACCGAGATCCGACACAGGAGACGCTCGAAGTGCTGCAGCGCGAATTGAGGCTCGAATTACCAGCGAACATCTTGCCCCAGCCCCCATTTCTCGGCATTTGTCAAGGCAAGCGTGGCTGCAACTGCATCTTGCACGGCCACGCCCACAGATTTAAAAACGGTGACCTCTTCTGAAGATGTCCTCCCCCTCTCGCGTTCAGAAATGATTTCGCCGATATCTAGCGTGGATGTGCTCTTCGGCGATTTGCCCCAGCTTTGTGGGCAGGATCAAAGATATTGAAGGTCCCAGAGCGCCAAAACCGATATAACGGATTAACATAACGAGGATAGGATTATGTCAATGACATACATCGGGATCTTTTTTTCAGTCCTCTTGACCGCTTGCCTGGTCGGCAACTCAGGGGCGTCGGAGGCCTCGGCTGAGGCTCCAAGCCCCTATTTGACGCCGATCGCCAACGGCAGCACCAAAGAGGAGATGGTCTCCTTTTTGGACGAGGCAAAAGACTACGTTCTGAAGAACGGCAAGGACGAGGGCCTTGAAGCCTTCGGCGATCCAGCAGGGGAGTTTGTCAGGAGCGACCTCTATGTCTTCGCTTACGACTTCGACGGCACGCTTCTCGCCCACCCCTACCTGCCGGAGCTTGTGGGCAGAAACAACCTCGACCTGGTCGACCCCAACGGCGTTCCCATGATCAGGAACTTGATGGAGGTGGCAAAGCGAGGCGGAGGCTTCCTTTACAGCGTTTACCCAAACCCCGTCCAGGAGAACATGGAGGAGCTGAAGCTCGTCCGCGCCCTCAAGGTGGACGACGACCTCTGGATAGGCTCGGGAATCTACCTGGCAGCCCAGCCACCCCGCTTCAGCCCGCTGGATCGGGAGTCTCTGAGGGAGTTTGTGGATGAGGCACTAAACTACTCCGTCGAGAACGGCAGAAAGAGCGCCCTTGAGGCCTTCAACGACCCGGCTGGGGAGTTCGTCCGAGAAGACCTCTACATATTCGCCTACGACTTCAACGGCACCACCCTTGCTCTGCCCTTCCAGCCCGATATCGTCGGTGAGAATCGGATCGAGGTTGAAGACGCCAACGGAGTCGCCTTCATCCGAGATTTTCTCTCCCTGGCCAGGGGCGGTGACGGCGAGTCCTACTACATCTACCCAAACCCAAGAGAGAACATGACCGAGGAGTTGAAGCTCAGCCGCGTGACGAAGGTGGACGAGACCTGGTTGCTGGGTGCGGGAATCTACGGCTCCCGGGCTTCAGCTGAGAACCTATCTGAGAAGAAGCCCGCAAACAAGGAGGAGCTGAAGAACTTCGTCCAGGAGGCAGCCAGCCACGCCCTGGTGGTGGGAAGGAAGATGGCCATAGCCGAATTTATGGACACCGAAGGCCCCTGGGTCCGGGGCGACGTTTACATCTTCGCTCAGGACTTCAACGGCACAGCGCTCGTCCTCCCCTACCTCCCTTCGGCGGTGGGAACCCGCCGGCTGGACATTCAGGACGAGCGAGGAGTTTACATCAACCAGGAGATGCGCTCCATCGCTCTGAACGATGGCAGCGGTTTCTACGAGTACCGGTGGCGTAACCCCATCACCAACCAGACCGAGCCCAAGGTCAGCTACGTGATGAAGGTGGACGAGACCTGGTGGCTCGGAGCAGGGATATACGAGTCGTAGCCGGGGCGATCCCGGCCCACTTTTTAATGGAAGTTCGGATTAGATTTATCTTTCATCGAAAAGATCGACGATGTGAAGAAACCCGGAGGAAGATTCATGCTCGACACGCTTAGAAAGAGAAGGAGCGTCAGAAAGTACAAGGACGAAGATATCGAGCCCGAGGTCGTCGAGCTCTTGAAGGAGGCTGCCTTGCGCTCACCCACCTCCCGCAACTTCAGGCCCTGGAGGTTCGTCTTCGTAGAGGACCGATTGAAGCTTGAGGCCCTCTCAAAGGCGAAGCCGAGCGGCTCGTCTTTTCTCGCAGGAGCGCGCCTGGGGGTCGTGGTCTGCGCCGACGAGGACGAGTCGGACGTCTGGATCGAGGACTGCTCCATCGCCTCGATAATCCTGCAGCTCGCAGGCCAGAGCCTGGGGCTTGGGTCCTGCTGGATCCAGATAAGAAGGAGGATGCACACCGATATAGAGACCTCGGAGGATTACGTCAAGGG
>CAZNGI010000149.1:0-5419 GCA_964572505.1 uncultured Methanotrichaceae archaeon | reverse complement strand
CTTAAATTTAAAAATTGAATTCATTGGCAGGTGAAGTATACATGAGAGATATAATGCTGTTGGTTTTGGTGCTTTCAATGATATGTTCGCCCGTGATCGCACTGAATCAGATACAGGTGATCGACGACGGTTATCTCGTATCTTCAGAGGGCTTTAAGCAGATCGAAGTTGATGATGGGCGATACACAATGCCAGAATCGCCAAACTTAGAAGATGCTGAGGTGGCAAATTCAACTCCTTCTATAATAATTAATCAAAATAATGTTGGATACCTCATTTTTGATATCAGTGAGTTGGACAGAGTTGGACCCGAAAACTCGAGCATCATAAAGCTATATTTGAATGGAAACTCTATTGGTTTCCAAAACCAGATGACGAGTTATTCTTCCTTGAGGTTGAGCGGGCCATACCCCAATATAAAGAGTTCCGTATCAACGATGACGAGTTCACCTTATGAATATGCTAGCACCAGACGCGGCCCGGGTTCTCCGATGCTCGCCGATGTTACAGAATCCATTATCGCTCTTCAGGAATATGGAATAAATCGGGCGATATTCAGATTGGAGCCATCTCTGACTTATGATCAGGATGGATCCGGCAAATTTTCTGAAGTGACGATCAAATCGATGGAAAGCGGCCATCCTGCAGAGCTGATTGTGGTGTGAAGTTAATAGCGGGATGCAATTATACCGAGAAATCGCATGCAGTACCTGCCCCAAATTTTTATGGGATCAATATATTTATTTTATCGAATACCCCGCAGCTTGCTGCGGGAATGGACAAATAACCGACTTAACAGTTTGAATCGAGCTGTGGATGATGTAATTGATATTGATTGGGGAACATACGACCATCTTGAGAATTATACCATTTGCGGTCTATCGACTTAACAGGGCGGCGGCGCCAGTTTGACTTATTGAAAAAATAACAGAGGAACTTGCAGGCAGATCCTCAACCAAGCAGATCCCCAAAGACTACACGACAAGTTGACGTATTTCTCAAATTCACCCGCTTTTCCCCTCACAGGTACCTTTAAGTTGAAGGATTCCGAATGATTACCCGGAGTCCTGTCGATGCGAATTGGAGTCTACGTATGTCATTGTGGCCTGAACATTGCAGGGGTTCTGGAGCCTGACAGCCTCACAGAGTTCGCAAAAACCCTCCCGGGCGTGGAGGTCGCCCGGGACATCCAGTTCACCTGCTCTGACACGGGCCAGGAGACGATCAAGGAGGACATAGAGGAGCAGAAGCTGGACAGCGTCGTGGTGGCTGCCTGCTCGCCCAGGCTCCACGAGCCTACCTTCAGGCGGGTGATCTCCGAGGCGGGGTTGAACCCCTTCATGCTGGAGATGGCCAACATCAGGGAGCAGTGCTCCTGGGTCCACATGGACGAGCCGCCCCAGGCCCAGGAGAAGGCAAAAGACCTCATTAGAATGGCCGTGGCAAAGGCCGCTCTTTTAAACCCACTCCAGGGCGAGACGATGCCCGTCAGCCGGGGCGTTCTGATCATCGGCGGAGGGGTTGCCGGGATCCAGGCTGCCCTCGACCTCGCCGACAGCGGCCTGCCCGTCTACCTCGTCGAGAGAAAGCCGACGATCGGAGGTTACATGGCTCTCCTCACGGACGTCTTTCCGACGAACGACTGCTCGATCTGCGTTCTCGCCCCCAAGATGACCGACGTCTACAACCATCCCCTCATCACCCTCATGACCTACGCCGAGATCCTGAACATCGAGGGGAGCATCGGGAGGTTCACGGTCTCGGGCGTCAAGAAGGCGAGGTTCGTCGACGAGAAGCTCTGCAAGGGCTGCATCAACGAGTGCGCCGGAGTCTGCCCAGTCGAGGTTCCCGATGAGTACGAGTTCGGTTTGGGGAAGAGGAAGGCGATCTACATGCCGATACCCCAGTCGGTGCCCCTCATCGCCTGCGTCGATCCTGAGGCCTGCGTCGGCTGCGGCCTCTGCGCCGAGGCCTGTCCCGTAGACGCCGTCAAGTACGACCAGACTCAGGAGGAGTTCAGGTTCGATGTGGGGGCGATAATCGTCGCCACGGGCTGGCAGTCTTTCGATCCGGCCCGAAAGGAGGAGTACGGGTACGGAAGGTACAGGGACGTCATATCCGGCCTACAGGTCGAGCGGCTCCTGAACGCCGCGGGCCCCACCGGCGGCGAGGTCGTCCGCCCTTCCAACAGCGAGGTCGCAAAGTCTGTCGCCTTCATCCAGTGCGTCGGGTCCAGGGACCAGACCGTCGGAAACTGCTACTGCTCCCGGGTATGCTGCATGTACGCCCTCAAGAACGCCCAGCTGATCAAGGAGAAGTATCCGGAAACCGACGTCTCGATTCACTACATCGACCTTCGGGCCGGGGGCGAGGGTTACGAGGAGTTCTACATGCGGGCCCAGAGGCTCGGAGTCAATTTCATCAGGGGCAGGGTCTCCGAGGTCGAGGAGGTCGACGGGAACCTTCAGGTAAACTACGAGGACACCCTTCTCGGCGGGTTTCGGTCCAAGCACTACGATCTGGTCGTCCTATCGGCGGGGCTTGAAGCGAACCAGGATGCGGACGTCATCGGAAACCTCCTCGGCCTTTCAAAACGGCCAGACGGATTCTTCGAGATCGCCCATCCCAAGATGAGGCCTGTCGAGGCCCACATCGACGGCGTCTTCATAGCGGGATGCGCCTCGGGACCAAAGGAGATCCAGGTCTCGATCGCCCAGGGGGAGGCCGCAGCGGCAAAGTCGATGAGGCTTCTACTGCGAGGTGAGCTTACCCTCGATCCCGTCGTCGCGATGGTGGATACGGAGAAGTGCATCGGCTGCAAGCTCTGCGTCGAGACATGTCCCAGCAAGGCGATAACCGTCGATAAGACCGCCTTCATCGACGAGGCGGCCTGCAAGGGGTGCGGGACCTGTGCCGCCGCCTGTCCCGTCGACGCCATCGACATGACCCTCTTCTCCGACGAGCAGATTATGGCCCAGGTGAGGGCGGCGACCGCCGTCAAGGGGCAGTACCCCTTCATCGTCGGGTTCCTGTGCAACTGGTGCAGCTACGCTGGAGCTGACCTTGCGGGAACGTCTCGAATCCAGTACCCGACGAACATGAGGGCGATCAGGGTGATGTGCGTCGGCAGGGTCGATCCCGCCTTCGTCATCGAGGCTCTGAAGGGCGGGGCCGACGGGGTTCTGATATCCGGGTGCCGCCTTGGTGAGTGCCACTACCACAAGGGAAACTACCAGGCCTACCAGCGAGTCGAGGTTTTAAGAGGCGTCCTTGAGAAGGTCGGGATAAACCCGGGCAGGGTCAAGATCATCTGGTGTGCGGCAAGCGAAGGCGAGATCCTGGCGAAAGAAGTCAGAAAGTTCGTCAATGAGCTGAAGGAGATGGGGCCGGTGGGAACGGAGCTACGCGCTCTACGGGCACCAACGCCACCAGGAGGCGATCGCTGATGGTGATGGAGATCGAAAAGGAGATGGAGGTCGAGGGGTCCATCATCAAGTCGATCCAGAGGTCTGAGGACTCGGTCAAGGTCCTGGACTACGACTACAAGAAGTGCAACGGCTGCGGGATCTGCATCGACCTCTGCCCGACGAAGGCGCTGACGCTTGGGCCCGTCATCGAGATCGCAACAGGCCTTGACGCGCCGCCGGTTCTGATCGACCTTGATGCCTGCGTCTTCTGCGGGATGTGTGCCGCCTTCTGCCCCGTCGACGCCTACAAAATGACGGCGAACGACAAAGACTACAGGGATATGGAGGAGTACCCCCGCCTCATCTCCAAGGCCGAGCCGAACGAGAAGTGCTTACCTTGTGTCCTCTGCGAGCCGGTCTGCCCCACCGAGGCGATCACCGTCGTCTTCTACCCGACAAGGGACGTCTTCGGCCCCCTCCGAGAGGAGGAGAAAGGAGAGGGGAAGGGGAAGATCGAGGTCGATTCTGAGAAGTGCAATTTGTGCGGGAAATGCGCGAAGTTCTGCGAGGCCTTCTTGCTCCAGGAGCGGGAGCCAATCCCAACAGACCTCGTACCATACGAGCAGCTTCTCGTCGACGAGGACCTCTGCGACCACTGCGGTCTATGCGTCGGGATATGTCCGGAGGAGGCGATCATCGTCGAGGGAAAGCCCCTCGAACTTGAGGAGGAGTTTGAGTTTCTGGGCGAGATCGAGGTAGACCAGGACAAGTGCATCGGGTGCGGCAGGTGCCTATTGGTCTGTCCCTACGAGGCGATGGACATAACAAAGCCCTTCGAGGGTGAGATAAGACTCATCGAACGGCAGCTTCCTCTCTGCGACCCGATGGGGTGTCACGCCTGCTTCAACGTCTGTCCCGCCGACTGCTGGTACGTTGGCGAAGACGGCAAGATCAAGGTCGAAGAAGACCAGTGCATCTTCTGCGGGGCCTGCGCCAACGCATGCCACTGCTTCGCCGTGGAGGTAGATCGATCCAAAGTCACCCACACGAAGGTGTTGGAGACGCCCTGGGCCGAGGAGTGGAAGGAGGCGATATCCTCGATTGTATCGAAGTCGAGGAAGAGGCCGGACCTCTCCGGGATCGTCGCCCCGCCAGAGATTGAGAAGGTTCCGATACCCTTGATCGAGGCACCTGAACGGGACCCTGACCTTCTTTCGAGGATCAACGAGGCTCTGGGGGGGGTCGAGGCCGTGATCAACAAGCCGAAGGTGAGGTTCCAATGGGAGAGGGACGAGATCAAAGACGCGAGCGAGAAGATCGCAGCCAGGATCAAGAAGGCGAAGGCTTTGGCCGAGGGGGGTGAGGAAAAGTGACGACTTCAATGATCATGACCCCAGAGGGAGAGGAGTTCAAAGAAAGGGTCCTCAAGCTCGCCGGTCAGGAGGTGAAGACCTGTATCCAGTGCGGGACCTGCTCTGCAAGCTGCCCCACCGCCCACCTGATGGATACCCCCATCCGAAAGCTCGTCAAGCTCGTCCTCGAAGGAGAGAAGAAGGCGGCTCTTGAGAGCAGATCGATCTGGCTATGCACATCGTGTCTCCTCTGCACCGTCCGCTGCCCGAGAAATATCAGGCCGATGGCTGTCGTTGCGGCCCTGAAGAGCATCTACGAAGAGGAGGGGATGAAGTGCAGAGACTCGGTCTTCGAGGGGATCTTCGGCCGTCAGATAAAGAATTACGGCCGGATATCGGAGGTTCTCCTCTCGGCCGAGTACATGATTCGTAGCCCCAGCTCGGCGGTCCAGATCATGGCCTTCGGCGCGGAGCTCGTCCCCAAGGGGAAGATCGAGCTCGGCTTTGAGGCCGCCAAAGGCGAGAGGATCGAAGGGACTGAGGAGATAAAGCGGATCTTCGAAGTTCTCGGGGAGGAAGGAAAAGCCGAAGCATCTGAAGAGGCCGAGAAGTCCGTAGAGACGGAGAAGTCCGTAGAGACGGAGAAGTCCGTAGAGACGG
>CAZNGI010000148.1:0-5442 GCA_964572505.1 uncultured Methanotrichaceae archaeon | reverse complement strand
TGCAGACTACGTAATCCATTCTGTCTCCTCCACGAAGAGGGGCGGATATTTCGAATACAAGCCCATGTACGTGCAACAGATCCCCATCCGCACCATCGACTTCTCCGACCCCCAGGACGTCGCCCGCCACGATTCGATGGTGAAGCTCGTCGAGAATATGCTCGACCTGCACAGGCGGCTTTCCGAGACGAAGACCGGCCACGAGAAGACCCTCCTTCAGCGCCAGATCGAGGCGACCGATCGGCAGATCGACCGGCTCGTCTACGAGCTTTACGGATTGACTGAGGAGGAAGTCGCCATCGTCGAGGGGGCGACAAAATAGTGCTAAGACCGCAAATAATCGGAAATGTAGGCTTGTACTATACTTGCTATCGACTCTCCCTTATGGGCTGGAATGTAATGCCCACCTCCCGGAATGCGCGTGGCATCGATATTATCGCTTACAACGCCGACGCTTCGCATTTCATAGGGGTGCAAGTTAAGACCCTAAGCAAGCGCAACGCTGTGCCCATCGGAACCAGGCTGGATAATATTATGGGCGACTTCTGGGTCATCGTAAACAACGTGGCCCAAGAGCCGACCGCATTTGTCATGTTGCCCTCAGAAGTCAAAGAGATGGTCCATCGAGGAGAAAAAGACGGCCGAATTTCCTACTGGCTTCAGCCCACCTCATATGACAGAGACGAATTTCGAGAGGCATGGAATCGCATCGGATACGGCCGCAGGTCGATCTAGTGTCTTTCCCAGATCCGCAGCGTTGATCCGCCTACGGGCAGCGCCGTCCGGCCGCGGGGCGGTCTCCGCCGCAGGGAGTATATTTTTGATGGTATTTTAATGATTCGATATTTCTGGTTGATCTCTCCCGCCACGATTCGATGGTGGACCTCGTCGAGAATATGCTCGCTCTGAACAGACGGATGGCGGAGGCGACAGATTGACGCGAGACGGCTATCCTCAGCGCCAGATCGATGGCGACGGACCGGCAGATCGAGGCCACATCCAGCGAGCTTTACGGATTGACCGAGGAGGAGATCGGCATCGTGGAGGAAACGACGGCGAAAGGCTGAGGCCCGGATCCGGCGACGATTCGGCCGGCCAGGCCCAACATCGCCTCCGCCAATCGAGGCCGACCTTCCCGAGACCTCAGCAACCGAAAACTTTTAGGACCCTGCCCCCCCGCAGTTCGAAATAGAGAAGCCTGATTTTATATTTCAGATCAGGACGGCATCGAGACTGGAACGGGACGATCATGAAGATAGAAGTGCTGGGCACCGAATCTCTCGGCGTCAGGGGCATCTCCTGCGTTGTGGAGGCAGAAGGGCGGACGATCGTTATAGACCCGGGAGTCGCTCTCGGATATTTGAGGCACGGCAAGCTCCCCCACCCTCACCAGGTGGTGGTGGGAGCCGAGGTTCGAGAGAAGATCGTCGAGGCCCTGGGGAGGGCCACGGACGTGGTGATCAGCCACTACCACGGCGACCACATCCCCCTGGCAGACGCAAACCCCTACCAGCTATCCCTCAGCCGGGTCCCTCCCCTCGACGGGGTCCGGCTCTGGTGCAAGGGCCCCCACGACCTCTCGGATCTGGCGGTCCAGCGGTGGATCGACCTCTCCCGGTTCGCCGGCCGCATCCTGCCAGACTCCGAGGAGAGGAGCGAGGGGATGGTCAGCTTCTCCAGCCCCGTCCCCCACGGCACCAGGGGTTCGCGGCTCGGCACGGTGATGATGACCCGGATCCAGGAGGGGGAAGAGGTCTTCGTCCACGCCTCCGACATCCAGCTCCTCGACGAAAAGGCGATATTGATCATCCTTGGCTGGCGGCCCACCATCGTCCTCGCCTCCGGACCGCCCCTCTACCTCTCTCGCCTCAGCCCTGAACTCCGAGAGGTCGCATGGAAAAATGGGAAAGTCCTCGCCCAGAATGTGGAGACCCTGATCCTGGACCATCATCTAATGAGGTCTGTGAGCGGATACCGGTGGATGGAACGGCTCTCCGAGACGTCGAATAACGGGGTCATCTGTGCCGCCCAGTTCATGGGAAGAAAGCCCCGCCTCCTCGAAGCCAAAAGAGATCGGCTCTACGCGGAGATGCCGGTCCCGCCGGACTGGCACGGCGCCTATGCAAACGGGGAGAGCAGCTTCGAGGGGTATAGAGATCTACCTTCGGATTTGATTTAAATTTTCCAAAAAAATAACCAGGATATTTTTGTTTTTTTGTGTTACGCCATCTGAGTTTGAAATGTAATTTCTGAGAGAAACCATATTCTGCATTTCCATAAGATGAATAATAAAAAATTTAAAGATTATACGATTTACTTTTCATGCTCTTTTTTGTGCTTTTCGAACTCCTCTTTGCTTGAAAACGTTTCTCCGCAGAGCGGGCACGTGAACTCTTTTTCTTCCTGGGCCATTTTTTCACCTCCTATTTCCCTATCACCCGATTTCCAAATTTATCAATCTTTTCCCAGGGGGAAACTTATAAACATATTGCAAATAGGATTTCCAAAGACAACCTCAAATCTTAAGATGGTTCTGAAAAACTGCCCGGCGCCAAGTCGAGAAGATGCTCGAACTGCACTTATTGATCGCAGCGAAGAATGCCGGTCACGAATGGACCCCGATCCGATGCCTGATCAAGGACGTAGACCGATCGGTGCATCCGCGAGCTCTGCGATCTTTCCGAGGGGGAGATCGAGATCGCGGGGGGGCGATGACCTCAGGGCGAGGTTCGGGTACTCCGCGGATTCAGCCCGCCCCGGCGAACCCCCCCCTTGCACCCCCATGATTTTCGCCAACACCTCTCCGGGGACCGGACACAATAACCATTTGAAAGTTCGAGATCGCTTCAATGACGCGATCCCATCTCAAAACGCTTCGAGGTTCGATCTTCGGCTGACCCCTTCGCCGTAGAGCTGGAGAGATCGATCCCCGCCAGGGACGCGATCCCGTGAACGGCTCCAGAATTGATCGCCCAGGCTAGGGTGATGAAGATGGGCATAGCATCTGTTAAGCTGTAACTCCACAGACCCGCCAACGTGCCCAATAGCTCCATGTAGCCGCCGACGGCTATGCTGGCGATAACGAGGGAGGCGTTCCAGTCGATGGAGCACCTGTTCGAGTAAAACAGGCCGAGAAGCGCCATGACCGCGTACATCACCAAAACCTCCCTTCCGGCCACTTCGAAATATCCCTCCAGATAGAAGAAGAGGGAGAAGGCCGCAACGGCCGCAGCAAAGGGAAGGGCCCGCCATCCACTGAGCTTGTCGAATATGTGGAGCCTCGCCAGCCACTGTCTCAATAGATCCGATATTCCAAAAATCGCTATCAATAGCATCACCCAACCCGAGACGGCGAAGAGGGTGGGGCCCGCGCTTCCGGTGTAGATCACGATCTCATCTGAGGTGATGGCATGCTCCACGACGAAAGAGACGAAGGCCGAAGATAGGATGAGGGCCAAGAGGTTTCTGGTCTTCATCCTGACGGCGGCCAGGATCGAGACCAAAATCGCGAGAAGGAAGTTCAGGTCGAAGAAGAGGGATCGCATCAGATACCCGTCCATGTAGAACCCGAAGAGGGACGCCTCTGCCAACAGCAGCACCGTGAAGAAGTTGTTTCTCCTCCTGATCCTGTCTTCTTCCGTATCCCCCTGACCTTTCAGGATGAGGAAGGCAACATCGTTCAGCAGCTTGAGTAAGGCGGGGGTGAGGTATTTGAGGACCGGAAGCCTCGCCATGTCGTAGAGGAAGAAGTCGGCTCCGACGTTGAAGAGGGTGCTCCAGCCCGGGAACTTAAGTATCAGCTCGATGCCCCAGTTGTAAAAATCCTTGACTTTCGGCTCGGGCCGGTCCCAGTTACCGTCCTTGCCACTGGCGTGCCTGTAGGGAAGGAGGTCGAAATCGTACTTCTGGGATGCGTCGCCGAGGCCCCGTTCCTGGGCGAGCCTCAAGTGCTCCACCTCCATCGGATCGTACCCCATCAGCTGAGAGGCGATGGAATCGGCGCAGACGACGTCGCTCGAGGCGACGATCGTCTGAAAGTCTATGGGCCTGGAGCTCAAGGGTCCGATGGCTTCGTTTCCTATGCTGCCGTCGATTATCACCAGGTTCGGGGCGAAGGCCTTGTTCACCTCGTATATGACCTCCTCGATCTTCATGCGGTGATACTTGGCCTTGTCCACCTCCGGGAAGGTGCCGTACATGTTCTTCATGCCCAGGGTGACTCCCGTGAGGAGGTGGGTCTTCATCGCCGGCACCGAGATTATGACCTGGGCGTCGATCACCTCCTTTGAGACCCTGTCGGTGCCGATGACGCTCTCCTCTCCGAAGTCGAAGTTGACGATTTTGGTGTCGGAGAGGTTCACCAGCCTTACGCCCTTCTTTTTGGCCCATTCGACCCAGCCGGAGTCGGTGGCCACCTGCCAGAACTTGTTCCAGATCATGTCGGCGTCTGCGATGAAGGGCTCTCCCCCCGCCCCCCTGACCACATCGACGATCTCATCGACGACATCGGTGCTCGTGAACGTCCCCTTCACCTCGGGCACCCCACCGCAGATGTTCACCTTGATGAAGACCTTGTCGCCGGTCTTGACGAATCTCTCGATGCCGCCAAGGGAGGCCACCGCATCCCTGACGCACTTTCGGGCATCGGGGTCTCTCGCCACGGCATACTCAGAAGGGCCGCGCTCAACGCGGCTCTTGACGTCCCATAGGGAATAGACCTCCTTTGATACTCGCCTGCGCTTCGAGATCAGTAGGGCGGCTGCATACCCAGCGAAGAGCCACACCGGGTAAAGGATGAATAGGAAGATCACGACGGCGGCGGGGACGTCCTCCTTGGTGATGCCTGTGATGTTGGAGTGGAGCATGAACTCTGAACCGCTCATGCCGGTGAAGAAGGGAAATACGCTCCGGAATATGTCGGCGTACAATAGCAAGCTAAATATTATAAATATCAGTACGATCGCAACGCCCACCACAATCTTTGCATGTCTATCCCAGCCAAGCCTTCTGCCTCCAAAGTAGATGAAGAGGCCTGACAAAACTAGCAGGGGAGGATCTATCAGAAAACTCATGGTTGCAACCTCACGACTTGCAGAAGCTCCGGAATATAATTCGGGCTGCTTTAAATATAAGCCTGCCGATCGGTGAAGTTTTTTGGATTAAAAATTTTAATATAAAATGGGATTCATGTTATGACTACCCGACCCGTCTCAGCACATAAGGAACACATGTGCTCCTTTCGTCCTTGATTATGAAGCCCATGGAATGCTCCAGCAACCCGAAGAGAGGGCTCTTTTTATCGCATAACTTGCCGAGCATGAAGTCCCGCCTCACCATCCTAACCTCGTTTCTAAAAGCCCGTCCGGCAAAATCAAATTCCTGCATCAAATCTTCGGAGAATTCCGCCTCTGAGCCGCCTATAGGCAGCACGCCTCCGAGGAT
>CAZNGI010000147.1:0-5594 GCA_964572505.1 uncultured Methanotrichaceae archaeon | reverse complement strand
ATGCGAGCGAGAAGGAGGTCCCGGGACTAAATAGTCATCGGGAAAATAATCCGTTTTTGAGGATGGAGAAGAGGGTGGACGAGAAGGGATCGGAGACGACCCGGTCCTCAGTCCGGGCTGAGACGATCGAGCCTGGATCTGCTCTTCCTCTCCTCCGAGAGGACGAGATCCCTCCTCTTAGAAGCGCTCTCGTGATCCAGCATCAGGAGTATACCGCACCCGAGAAGGCACATCAACCCGGTCAGGATGAAGGTGGCCGTGAAACCCGCAAGGCTTGCGATGACAGCGCCGGCGGCCGCGGTGACGGCGGTCCCCAGGCCCGTGGAAGTGGAATAGACCGACCACTCGAAGCTCTCCCTTCCCGGTTTCAGGTTCATGCTCCAGAGCCAAACCCAGGTTGGATAAGCAAGGCCGCTCCCGATGCCGTAGAGCGTCTCCGCCAGGTAGACTTGGTATATGTTGTCTATGAAAATGTACATCACAGGGACCGCGGCGATCAGGGCCGTTCCCAGTATCAGCCATCTGGTCTTGTTCTTGCTTTCGTCGATGTACCTTGAGAAGGGGAGCTGGACCAGGGACTTTGTCACCAGGAATAGGGTGCTGGCCACCCCTGCGGTGAGGATGGTGCCCCCGACCACGCCCTCGTTTATTTTTATCGAATACCCCGCAGCTTGCTGCGGGGATGGACAAATAACCGACTTAACAGTTTGAATCGAGCTGTGGATGATGTAATTGATATTGATTGGGGAACATACGACCATCTTGAGAATTATACCATTTGCGGTCTATCGACTTAACAGGGCGGCGGCGCCTTGCATGCCCCGCAGCTTGCTGCGAGGTGCGCCGCCGCCAGTTTGACTGAGCATGTTCGTTGGGGTGTTCAATCCAAAAAAGGGCGTACCTCGACTCTCACTGAAACAATGTCCACATGCCTTACAACGAAAAAGTGCCGCATTCATCTTCCCGTAACGCTCCTTGAAAACGATGTTCCGTAAACCCTTCTTGCCGTAGTCCGGACAGTCTTTGTTCCAACACCACAGTTCTGATGTGTCAAGTTCGTGTTGCCTAGCCGCTCCCTCAAAAATAAGAATTCATATCATAACATATAAACCTATTCAATCAACTGCAGACACGACCTGTATTTCACCAAAACATTTTCTTAGATTGAAGTAGAAAGGACTCTCAGGCGGGAGGCTTGATGAGTTCGAAGTCGGTCTTTTTCTTGACGGTCCTGGCGCTCTTCCTCGCGGGGGCAGAGGCGGCCACGGTAACGGTGGGCCCTAAGGGGTGCGATCACGTCAGCATCCAGGCTGCCATCGACGCCGCGAGCCCCGGAGACGTGGTGGAGGTCGGTGGCGGCACCTATCGCGAGAACCTGGTGGTGGACATGTCCCTCGTCCTTCGTGGCGCTGGGAACGGCACCGAGAAGCCGATCGTGGATGCCGGGGGGCGCGGCAGCGCTGCGACCCTCGTCGCCGACGGCGTTCTGCTCGAGGGGTTCGTCCTCGAAAACGCCGGATTCGGTTGGGCAGGGATCGAGGTGAGGTCGAAGGACAACCTGATCAGGGGCAACCTCGTCACCGACAACAGCTGGTACGGCATATTCCTCGACGGGTCGAGCGGCAGCATCATCGAGGAGAACGTCGTCTGGAAGAACAAATACGGGATATGGATCAACGCCGGGTCCAACGACAACCGGATCCTCAAAAACGTCCTCCAAGACAACGAGAACTACAACGCCTTCGATCTCGGGACGAACCTCTGGGAGGGAAACTTCTACGGCGATTTCGATGAGTCTTCGCCCGTCTACGAGGTTGCTGGGATATCCAGCGTCGACCGGTCTCCTTCAGGCCCTGAAAAGGAGCCGGTCGTCGAGGAGCCTTCTGAGGAGCCCGAGAACGTCACCGAAGCGGACCAAACTCTGGAGGAGGCGGCCGGTGAGGATGTGGCCGCCGAGGATGCCGCAGGAGGAGCGGACCTCGGCCTGACTGGTCTGGGTTCCGAGGACGATTTGGCTGATGAGGAATCGTCTGCGAATCTGACTCTCGAAGCCTCGACCGCAGAGGAGCCCTCGAAAAGGCCCGGTCTCAGTCTGATGGATTTGGGCCTGGTTTTCGATGCTCCTTCTGAGGAAGTAGTGGCGGAGGTTCCCGCAGGTCCAGCCGTCGGAGACTCGATCGTGGACGCCGAGCTGGGGGAGGCTGAGGCGAACGAATCCGCTGAAGAGCCGATCGTCGATGAGCCCCAGGAGGTGACCGTGACCGCGGTTGAGGCGTACACCGCCGAGGACTGGGTCGAAAGGGGCGACTCCCTCTGCAGGTCGGGCCGTTACGGCGGGGCTGCGGGCTGCTACGACCACGCCCTCGAGATGGAACCGGAGCTTGCCGACGCCTGGGACGGCAAGGGGGACGCCCTCCAGATGACCGGAAGCTACGATAAGGCTTTGAGGTGTTATGAGAGGGCCCTGGTGATCGACCCCAATTTCGCGGAAAGCTGGTACCACAAGGGCAACACCCTCCAGATGCTCCTCCGGTTCGACGAGGCTCTGGGGTGTTACGACGAGGCCCTCAGGATCGATCCCGCGTTCGCGGAGGCCTGGAACAAAAAGGGGATGACGTTGAATCGGCTGGGCCGTTACCAGGAGGCCTTGGACTGTTTCGACGAGGCCCTCGAGATCGAACCAGGATACGCGGCCGCCTGGAACAACAAGAGCTGGGCCCTCCAGATGCTGGGAGAGGGCGATGCTGCAAAGGAGGCCTTTGACAAGGCGAGGGCTCTTGGATACGGCTGAACCCTCCAAGTTTCCTCTGACCATCACCTGAGCTGGACGATGCTCTCGCAGAAGGGGTCGCCTGCGCACATCCTCTTTTCAAACCTTTGAGAATATTTCGGATTGAGGTTCTCAACGGCAGACTTCACGTACACTTCGCGGGCGTGCAAAATCCTGTCGGGCTTCATCGCCACCTCCATCGCCCGGTTGAGCACAGGACACTCAGCTATCTTCCACACGGCCCGATCATCCGCTGCCTCCGTCATCTCCCCTCTGAACTCGGGGCCGAAGAGGATCTTCGATGTTATCGTCATCGTCTCGATGATCCCCTCGGCGTCGTCGGCCGGCAGCCACAGGGCGGTGGCGAGCCGTCCCACCTCCCGCCCAGCCTCGGTCCAGATCGGCATCTCGATCTCGTCGTACCTCTCGCCTAGGACCTTCCTGAAGAAGAGATCGTAGGCTACGGGGATCGCGGACGCCGATTTGGCCGCGATCTCCCACCTCAACTTTGGAGGTATATCTTCGATATCGACCATATCTCTCACCTCCTTTCGCGGATTTCTTTAAAGAAATTCAGTAGTTCTTGGTGATCAATACTTCAAGTATTTTGTCCCTGAGAGGTTTCATTTATCCAGATTGAAGGGCGATTGATCTGAACAAGGGACTTATATTCGATTTTCAAAATATACACTGTCTAAATGTTAGTCTGATATCAAACCAGGTTCTTCTGGTGATATTTTCGATACGTTCTTCATAGCGTCGAGGAGAAAAGCGGTCATCTTGGCATTTTTGGGGGCAGTATTATACCTTCAAGCCTCCAGATGGAGAATCGGTGATAATCTCGGCGCGAGGAACATTCGAGGAGGAGATCGCATAGATCCGAAGGCGCCAATAGATCATGATACGACCAAGAGGGTCCGATGGGAAACTCTTCTGAAGGAGGTCGAGAGCCTCCGCCACCTCCACGGAGACGCGATATGCGACGCTGAGAAGTGCAGGGAGTTCAACCGGAAGATGTCAGACCTTTTGATGAAGCTGGAGGAGATGGAGGAGTTTCGTCTGGCAGATCGGGTGATGGACGCCATCTCGGTCTGCAGCCCCAAGACCGGCTCGCACTGCGACAACTCCGAGAGGATGAAGGGTATGCTGGAGAGGCTGAACGAAAGGGTAAAAGAGAAGCTGGACGAGCTTGGGCCATAAAGGGGGACCTCTTTGCGGCCCCCTATGACCGAACCTAGATATCCCTTAAATCCACGATCTTCTTGGACTTGCCCTCGGTCCTGGGGAGGCTCCCCTTCTCCACCAGCTCGATCCTGGACCTGATCTTCATCACAGACTTCAGCTCGTTCTCCACCTTCTTCTGGAGCCGTGCAAGGTCGCTCAGCTCTCCGGTGAAGGCACCGTTGCTCATCTCCACCTTGATCGCGATCTCGTCAAGGCCGTGCCTCTTCCTGTCCACGACCACCTGGAAATAGTCCCCGATCTCGGGCATCTTGAGGAGGACGTCCTCGATCTGGCTGGGGAAGACGTTGATGCCTCTTACGACCAGCATGTCGTCGGCCCGCCCGAGGAACCGGTGGAGCTTGACGCTGGTTCTGCCGCAGGGGCAGTCCTCCTCCATCATGTAGGTGACGTCTCCCGTATGGTACCTGATGAGGGGCATCGCCTCTTTGGTGAGGGAGGTCAGGACCAGCTCGCCCCGCTCGCCGGGAGCGCAGAGCTCCCCCTCGGAATCGACGATCTCTACCAGAAAGTGGTCCTCCCAGATGTGAAGGCCGTTTTGCTCCTGGCACTCGAAGGCGACGCCCGGCCCGAACATCTCCGAGAGGCCGTAGGAGTCGTAAGCCTTGATGTTCAGCATATCCTCAAGCTCTGAGCGGGCCTCGTCAGACCAGGGCTCGGCTCCGAAGCAGCCGATCTTCAGCTTCAGATCGTCGACGACACCCATATCCAATACCGTCTCGGCGAGGTAGAGGGCGTAAGAGGGGGTGCAGTGGAGGGCCGTGACCCCGAAATCGATCATGATCTCTATCTGACGTTTGGTGCTCCCCGTGCCGCTCGGAACCGCCATCGCCCCCATCCGCTCGATGCCGTAGTGGATGCCCAGGCCCCCGGTGAAAAAGCCGTAGTTGACGGCGTTCTGGAATATGTCATCTTTTGTGTAGCCGACCATCACCAGGTCTCGTGCCACCATATCCGACCAGGTCTCTATGTCTTTTGCGGTGTAGCCGACGACCGTCGGCTTTCCCGTCATCCCGGAGGAGGCGTGGACCCTCACGATTTCGCTCTCGGGAACGGCGAAGAGGCCGAAGGGGTAGTTATCTCGAAGATCGCCCTTCCTCGTCTCCGGAAGGGCTCTTGCATCCTCGAGGCTCGTCACGTCCCGGGGCGTCATCCCGAGATCTTTCATCTTCTGGTGGTAGAAGGGCACGTTATCGTAGGCCCTCTTCACGGTATCCTTCAGGCGTCTTTGCTGCAGATCCTGAAGATCTGACTTTTTCATCGTCTCGATCTTGGGTTGCCAGAAGTTCATGTGAATCGCGATCCTGAAATTTTAGTCGGCCGAAACCGATATGCTACGCGGTGTCGTGAGAGAGTCGGTCACGATATATCAATGATTCCCTGAAATCGCTCGATCTTCAGGTCGGGTCGAGCGCTTGGGCTCGATTTTTTGGCATGTTTCTCTCGTTTTTTCTCAATCTTCGAGCTTCTGGTCGCGAAAAGGGCGATAGAGAACTGGACAAAGGGGGATAACTTCCTCGAATGATAAAAAAAATGAAAAAAAGAGGTTTTTGGGGCAGGTTCAGCGGTTCTTGATCTGCCC